>JAPYUM010000010.1:0-54632 GCA_029940535.1 Vicinamibacterales bacterium
AACGCGGAGCAGCAGCAAGCCAGCCGGTTTCAGCGCAACATGCAGGAGAACCCGGAGGCCGGCACACAGTTCGGCGAACGGATGCGCAGCGCGCCCCCGCGGGCGGACGACTCGCCGGAGCTCGGCCGGCTCCGCACCGCGGCGTACGCTCGGCTCGACCCGCAGTCGATCGTCAACTTCTACCTGGCGAATTGGCCCCGTTCACCGGTGACACTCGACAGCGAGGGCTTCGGGTTCACCATCGACACGTTCCCGCCGGTGAAGGCGCCGACGCTGCTCATCTACGGCAAGGACAGCGGGCCGTTCCTCAATGCCACGCTCGACGGCATGTGGCAATGGGTCGAGGGGGACCTGACCGTTCGGGTGCTCCCGGGGGTGGGACACGGTCCGCATACGGAAGCCCCGGCCGTTGTGACACCGTTGATGCTCAAGTGGCTCAAGGCGCGTGATCGGTAACGCGCCGTCTCAGGCAGGCGGGCTGGTGCGACTGACCACGTTCGCGGTCCTTGTCACGGCCATCGCGGGGTGCGGGGGGCCGACCGCCGCACCTCCCGAGACCCGGTCGCCGGGCCAGCGGTCACAGGAGGCGTCGGCCGTGTCGTGGGGCCGCTTCCGAGGCCCGAACGGGTCTGGGGTGGCCGACGACGCTGGGCCGCTGCCAACCCGTTTTGATCCTGACACCAACGTCGTCTGGACCACGCCGCTGCCTCCCGGCCATTCCTCACCCGTCATCAGCGGTTCAGACCTGGTCCTGACCGCTGTCGAGGCGGAGCGCTTGCTGACCATCGGGTTGGACCGTGCGACCGGTCGCGAACGCTGGCGCTCGGCGGTGAGCGCGCCGCGCCGCGAGGCACTCGACACGCGCAACCACGCCGCGGCGGCGACCCCGGCGGTCGATCCCGACGGTCATGTCTACGTGTTCTTCGGCGACTTCGGCCTGGTGTCGTACGACGCCGACGGCCACGAACGCTGGCGAGTCCCGCTGGGGCCGTTCACCAACGTGTATGGCATGGGTGCGTCACCCATCGTCGAAGACGGGCTGGTCATCCTGGCCTGCGATCAGCAGCAAGGGTCGTTCCTACTGGCGCTCGATGCCACGACCGGAGCCGAGCGCTGGCGTACCCAGCGGCCCGAGGCCAAGAGCGGGCATTCCTCTCCGGTGCTCTGGACGGCAGCGGACGGTACCCGACAGGTGCTCATGGCCGGGTCCTTCATGCTCTCCGCCTACGATCTCGCCACTGGTGACCGGCAGTGGTGGGTTGGCGGGCTCCCGTTCGAAATGAAGGCGACCCCGGTGCTGGATGGCGACACGCTCTTTGTCCAGGGGTACGCCAGCCCCTTCAACCAGGTGGGCGAACAGTTCGAGATCGACGGCTGGGACGAGACAGTGGCGGAGCACGACCGTGATGGCGATGGCCTGATCTCCCGAGACGAATTCCCGCAGGCGCAGGCTCGCGGCTACATCCTCTACCTGGATCTCGATGGCGACGGGGCGATGAACGAGGAGGACTGGCGCTATTACCGGGCCGCCATGGCGAGCGTCAACGGCATGGTCGCGATGCGTCTCGGTGGCTCGGGCGAGATGACCGCCGAGAGTCTCGTATGGCGGTATGACCGGGCGGTGCCGCAGTTGCCGTCTCCGCTGCTGTATCAAGGCCTGCTCTACATGATCAACGACGGCGGCATCCTCACCGTGTTTCGGCCCGCCACCGGGGAGATCGTCGACCGCCGACGCCTGCGTGGCGGAGTGGACGACTACTACGCATCGCCGGTGGCGGCCGACGGGAAGCTCTTCTTCGTGGGCACGTCGGGGAAGGTGGTGGTTGTCGACGCGGAGACCGACGGCACACCCGGCGGGTCGCTCGACCGGGTGACCGTCAATGATCTCCGGTCACTCGCGTACGCGACACCGGCAATCGCCGAAAGCCGCATCTACATCCGCACCGTCGATGCGCTCTGGGCGTTCGGCGAGTAGACGGTCCACGTTGCGTCCGATCAAAAATTATTGCAGCGTTCCGGGTCGCCGCTCTCGAGGCCGCGTCGCAGCCATTCGACCCGTTGCTCCGACGACCCGTGCGTGAACGACTCCGGGTGGACGCCCTGTCCCCCCATCCGCTGGATCCGGTCGTCACCGATGGCGGCCGCGGCTCGCAGTCCCTCTTCGACGTCTTCCCGATCGGGGTTGCCGCGTTGGGCGGTGGCGTAGCCCCAGACACCGGCAAAACAGTTAGCCTGCAGTTCCTGTCGGACCGAGAGCTGGTTGCGCGATGCGGGGTCCGCTTGCTGCCGTTGGCGCACGTCGTCGGAGATGCCGGTCACGGTCTGGAGGTGGTGCCAATCTCGTGGGCCAGGACGTAGGCTTGCGCGAAGTCTCCCGGGGCGCCGAACCGGGACCGCAGCTCGTCGTAGAACGACAGGCCGATGTAGACCTGCTCATCCGCCGGGCAATAGAACGGTCCCATCTCGCGTTGGCCGACACCGCATCCCGAGCGCGTCGCCTCGCGGAACAGCACGAGGGTGGCGTCGCGATACGTTGGCAGCAAACCGCGCCACGTGTCCTGCAGATCATCGAGCACGAACGAGATGAAGTCGACCAGCTCTTCCTCTTCAGGCGTCGTGCGAAACTCGTCCGTGGCGAAGTTGCCTCCGCCGACGCCGACCCCGCCGCCCAGAAACGTCATCGGGTTGATCCCCAGCAACCAGCTGATTGCAAGAATCGCCAGCGTCCCCCCGAGTCCGAGCCCCCCGCCGACGGCGCGACGCCGGGGTGAGCGCTGGGTTCGCCGATCATCGAGGTTGCGACTTCGTGCGCCCCGTTACCATCGCATGAACGTGTGCCTCCTCTTATTCGGAAGGTGACGCGGAGGGGCCTACTCCGGTGGGGCGGGAGCGACCCTGCTACTCGGCGATCGTGAATGGCACCGAGGCGAGCGTGGCGTCCCAGAACAAGCCCAGCGAGCCCCCGGTTTCGGTGATATCCAGAAACTGCCACGAGAGCTGGTCGAACGACCACGGCAGTGTCTCGACCGTCATCGGCATTCGCAGCACGTCTCGGTCTGAGGTGTATTCGAAGGCGCCAAAGAGCGCCTCGCGGTTGCCTTCGTCGTAGCCGACCTGCGCTGGCCAGTTCGACAACACGAACGACCACGGGTCGGCGGCCAGATCGATGAACACGGTGTACTCACCCGCGGCGATCGTCGTGCCGCCAAAGACCAGTGGCACCTCGCTGATCAACCGAGTCGTCTGATTGGCCCCGGCCCGCCAGACCGGGGCGCCATCGTTGAGGAACTCGCGATAGTCGTCCAGGCCAAAGATGTCTCGACCACGTCGAATGGGGCGGCCATGGCGAATCTCGACCCAGGCGCCGCCCACGAACCCCCGCACCGGGTCGTAGACGTCGCCCCCGATCTGGGTTGCCGCGCGTCCAGCCGGACTCGGGATGGGACGCTCCTGCGCGCGTCCACCCGAACCGGTCAGGGTGCCGAGTGCGGCGAGTCCGACGACGAGTCGAGCCATCTGCGTGCGAGTGGTTCTCATACCGAAGCCAGTGTAGCCTGACTTCGTGGAGTTTTCACGGCCCTGGACCGGTCCTGGAATGGTCTGGATTCGGGTCGCCCCGGAGGCGGTGCGGTCGACAGACGTTGCTTGACGTCCTCCACCCTGCAATAATCCCGCGACGCATATTACGCAAGGGGTCGGCAGTCGCCGGCCCAACAATCGAAGTGTTGGCTGGTGCGGCGTGGTCTATCCGTCGTGCCGTGCGGAGGAAGAGATGACAGCAGACGCGCAACGTCGTCGGCATCGTGGACGCCGGGTGTGGACGTCCTTGGCCCTGGCCCTCGTGCTGGCCGCCACCGGGGCGGCCGCGCAGGAACCGGGCACAGAGGACGGAGAATGGCGCTACCAGAGTGGCGACGCGGGGGGCACCCGTTTCTCGCCGCTCACTCAGGTCGACGCCAGCAACTTCGACGACCTCGAAACGGCCTGGGTCTTCCGCGGAGACAATTTCAGTCCCCACGAAAACTACACGTTCAAGTCGACACCCAGCTACATCGACGGCATCCTCTATACCGTCGCCGGGTATCGGCGGACCATCGTGGCCATGGACGCGGGGACGGGTGAGCAACTCTGGACCTACCGCGAACCGAACACTGTGCGGTGGGAGCAGTCGATGCGGGCCTCCTACGGCAAGGGCGTCGGACATGGGTATATCGATGACCGCCTGGTGATCTACGTCATCACCCCCGCCTTCTTCCTGCATGCGCTGGATGGGAAGACGGGTGAGCACCTCGAGGGTTTCGGCACGCGAGTGCCACTCGAGGGTTTCCCGGACACCGGCGTCATCGACCTGTTGGCCGATCTGGGACACGAGTACGACCCGGACATGGGGCTCGACCCCAAGACGGGCTACATCACCAGTTCGTCGCCTCCGATCATCGTCAAGGACACGATCGTCGTGGGCAATTCGCACGAGCAGGGCTACAGTCAATCGCGACTGGAAAACGTCCCCGGCGACATGCTCGGGTATGACATGCGCACGGGCCAGCACAAGTGGAAGTTCAACGTCATTCCGCAGTCAGAGAGCGAATTCGGGTTTGACACGTGGGAGAACGACGCGTGGCAGTGGACGGGCGATGTGTCGTCCTGGGCGCCGCTGGCGGCCGACATGGAACGCGGCATCGTCTACATTCCGACCAATGCCCCGACCATCGACTACTACGGCGGATTCCGCCCCGGGAACAACCTGTTCGGCACGAGTCTCATCGCGCTCGATGTCGAGACGGGGAACCGGCTGTGGCATTTCCAGACGGTCCATCATCCGATCTGGAACTATGACCTTCCCAACGTGCCGATTCTGTACGATGGAACGGTCGATGGGGTGGCAGTGCCGATGGTCATCCAGACGACCAAGCAGGGCATGACGTTCGCGTTTAATCGCGTGACCGGCGAGCCGGTGTGGCCGATTGAGGAGCGGGCGGTCCCCGCGTCGGTGGTACCGGGCGAGCACCTCGCGACAACGCAGCCGTTCCCGACCAAACCGGCTCCGCTCGAAGAGCTCGGGTTGTCGGAAGAGAACGTGATCGACTTCACCCCGGAACTCAGAGCCGAGGCGCTCGAGATCATGAGCAACTTCCGCATCGGCGGACCCTACATGCCGCCTCTGCCGGAGGGTCATTCGGAAAGCGTCCAGGGGTGGATCGCCTGCTCCGGCGGCTTGAATATCACCAATCCGGCGTCGTTCGATCCGACCACCGGCATCCTGTACCAGCCGTCGGCCCCCGGATGCTCGGGTCGCATGGTGCAGCCGGGTATCAACACCGACGGTGAGACGCACGGCTGCACGTCGTCGGAAGGCGACTGCTGGACCACCGGAACGACGGTCTCCGATTGGGTGCAGGGCGGTGGCGTCGGGTGGGCGGGCCCGCAAGGGTTGCCGATGAACAAGCCTCCGTACAACCGCGTGACCGCGATCGACATGGACACGGGTGAGCACCTCTGGTGGGTGCCGATTGGGGAGGCGTCCGACCGTATGAAGCGTCACCCCGCCCTACAGGGCGTGGATCTGTCCAACGTGGGCGGAGGGGCCCGCGCCATCTCGATGGTGACCGGCAGCCTGCTGCTGACGACGCAGGGCTCGAATGGCCCCGCGGTACTGGATGCGCGCAACAAACTGACCGGAGAACTGGTCGGCAGTGTTGAGCTCCCCGCGCCTGGGCAGTACGGGATGATGACCTACATGCACGAGGGTCACCAGTACATCGTGGTCCAGGTGGCGCGGGGCGGTTCGGTCCAGGGCGCGCTGGCCGCGCTTCGCCTGCCGGGTGACGAGGGGCACTAGAGCTCCCCAGCACCATACGGAGGCCAATCGAACGACCGGGTCCGGGCGCGCAACGCGCTCGGGCCCTTTTTTTGTCCAGTCACCATTTGGTGGTTGATGGGACAGAAACGTCAAGGCCGAGAGAGCATCTCGCTACTGGTGTGCGGCCGGGGCCCGGCGGCTTCCGCGTGGCATAGATTTTGCTGTTCTCACTCCTGGGCGTCGCTCCGCCCACGGGAGGCACTACAGTCATGATTACGCACCGGAGGCCCCAGGAGTTCGGTTTTACGCTCATCGAGCTCATGGTGGTCGTGGGGCTCATCGGGATCATCTCGGCGATCGCGTTGCCGGGGCTGCTGCGGGCGCGGATGTCGGGGAACGAGGCCTCCGCCATCGCTTCGCTCCGGGCTATCAGCAGCGGGCAGTCGGCCTTTGCGGCCAGCTGCGGCAGCGGCTTCTACGCTCCCACCCTCGAGCTGTTGGGCACCCCGCCAACCGTCGGCGAGGCCGCATATATCGGAACGGACCTCAATACTGACCCGTCGTTCAAGAGCACTTACCAGATGACCGTCGTGGCCGGACCACCCGCGACCGGCGCTCCGGCCTCCTGCAACGGCGCCGCCGCCGGCACCGTCGCCTCGACCTATTTCGCCGGCGCGGCGCCATCCAATACCGGTTTTCGTTTTTTTGGTACGAATCAGGCCGGCGTGATCTATCAGGCCCGCGTTGCTGTCCCTGTCACCCAGTCCGGGGCGCCGGCCGGGGCCTTGCCGATTCAGTAGCCCGGCGACACTCCTGGTATCCTTCAGCTGACGTCGCGCTCGCGACGGCTCCGCACTCTATGACGACATCGCTGACCATTACAGAATTGCTGGGAGACGGGATCGGACCGGAGCTGCGCGCCTGCGTGCACGCGGTCGCCGACCGGCTCCCGATCGACGTCCATTTCGACTCCATCGACCTCTCGCTCGACAACCGCCGACGTAGCGGTCCTGAGCTCTACGAGACCGCGGAGTCTGCGTTGCGGGTGACCCGATTGGGGCTGAAGTACCCGACCGTGACGGAGACGGAGTCGCCGAACGCCGTGTTGCGCCGGGCACTGGACTTCGCGGTCATCCACCGGCCCGTCATTTCTATCGACGGCATCCGGTCGAATTTCAGCGAAGACGTGTTCCTGCACGTGGTGCGTGTGGCGACCGGTGGGACCTACGAGGACCCGGGACGCCGGGTCGGGCGCGATGCTGCGGTGTCGCTCCGCATCGTGGAGCGCGGACCCTGCCGGGAGGCGGCGCGATTCGCCTTTGAGCTGGCCCGCAGCAAACAGTTGACCGTCACCTCGTCCTCGAAGCACACCATCCAGCGCGTCACCGACGGGTTCTTCGAGGAGGTCGTGCGCGGCGTAGCGGCCGGGTACGCAGATGTGGACCATCGCGTAGTGCTCTTCGATGCGCTCCTGGCCAAGATCATTCTCAAGCCCAGTGATTTCGGCATCGTTGTGTGTCTCAACGAGTATGGCGACTTCCTGTCCGACATGGCGTGCGGGCTGGTCGGGAGCCTGGGCATCGGGGCCAGCGGGTCATACAGCTTTCTCGAGTCTGGCGCGCCCAACGTGGCGATGTTCGACCCGGCCGGCGGCACCGCGCCCGACATTGCCGGTCAGGACAAATGCAACCCGTCAGCGGCGCTGTTGGCCTTCGGGATGTTGCTCGATCACGTGGACCGTTATGACCTGGGCCACGCCCTGCGGATGTCGCTTCTCGCCTGCATCGCCGCCCGCGTCAGCACCGCCGACATCGGCGGCACGCTGGGCACCACTGCCTTCACCGAGGCGGTGTTGGCCCAGTTGGACGAACGGCTGCCCAAGCGCGCGTCCACCGAGGCCTGACCTGTGCACGCTGGACACACCGCCCCAAGCCGGTGCCGTCCTGCGAACGGCCGCCTGAACGTACCCGGTGCGTATAATCTGACCATGCGCAACAAACCCTGGAGCTTCGCCGGAATCGGCATGCTGACCCTCCTGGCGACCTCGGCCATGGCCCAGCCGCCCGCCACCCCCCTGACCCAAGAGGAGATGTTTCGGCGGAACGTCGGTACGCGAGAAGAGCAGGTCACCCCTTTTTCGCCGCATCCGATCGTCGGCAATTTGTACTACGTCGGGTCCTACAGCCTGTCCGCGTTTCTCGTGGCGACCCCCGAAGGCCATATCCTGATCAACACCAATTGGGAGCGCGCGGTTGATGGGCTGAAGACGTCGGTCGAAGCGCTCGGCTTCGAGTTCGATGACATCGAGGTCATCCTCGGCAGCCACGCGCACGGCGACCATATGCAGGGCGACGCGTTGGTGGCGCAGATGACGGGCGCGCGGGTGATGGCGATGGCCGCCGACGTGCCGGCGCTCGAGCGGATGCGTCCGGGTGACAAGCAGCACCCGATCGACCGGGTGCTGCAGGACGGTGCGACGGTGACGCTGGGCGGAACCACGTTGACGGCCCGCTTGACGCCAGGCCACACGAAGGGGTGCACGACGTGGACGATGACGATCGACGAGAATGGGGAGTCCTACGATGTCGTCATCGTCGGCAGCATGGGGAGCAACCCGAACTTCCAGTTCGTGAACAACCCGGACAACCCCACGATTGCTGACGAGTTCAAGCAGGGTTTCCGGGTGCTTCGAACCCTGTCGCCGGACGTGCCGCTGGGGTCGCATCCGGCGATGTACGGCATGGCGGGCAAGTACGAGCGTATCGGCGACGGCCCGAACCCGTTCATCGACCCGGACGGGTACCGGGAGGAGCTCGACGCGGTCGAGGCGCTGTTTCGCGAGGTGCTTGACCGGCAGGAAGCGGAGGCGGCCGCCGCCGAGCCTCGATGAGTGAGCGACGAGCGCACAAAGATGAGAGAGGGCATATCTAGTGACTGGTGACGGCAACCTCGCGGTGTTCTGTGACTTCGAGAATATCGCGCTTGGTGTTCGCGACGCGAAACTGACGAAATTCGACATCCGTCTGGTGCTCGAGCGTCTGCTGCTCAAAGGCAGCATCGTGGCCAAGAAGGCCTACTGCGACTGGGCGCGATACAAAGAGTTCAAACCGACGATGCACGAGGCAGCGTTCGAGCTGATCGAGATTCCGCACACGCGTCAGTCGGGGAAGAACTCGGCTGACATTCGGATGGTGGTTGATGCGCTCGACCTCTGCTACACGAAGGAGCACATCGACACGTTCGTCATCGTGTCCGGCGATTCCGACTTCTCGCCGCTCGTCAGCAAGTTGCGCGAGAACGCCAAGTCGGTGATCGGGGTCGGTGTGAAGAACTCCACCTCGGACCTGCTGATGAACAACTGTGACGAGTTCATTTTCTACGACGATCTCGTGCCGGAACGACAGCCGGCTCGGCGCCGGCCCCGCCGTAGCCGGGCCAAGGCCACCGTTTCGCGAACGGAACAGTCGGCCGCGATGCCCGTGCCTGACGCCGAGCCGGAGCCCGAGCTGGCGCCGGACGACCCGGCCCAGGAGGCGATCGATTTGGTGGTCAAGACCGCCGAGGCGATCTATGCGGAGCGGGGCGACCGGGCCAAGTTGTGGGGGTCGATGATCAAGCAGACGCTCAAGCGGCGTCGGCCTGGCTTCAACGAATCGGCCTACGGATTCGGCTCGTTCAACGACCTGTTGGAAGAGGCGCAGTCCCGGGGCGTGCTCGAACTGGCCCTTGACGAACGCTCGGGCGGCTACATCATCGTCCAACTTGGTGCGTAGACCGGGCTGCGCCCGGTCGCAGTATCCACTACGGACTGGCTCGGCTCCCGGCTCGCTCGCGGGGGCGGCGACGCGTCACACGCGGTTCTTGATGGGGGTCTGGCGTGATTCGGAAAGCCCTGAAGATTGCGGCTGGACTGCTGGTCTCGCTGGTGGTGCTCTTCGTCGCCGGCTACATTGCGACCAATCCGGAACAACCGAGTGCGGATTCAGGCAGCGCTCGCTGGCTGGAACCTGGACCCTTCGACGTCGGACAGAAAGACTTTGTCTTCGTCGACGGCACCAGGCCCACCGATGAGAACAGGGGCTTTCCGGGCAAACCTGACAGGACTTTTCCCACCACCATCTGGTATCCGGAGAATAGTGACGCTGCACATCCGTTAATCATTCACAGCCACGGGATTGTCTCTTCCCGCAGCGAGGTGCCGTACCTCGCCGAGCAACTTGCCAGCTACGGTTATGTGGTAGCGGCGGCTGACTATCCCCTGACCTCTGGCTCGACCCCCGGCGGTGCCAATGCACGCGATGTGGTCAATCAAGCGGCCGACGTCTCGTTCTTGATCGACTCGGTGCTCGGTCTTGGCCACGATGCGCGCCCCTTTGGCGGGGCGATCGACACCAGTCGCATCGGGCTTACCGGTTATTCGCTGGGTGGACTCACCACCAGCGTGACCACCTATCATCCACGCTGGCGCGAGCCGAGAATACAGGCGGCGGTGTCGATAGCGGGTCTCGATAGTGCGTTCACCGCCAGGTTTTACGAAACCAGCGACGTTCCGTTTCTGATGATCGCCGGCACCGCTGATGCCCTGGTGGACTATCAATCCAACGCGGTGATCATCCCCGGTCGCATAGCGAACGGCTCGCTGCTGACTATTGCCGGTGGCGCGCATCTCGGTTTCGCGGGATTGGCCGAACCCGCGCTTCGCCTGATGAACAACCCAGACACTCTGGGATGCAGCGCGGTACTGGCGGTACTCGATGAAGGCCTAGACGCTGTATTCAACCGCATAGGTAGCGCTGAGGAAGGCATAGTTGCAGATCCCGACGCCGCGGGAGTCTGCGAAGACCTGCCGCCGCCGGAGGCAGCCCATCCGGGCCGCCAGCAGATGATTACGCAGATTGGTGTGCTGAGCTTCTTCGAGTCGGTTTTTGCTGAAGCGGCGAGTGCCCGAGAGGCGGCGCACCAACAACTTACCGTTGCTATCGCGGCCGACTTCGCGGAGGCTAGCTTCACGAATTGAAGCATGCTGCGCTGACAGTCGAACTGCAGGAGGCGCACTGCGCCGCCCCGTCTAAATTAGCGCCCCAGCCACGAGGTAGAGCACGACCGACGCGGCCCCGGCCACCAGGGCGTAGGGGAGTTGCGTGCGCACGTGGTCGATGTGATCGCTCCAGGCGGCCATGGAGGAGATGAGGCTCGTGTCGCTAATGGGCGAACAGTGGTCGCCGAAGACACCGCCGCCGAGAACGGCGCTGACGACGAGTGGCACGGACACTGTAGCGCCGTCGAGCGTCATCGCCGCCGCAACGGGGAGCGCCAGGGGAATCATGATGGCGAACGTGCCCCAACTGGTGCCGGTGGCGAACGCGATGGCGCCGGAGGTGAGAAACACCAGTGGCGCGAGGAGTAATGGAGTCAAGTAAGGCGTCACCAGGTCGGCGATGAATGGACCGGTGCCCAGCGTGTCGCAGATGGCGCCAATCCCGAACGCCAGGACCAAGAGCGTCGCGACCGGTAGCATGGCCCCGGCGCCGCGAAACAGCAGGTCGGTCAGCGTGCCGAGTCCCACCACTCGACTCCCGGCCACTAGCCCGGCGGCCACCGCCAGGGCCGCCAGCACGCCCCACAGAACGGCGGTGGAACCGGATGCGGCATCCAGCGCGTCCAGCAGCGTCGGGGTCGCGATGCCGGCCGCGCGCGCGCCATTCACCCCGGTCACCGCGATGCCGGCCAACACGGTGGCGACCAGGGTGGCGAGCGGGAGCACGAGATTCCGCGCGCGTGGCGGGGTCTGGTCGTCCCCGGCATCCACCAGCAGCGTGTCCGCCACGACTGGTCGCGCCCCGCTCGCGACGAGGGCGCCCTCCTCCGATGCGCGTCGTTCAGCCTCGCGCATCGGGCCAATGTCCCACCCGGTCCAGGCGACAACGAACACCAGGATCACCGATAGCACGGCATAGAAGTTCAGCGGCACCGCCGCGAGGAACACCGGGAGGGGACGCTGGTCGCCGAGGGTGCCAAGCGCGGCCTGTGTAGTCAGCAGACTGAGCACCACCGCACCCCAGCTGTTGATCGGGATCAGCATGCAGACCGGCGCCGAGGTGGCGTCACAGATATAGGCCAGCTTCTCCCTGGCGATGCGCAGCCGGTCAAAGACCGGCCTGGCCACGGCGCCAACCACCAGGCAGGTGATCGTCGACTCGACAAACACCCCGAGCCCGAGCGTAGCGGCCAGGAGTTGGACGCCGCGACGCGTGTGGAGCCGGCGATACCGACCGAGCCACTCCAGCAATCCGGCGACACCGCCGCCCCGCTGGAGCAGCAGGAGCAGTGGGCCCATCAGCAGGGTGAAGATCACCACGCGCGTCTGCCCGGGGTCGGCGAACATCGCGACGAGGCTGTCGAGGGTCGCCGCCGTGCCGCGAAACGGGTCACCGGTGGCAATGACCCACCCCACCCAGGTGCCCGCCAACAACGACGGGACCGCCTGGCGGCTGGCCATGGCCAGCCCGATGGCCAGGAGGGGCGGCGCGAGCGAAAGCCAGCCGAACGTCTGAGGTGCCATGCGTGCGCTGATGGTAACGGCCTTTGCGACAAACCCGCGTCGGTAATGGCAGAACGGGTGTCTGGCGAGTCGGACGTGGCGCGTGCCGGGCCCGTTCATCGCGGGTCCGTGGTGGTCCGGCGTAGAATCGCATGATGGACGTTCGGTCATATGCCGCATCACGGGCGGTCTGGCGCGGGACGGAGCTCTTCGAGCGACCGGAGTGGTCCATCACCCTGACCGACAGCGAACTTCACGCCCTCGAGGGGTTCGCTCGCGACAGTGGTGACCCCGACGCGACCGAACCGTCAGCCCCAGACGGGGAACCATTGCCCTCGAACCTCATGGCCCGGGTGGTTGCGGCGCGCGCCGCCCTCGAAACCGGGTCCGGCGCAGTCCTGCTGCGTGGCCTGCCGTTTGCCCGCTGGGGTGAGTCTCTCAGCACGCGCGTGTTCTGGGCGCTGGCCGGACACCTTGGGACCCCTGTCTCGCAGAGCCCCCAGGGAGAACGGGTGTTCCATGTGCGAGACCACGGCTACGCGGCGGACGACCCGCGTTTCAGAGGGCCGGCGTCCCGAAAGCGCCTCAGTTTCCACACGGATCGATGCGACGTCATCGCGTTCGCCTGCCTCCATCAGGCGCAAGACGGCGGCGACAATTTCATCGTCAGCTCTGTAGCGCTCTACGAGGAACTGCGCACCCGTCAGCCGGACGTGCTGAAGCGGCTCTGTCAACCGCTTCCGTATCTTCGTCATACCGTGGACACGGGCAACGCCTTGCCGTACTGCCTGCTGCCGGTGTTCTCCGAGCGGGACGGCCACTTTGCCGCCCACTTCTTGCGGGTGTTGATCGACCGCGCCGACCGGTCACCCGACGCCCCCACCCTGACCCCGCTGCAGCGGGACGCGCTCGACGCGCTCGAAACCCTGGCGGAGGACCCGGCGCTGCACGTCCGTCTGCGGTTGGCGCCGGGCGACGTGCTGCTGCTCAACAACTGGACCACCTTGCACCGTCGCAGCGCGTTCACGGACGCGCCCGTCCCGCGCGAGCGTCGACATCTGCTGCGCATCTGGCTCTCCATGCCCGACAGCCGGCCGATTGCGGCCTGTTTTGAGGACCACTTCGGGGCCACCGCGGCCGGCGCGCTTCGCGGGGGGATGCGGCCAGCCGGACAGCCGGCCTGACACGGCGACTATGGGACACGGTCATCAGCACGCCCACAGCCACGCGGCTGACCACCACGGTCGGAGCGACACCCGCCTGGTGGCGGCGGTCTGTGTCAACGGGGCCCTAACCGTGGTGCAGGTGATTGGCGGGCTGCTTTCCGGGAGTCTCTCCCTGCTGGCGGACGCCCTGCACAATCTGAGCGATGCCGCGGCGCTGCTGATCGCGCTGGTCGCTCGACGTATCGGGCGCCGGCCGGCGGACCATTCGCAAACATTCGGGTATCGTCGGGCGGAGCTGGTCGGGGCCGTCATCAACGCCACGACCTTGAACGTGGTCGGTCTGTATCTCCTCTACGAGGCGGCGCTGCGGTTGGTCGACCCGACGCCCGTCGTTGGCTGGACCGTGATCGTTGTCGCCGGGGTCGCGCTCGCGGTGGATGTGGCGACCGCGGCTCTCACCTACCGGATGTCGAAGGGCAGTCTGAACGTGAAGGCGGCGTTCGTGCACAACGTCACCGACGCGCTCGGCTCGGTGGCGGTCATGGTGGCCGGCGTGCTCGTCGTGCGCTATCAGCTGTATGTCGCGGACGCCGTGGCCACGATGTTGATCGCAGTCTATGCCCTGTATCACGGTGTCGTCATCACCCGCGAGGCAAGCCGTATTCTCACGCTCGGCGCGCCGCTCGACATCCACGTGCCGGCGCTGGCGGAGGAATTGCGGAGCGTCGAGGGGGTCACCGACGTGCACCATGTGCATGTCTGGGAACTGGACGAGTCGCAGCGATCGTTCGAGGGGCACATCGTGGTCGCACGCCAGGACGTCCAACTGGCCGAGCGGGTCAAAGGGCGCGTGCGAGACGTGCTGACCCGCCACGGCATTTCGCATGCGACGCTGGAGTGTGAATACGGCACGGTTACAGACGGCTGCTGCGAAGGAGAAGTCGTCGCGCCGCATTAAATACTAAGACGGGGGCTACGCCCCCGAACTCCCCGCGGTCGTCAGGGTGTCGATGTCTTCGATGAGCTTGGCGATCTCGAACGGCATCGAGCCGTTGTAGACCCCGCGCAGGCGCCCGGTGGCGTCGACCAGCAGCACTTTCTCGGTGTGGAGGAACAGCTCGGTGGCGGGTCCCTCGGCGTCGAGTCGACCGTCGTCGGCGAAGTAGGAGTTGCGGGCCAGGCGGTAGATGGTCTCGGCGTCGCCGGTCAGGAGCTTCCAGCGGGTGTGGTCGATTCCGCGTTCCACCCCGAACTGGGCCAGGACGGCAGCGGTGTCGTGGGCCGGGGCGACGCTGTAGGAGACAAGCAGCACGTCGTCGCGGTCGCGGATGGCGGCCTGTACCGCCATGAGCTCAGTGACGAGCGTCGGACAGATCTCGCCACAGCTTGTGAAGATGAACGAGGCCACGTGGGTTCGCCCCGTCAGGTCATCGCGGGTCATCGATTCGCCCGTTTGCGACACGAGGGCAAATTCGCCGATGGTGTGGGCGACGTCCTCAGCCCACCGTGGGGTCAGGTCCGGGCTGTCATAGAACGGCAGCCCGTCGCCTGGTCGCCGTGAGACCGGACCCGAGCAGGCGATCGCCGTCGACAGGACACTCACGGCGGTCGCGACCAGGAGCGGGAGCCGTCGTCTCATGTCGTTGTCCGTTCCTCGATGACCGGTACACACGGCTGGGCGTTGACAAAGCCATAGCGCCGGCCGCCCCACACCTCGTAGTTGAGATAGAGCTCGCCTGACGGGGTCCAGGCCTGCTGCGACCCGTGTTCGTGGCCGTGCGCGTAGTGTCGACGTTCGTACGGCCGTCCGTCTCGATACCAGGTCCGGTACGGGCCGTGGAAGACCTCGCCATCATGTCCAGCCTCGAGCCGAAGCGTGCCATCGGGCCACCACACACGCTTCAGTCCGCGGTCGCCGTCGTCGCCCCACGACACACCGGCCCGGTGCCCGGCACATTGCTCGTCGCACTCGACAGTCTCAGCAGCCCGCTGCTGGTCCCCACACGTCTCCTCACGTGGGGACTCGTCGCCCTGGGCGTGACCGCGCTCTGCTGGTGGCCGTTCTTGCACGGGGTGGCGACCAGTGTTGGACGTCTCGAGCAGGCGACGGCGCGCATCGCCGAGGGGCAGTTCGCGACCACGGTTGGCATAACCCGTGATGACGAGCTGGGACGGCTGGCGGAGTCGGTCGAGCAAATGGCCGGGCGTCTCGACCAGCTCGTCGTCGGGCAAAAGCGTTTCCTGAGTGACACGGCCCACGAGTTGCGGTCGCCGCTGGGGCATATGCGCGTGGCCCTCGAGTTGCTGAAGCGGCAGTTCGACGGTGCGGAGCAGCGCCACCTGGCCGACCTGGAAGAGGACGTCGCGGCGATGAGCCAGCTGACCGACGACCTCCTCACTCTCGCCAAGGCGGACCTTGGCACGCGGGCGCTGGACCTAGCGCCGGTCAGTGTCGCCGACGGCGTGGCGCGCGCGGTCGAGCGCGAGAATCGGCCGGATGTCACGATCAACGTCGATGTGCCGCCAGACGCGAGGGTGCGCGCGGACCGCGACCTCTTCATCCGCGCCATCGCCAATCTGCTCCGCAACGCGGTGCGATATGCGGGCGAGTTCGGGCCGGTCAGCGTCGGTGCCGAGGTGACCGCCGACACCGTGGATGTGGTCGTGTCCGACCAGGGTCCGGGGGTGCCGGCGGACGCGCTGGAGCGTCTGCTGACCCCGTTCTATCGCCACGACCAGTCACGCGATCGCCGCAGTGGCGGCGTCGGGCTCGGTCTGTCGATTGTGCAGAAGGCCGTGGAGCGGTGCGGTGGCACGGTGCAGTGCAAGAACCTCGTGCCGAACGGACTCGAAGTACGACTCACCTGGCAACGCGCCGTCTGAGTGTGGGGTCGGTCCCTCGATGAGTTCCAGGACCAGCGCCTTGACGCCGCCTGACTCCTCCAGGCCGTGCCTGGGTGTCACACCTCAGATGTCAGTGAATTTGCGTTGCAAAGTATAGGATCGGGAAGGCAAACACAAGGCCGATCACCGGCGCCGTTGTGTCACGGCGACCCTACCAACTCGGGGAGCTGGTTGGACCAATGGTCGACGACCTCGAGGCTTTCGTCTTCAGCGCCCGGTGCCGCTTTGGCCATCAGCGATCCAGGCCATGGAACCGTTCAGCGATTCGGGAGCGCGTCAGCAAGACGTAGCTTGATTAACGCTTGTCGGGTCACGCCCAATCTCCTGGCCTCTCTATCAATTTCACTCAAGAGGCCGACTGGAAAGTCGACGTTGACGCGCTGGGTCTCGCGACCCGGTCGACCGGCTTTGCCGAGTTCGAGGTGCGCTGATCGCCTTGGGGCGGTCACCAACCTTCATTACTGTGTCCCGGGCATCGGGACGGCCACGACCTCAAGACCGTCGATGCCCGCGAAGTCGTCCGGATTGCAGGTGAAGACGGGAAGGCCGTTCGCCATCGCCGTCGCGGCGATCATCGCGTCGTAGGCTCGTGCGGCGGTCTTCCGCCCGGCCCTCCGGAGCGACGCGGCCACCGAACCAAACGCGCGCGCGGCCGGGGCGTCAAACGGCAACGGCTGGAAATCGGCCTCCGCCTGTTGCAAGTGGGCCTGGCGAGCCACCCGCTCCTCATCGCTCGCGGCGACCAGGGGCCCGACCGACAGCTCCGCGAGTGTCACGGCGGTGATGAGCGGTTCGGCGGGCAGCACGGCCTCGTCGTCGAGCCGCGGCAGCAAGATGAGCGTGCTCGTATCGAGGACCCCGCGGGGGTGCTGGGCCGTCACAGGGCTGCATCCGTCACGTCGTCGATGTCGTCGCGGAGCGCCGCGGCATCCACGGTGGGCAATCGGCGCCAGCGTGCGAGGAGGATGGGTGCCGGCAACGGCAGACGGGGCAGCGGGCGAAGCTCGGCCACGGGGCGTCCGTCGCGTGTCACGGTCAGCGCCTCGCCGTTTGTCACGCGGTCGAGCACCTCGCCCCCGTGATTACGCAACTCTCGAACGGTTACTTCGGGCATGTCGTTAATGTATCACCGGTGAGACAGTTAATCCAAGGACCAGGATGTGTCTCATCGGACGGCATAAGGTGATTCGTCGGAGCCCGGTGCGCCGCGGGCCTTGAGGCCTGCGGATCGCATGGCTAGAGCCATGCGCCACAGAGGCAGAGCGGGAGCATGGCCGTCGTCAACGGGCTTCCTCCAGCAGGGCCTCGATCAGCAAATGCACGTGGACCCGATATAATCCGACGACTTTCTAGCACCCATGCCCCTCACATCGCGCGCGCGACACGAAGCTCGACCGCGACGTGGCACTGAAGGTGCTGCCCGACGCGTTCAGCCCAGACCCCGACCGCCTGTCGCGCTTCGAGCGCGAAGCGAAGGTGCTCGCCTCGCTGAACCATCCGAACATCGGCAGCATCTATGGGCTGGGCTCGAAGAAGCAGAGGGGGGCACGTTCAACGCGCGCGTCCTCGAATTGATCGCGGGCCCGACCCTGCGGACCGCATCGCGCAGGGACCGATCTCGCTCGATGAGCAGCTAGGCGGCAGTAGGAATTGGGGTCATAGGTATGGATGAGCGGAAGCTGGCGATGAATCGGCGACGGTTCCTCGCCGGTTTGTCGGCCGCCGGGGTCGGGTCGACGCTGTTGCCCGGGGCGCTCGTGGCGGTGGCCCAGGACGCCGACGAGATCACGGTCGAGATGCTCGATGCGGCGCAGCGGGTGGCGGGGCTCCACTTCGGTCCCGATGAGCTGCAGCGGATTGTGGGTCGACTGAACCGCCCCGGTGGAAGCGGCCCCGACGTGGAGACGTTGCGCGCGGCGGATCTCGGCAACGGCGCCCCGTCGGCGCTGGTGTTCAACCCGGTTCCGCCCGGGATGACACTGCCCACCGAACGGCACCCGATGCGGCGTGAGAGGGTGGCGGTCTCGCGCCCGGCCAGCGACGAGACGTTGGCGTTTCTGCCGGTCACCCATCTCGCGACGTTGGTCGAGACCGGTCAGGTCACCTCGTCGGAACTGACCGAGCTCTATCTGGGTCGGTTGAAACGCTACGACCCCACCCTGCATTGTGTCGTGAGCTATACCGAGGGACTGGCTCGCGCGCAGGCGACGCAAGCGGACGAGGAGATCGCGGCCGGACGGTATCGGGGACCGCTGCACGGGATTCCGTGGGGGGCCAAGGATCTGTTGTCTGTGCGTGGGACCCAGACGACGTGGGGGGCCTCGCCGTATCGTGACCAGGCGCTCGACACCGACGCCACGGTGTATAGCCGGCTGACCGCCGCTGGCGCGGTGCTGGTAGCCAAGCTGTCGATGGGGGCCCTGGCATCCGGTGATCGATGGTTTGGCGGACGCACGCGGAATCCGTGGAACCCGACCCAGGGGTCGAGCGGGTCGTCGGCGGGCCCCGGGGCGGCGACGGCGGCCGGATTGGTCGGGTTCGCCATCGGGACGGAGACCCGCGGGTCTATCGTGTCGCCCTCGTCCCGGACCGGCGTCACGGGGCTCCGTCCCACGTTCGGTCGCGTGAGCCGATACGGCGCCATGACCTTATCGTGGAGCATGGACAAGATCGGGCCGATGTGCCGCGCCGCCGAGGATTGCGCGCTTGTGCTCGATGCCATTCAGGGCCCGGATGGCCAGGACAACACCGTGCTCGACGTCCCGTTCAATTGGGACGCCAGCTCCGACTTGACACAGTTGAAAGTCGGGTACCCCCGGTCCGCCTTCGAGGAGGCGATCGAGGACAACGAGCGGACTCCGGACCGGGTGGCCGGGCTGCGGCGGATTCAGTCGAACAATCGGGACGCGCTCGACGTCGTCCGTGGGCTCGGCGTGCAGGTCGTACCGTTCGACCTGCCGGATCTCCCCGCGTCCGCCATCGGGTTCATCCTGAGCACAGAGGCGGCCGCGGCCTTCGACGCGCCCACCCTGAATGCGATGCTCGACGGCATGCGCGAGCTGCCTGAGCAAAGCCGGTGGCCGGATAGCTTCCGGGCTTCCCGGTTTGTGCCGGCGGTCGAATATCTACAGGCCAACCGCCTGCGCATGCAGTTCATCGAGGCGGTGCACGAGGCACTGGGCGATCTGGACCTGTTCATCGGCAGCCATGTGTCCCTGACCAATCTCACCGGACATCCGGAGGTGAGTCTGCCCAATGGGTTTCATCGAGGGTCACCCACCAGTCTGCGGCTCACCGGCAAACTGTTTGGCGAGGCGGGGTTGCTCCGACTCGCTCACGCCTATCAGGCTGCTACCGCCCACCACCTGCAGCATCCGATCCTGTGATCTGGCTGGGCACGAGAACATTAACAGGCTTGTTTTCAATGACTTACATGTCCTGTCGGCGGTTACATAACTATTACATCTGAAAGCGTGCGGACCACGACCCGGCCTGGTAGGCTTGGGGCACGTTGCGTCCCCGTCGGGTGGGCGTGCCTGCAGAAGGAGAGAGCGTGACCACGACGGAACTCAACTTCAACGATCGCAGCAAGGTGAGCTGGGTCACCACGATCGCGTTCGCCATCTTCCACGTCCTCGCGGTGGTCGCCTTGTTCTACACGACCTGGCAAGCGGTCGTGGTGGCCCTGGTGCTGCACTGGATCTGTATCAGTTGGGGCATCGGGATGGGGTATCACCGACTCCACACCCACCGGTCCTATACGGTGCCGAAGGCGATCGAGTATCTCTTTGCGGTTTGCGGGACGATGACGCTGCAGGGTGGCCCGATCTTCTGGACCGCCGTGCACCGGATTCACCACCAGCGTTCCGACAAACCGGGTGATCCCCACACGCCCCACGACGGCAGATGGTGGGCGCACATTCTCTGGACCATCTTCGGCGAGGAGATGCACTCGAACACCGAAGTCACGGGCAAGTATGCGCCCGACCTGATGAAGGACCCCTTCTACCGGGCGTTGAACAGCTGGCACTGGGTGCCGCTGGTGGTGCTTGGTCTGGTATTGCTCGCCATCGGCGGGTTGCCGTGGGTGCTCTGGGGCATCTTCCTCCGGGTGACCGTCGGACTGCACTGCACCTGGCTGGTGAACTCGGCGACCCATCTCTGGGGGAAGCGTCGGTTCCAGACCAGTGACGATTCGAAGAACAACTGGTGGGTCGCGGCGCTGACGTTCGGCGAGGGGTGGCACAACAACCACCACGCCTATCCGAGATCGGCCAAGCATGGCTTCGTGTGGCGGGAATTGGATATCAGCTGGCTTCAGATCCGGTTCCTTGCGTGGCTCGGCCTGGCCCGGGATCTCCAGGTGCCTACCGCCAGCCAGATCGCCAACAAGACACTGCCGCTCGAAGAGGCCGCCTAACCGCCACGGGGCTATCCTCCCTTTCGTCGCTCCGCCCTCGCCGCCCGCGGACAGGCTATCCTTATCCCATGGATCGCTCTGGCGGCACGCGCAAGCGCGCTGTGCTTCTCGTCTGGCTGCTCGGGGCCGGGCTGATCGCGGTCGCGGTCGGGCTCAACATCAGTTTCATCGTGGTCAACTTTCGCCGGGGCCTGCTGCTGCTGGCCGGGGTGGTCGGCTTCGCGGTGCTGATTGGCGGGCTGGTGCTCACCACCGTGTTTCTCATTCGTGAGATCCGTAAGAGTGAGCAACACGATGCCTTTATTCATGCCGTCACGCATGAACTCAAGACCCCTCTCGCGTCTATCAAGCTCTATCTCCAAACGATGCGTCAGCGGGAGTTTCCGCCCGAGAAGCGGCACGAGCTGATTGACACGATGCTCGAGGACTCAGACCGATTGCAGCAGACCATCGACCAGATTCTGCTGGTGGGGAAGACCGGCGCGGCCCGGCGTGTCGACAACCCGACGGATGTGGACGTGTCCGACATCGTCCGCGAGTGCGTCGCATTGGCGGGACGGCGGCACCATCTGGTGGACGGCGAGGTGCGGCGCGTGGACGACGCGCCGCACGGAGCCTTCGTCGTCAAGGGCGACCGCGAGGAACTGGTGGCGGCGGTGACCAACCTCGTCGACAACGCCATCAAGTATTCCGGCGAAGGGGTGCGGGTCGGGGTGGAGGTGGCGCGCATGGGGGCCAAGCGGGTCGCCATCAGCGTGCGCGATCAGGGCATCGGCATCACCCGCCAAGAACTGAAGCGCGTGTTTCGTCGGTTCTACCGTCTACCGGCGGCGCTGCAGTCACGGGTGCGGGGGACCGGCTTGGGGTTGTCCATCGTGCGGGCGGTGGCGCGGCGCCACGGTGGGCGCGCGTATGCGGAGAGTAGCGGGGCCGGGAAGGGCAGCACCTTCACGATCGAGCTTCCGTTGAAGTCATCATGAATCGGGTGCTGATCGTCGAGGACGAGGAACACCTCGCCGCGGGATTGCGGCTGAACCTGGAAGCGGAGGGGTTTGTCGTCGAGGTCGAGGAAAACGGCCAGGTCGCGCTGGACCGGTTGACCTCTGATGCGGACCGGTTCGACGTGGTCCTGCTGGACGTGATGCTCCCGGGGCTGGACGGGTTCGCGGTGGTCCGTCGGCTCCGTGAGGCCGGGCGGTTCGTGCCCGTGATGTTGTTGACCGCCCGTTCCCATGCCGACGACGTGCTGGCCGGGTTCGAGGCAGGCGCGGACGACTACCTGCCCAAACCGTTCGACCTTCCGATTCTGTTGGCACGCGTGCAGGGACTGCTGCGGCGCAAGACCTGGCTCCTCAGTCACGCCGCGAGCGGACCCGAGGAGTTGGAGGAGTTCGCGTTCGCCGGGAAGCGGATCGATTTTCGCGAACAGATGCTGTATTGGGACGGCACGACGCAACCGCTGACGTTGATGGAGGCGACCCTGATGCGCTACTTCGTGCGCCGGGCCGGACACACCGTCTCCCGGAAGGCACTGCTCGAAGAGGTCTGGGGTGTTCGTGAAGACACCGACACCCGCACCATCGACAATTTCATCGCTCGCCTGCGCCGGTATCTCGAAGCGGAGCCGTCGCATCCGAAGCATCTGCAGACGATCCGGGGCGTGGGCTACCGTTTCGTGGCCGAGCCGGACCAGGTGGAGACACGCGGAAGCGCGGGTCCAGGGTCCTGAGGATGCGCGCGCTGGCGAAGGTCGGGATCGGGGCGGCGGCGCTGCTGGTCGTGGCGTGGCTGTTCGTGTCGACGCTGCAGGACACGATTGCCGAACCATACGATGTCGACGACAGCGTGTTCTCGGGCTGGGCGCTGGTGTCACGCCCGCCGGCGCCCCGGGCTCTGGTCGGGCTAGGTCTCCGTCCCCCCCAGCGACTGTCTCCGGGGCTCTTCGACGAGCTGTTTGCCCGGACGATGGCCTCGTTGACGACGCCGGGCGATGCCGTCCTGCCAATCGTGCTCTCCGGCGAGCTGCAGGGCGAGCTCGGTATCGTGCTGCCGCCGGACGAGATGTTGGCGGCCGCGCGGGACGCTGGGCTCGACCGCGTCTCGTTGCGGCCCGTCTGTATGGCGGTGAAGCGAGAGCCGTTCATGGGCCGCACGCGCGAGTTCTTCTTCGTCGTGGTTGACGCCCCGGAGCTCGTAGCGTTCCGGGCCCGGCTCAGCGCCATGGCGGCCGAGCGTGGCGTCGCCGATGCGCTGAACGATCCGACGTTCGAGTTCGTCCTTCCCGTGGCCGCATCAGACGCCGAGTTCGACACCTGGTGGCCGCTGGTCGTGGACCGCGAGACCGACTGCCAGGCGCCCGTGGAATAGGAGGACAAGCATGCCCGAGACCACCGTGCTTCAGGTGTTTACCGACTTCGTGTGACCGTGGTGCTATCTCAGTACCGGGCGTATTGAGCGACTACAGCAGGCCTACCATCTCGATCTGCGATGGGTCTTTTTCCCGTTGCATCCGGAGACCCCCGAGGACGGACGTCCGCTCGATGAGTTGTTTGCCGGACGTGGCTATGACCTGGAGGCGATGCACGCGCGGATGCAAGGGTTGATGGATGCCGAGGCGCTGCCCTATGGTCGCCGCACGCATACCTACAACAGCCGTCTCGCGCAGGAACTGGCCAAGTGGGCCGATTCCCGGTGCGAGGGGGGTCGGTTGCACCACCTGACCTATCACGCGTATTTTGCCGAGGGACGCAACATCGGCGATCCGGGCGTGCTCGCCGACCTGGCGGACGCGGCCGGGCTCCCGGTCGACGAGGCCCTGGTGGTGCTCGACCAGCGAACATGGCGAGACGCCGTGGATGCCGATTGGGCGATGTCATCGCGCTCCGGTATCACTGGCGTCCCGACGTTCGTAGCCGGTGGCCGGCAGGCCGTCGGTGCCCAGCCCGAATCGGTCCTGCGTGGACTGCTGGACGCCGCGGACGCCCAGCCGCGTCTCGAGGACACGAGCCCCTAGTGTCGTGTGGGGGCAGACGGACGGGTTAGCCCGAGCTCAGCGCGGGCGTCGGCCGATCCGCGCTCGAGGCGGTCGCCGAGTTCGATGCCGGTCGAACCGGCGATACGGACCATCCGTTCGAAGTTCGACGCGACGCCGGCCGCGTCCACCGTGGCGGCCGGGCCGATCGCTTCGACGACGGCGGTCCGCGCGGCCTCCAATGCCTGCGACCCTGTGACGATCGCCTCCGCGAACGCGATGAGCGTCGGGCCATGGGGCACACGACTGTCGTGGCCGGGGTTGGCGATCGCGGTGATGTCTGCGGGTTCGCCTTCGAGCGCACTGCTCTCACGGAGCATCCAGGCATGAGCGCTGGTTCAATAGAAACAGTCGTGGAGCACTGACACGCGACCGGCGATTAGCTCCATCTGCGGGCGGCTGAGGCTTCCCTGACAGGCGCTCGCGTCGCGGACCCGCTCGTTCGGCAGATAGTGGACCGCGCTGAGGTCGGCCAAGGTTCTCACCTCGTCGGGCACGAGACTCATCGCGCGAATCACGTTGCCGGTCTTCCCCGCGGGCCAGAGGTCCGCCTCCGGGGTGTCGGCGTTGTCCATCGGCACCATCGGCACCCAGGCTTCGTCGAGATGGAGGACGGCACGCGCCGGTCGGTAGGCGGTGGGCGCACCCGGGAGCGGTGCGGGTAACGCATGCTCCGGCACCGCCACCGCGCGGCAGAACCGGTCGATACTGACCAACGCGACGACAGTGCCGACAATCTCGACGTACTGCCCGTCGCTCAGCCCCTCGGCAAGCCGAGCCTCGTACCAGCGCCGGGTGAGCCGGCCGGCATCCTGCATGACGGCGTGAGCGACCTCGACCGCGGCGTCGGGGAGGTCGGTGACGGCGGTGTGGCGTCCGGCTACGATGTGCGGTGACAGGGCCGACCGGCGCTGGCGGCAGTGATCACACCTGGCCGCCGCGCGTGCCTCGTGCGCGATGGCGACGCGCTCGGCCCCCGTCCAGCCGGCGCCGGGTCGGGCCAGCCGGTCCCAGAAGCGTTGATGACTCTCGGCGAACCCCGACCGGACGGGCACTGGAGCACTGGCATACGAGAGCATCGCGCAAGGGCCTCAATCCACGATGGCGCCGTAGACCAGTTCTTTGAATTCCTCCCGGAATCCGCCGCCCCGCGACGGCGAGACCGCGGCCATGATGACCGCGACAATGCCGTGTTCCGGGTCGATGGAGAACCGGGTGCCCGAGGACCCGTCCCACCAGTACTCGCCCTGTCCCACTGGAAACGAATAGGCGCTCGCATCCAGCACGACGTTGAAGCCAAGGCCCCAGCCGGAGCCGGCCATATATCCGCCACCGATCGGCAGCACCGTGTCCGGGAGATGATTGCGCGTCATCAGCGCCACCGTGTCGGCACGCAGAACACGCGTGCCGCCCAGTTCTCCCGCGTTCAGGAACATCTGCGAGAACCGGACGAAGTCCATCACCGAGGATAGCAACCCGACCCCGCCCTCGATCAGCGTGGGTCGTTGGGTGAACGGCACCTCCTCGATCGCGTGCGGACGCAGCGCGCCGGTCTCGCGGTCCGGCCGGTACACGCTCGTGAGCCGGTCGGCGCGTTTGCCGTCGGCCCAGAAGACGGTGTCCGTCATGCCGAGCGGTGCCAGCACGCGCTCCTGCAGGAACTCCTCGAATGGCTGACCAGACCAGATTTCGACGAGCCGGCCGAGCATCGTCGTGGAGATGCCGTAGCGGAAACGTGTGCCCGGGTCTTCAAACAGCGGCACGCGGGCCGCATTCGCGACCATCTGGGTCAAGGGAATGGAACGCAGTCGAACCCCCTCGGCACGGTAGATCGTCGAGCTGCGGCTGCCGATGCCAGACGAGTGGGTGAGCAGGTGCCGCACGGTGATGTCGCCGTCGCGTGCGCGGGTCTGCGACAGGTCCGGGTCGCTGGCGTCGAGAAACACCCGTTGGTCTTCGAATTCGGGAATGTATCGCGAGACCGGATCATCGAGCTGAAACTTGCCTTCCTCCCACAGGATCATCACCGCGGTGCTGGTGATCGGTCGGGTCATCGAATACAGACGGAAGATGGCGTCCTCGGGCATGACGTCGCCCGCGGCGAGGTCCCGCTGACCGAGCGCCTCCAGATACACGAGCTTGCCGTGCCGGGCCACCGCGGCGACGACGCCCGCCACATCTCCGGCGTCGACGTGGTCCTGGAGCGCGGCCGTCGCCGCCGTCAGACCCGCCGAGGACAGACCGACCGACTCTGGCGTGGCCCGGGCCAGATCCTGGGCTGCGGCCTGGGGGCCCGCCGCGAGGTACGCGAGTGCGAGCGTGAGAGCTACAAGCTTCATGGCTCGGATCTTAGCAGTTCGCGGTGGCGCAGGAGGGGTACGGCCGACGGTATAATCGACCGTTTGTCGTCTGCTCGAGACGGTCACTAGACGGGCGACGAGGTAGAGAGTACTGACTATGCGTTTGGCGGCGGTGTGCGGCGTGGTGATGTGCGCCTGTCTGGGTGTCGGTGCTCGACCCGCGGAGGCGCAGTCGGCGACGGAGGCGGCTGCTACCGACGTGTCGCTTGGACTGAGCCCCGGCCGACCCCGGGTGCGACCGGTGCGAGTCGACGCCCCTCCGGTGATCGACGGACGGCTCGACGACGAGGCCTGGCAGACGGCGACGGTCCTGACAGAATTCCTCCAGCAGTCGCCGCTCGACGGCGCGCCGGCCACCGAGCCTACCGAGGTCTACATCGCGTACGACAGCGACCATCTCTACTTCGGGTTTGCCGTGCACTACTCGGACCCGTCCATCATGCGGGCCAATCGGGTCGACCGCGACCGTGCGCCCCAGGACGATCTGATGACCGTGTATCTCGATACATTTCTCGACCAACAGCGGTCGTACGACTTTGACGTCAATGGATACGGCGTGCAGGGCGACGGCATCATCGATGCGGGCGGTGGCCGGTCGCAGGCGATTCCGTTCGCGGACCGGTCGTGGGACGCGTTGTTCGAGACCGCCGGTCAGATCGTCGAGGATGGCTATCGGGCCGAGATGGCGATTCCGTTCAAGAGCCTTCGATACCCCCGGCGCGATGCGGGCGAGCCGCACCAGTGGGGTTTCCAGATCGTGCGTGAGATCAAAGGGAAGGACCAGGAGAACGATGTCTGGGCGCCGATGTCTCGCGACGAACCCAGTTTTCTGGCCCAGATGGGCCTGATCGAGGGCATGACCGGGTTGTCGACCAGCCGCAATCTGGAATTCCTTCCAACCTTTACGGCGATCAAGTTCGGCGCGCTGGACGAAACGACCGGTACCTTCGAAACTGGTGACACCGACCCCGATGCCGGGCTGAATGTGAAATACGGGGTCACGTCGAACCTGATCGCCGACTTCACCGTTAATCCGGATTTCTCGCAAATCGAATCTGACCGTCCCCAGATCGAAGTCAACCGGCGGTTTCCGTTGTTTTTCTCTGAACTGCGGCCCTTCTTTCTTGAAGGCGCCGAAATTTTCAGCGTGCGGGGGCCGGTGACGTTCGTGCACACCAGAACCATCGTCGACCCGCGCGTGGGCGCCAAGCTGAGCGGCAAGGCGGGGAACACGGCGCTCGGCGTGCTCTTCGCCGATGACGAGGCGCCAGGCAACCTCGACGACGCGGGTGCTCTCGGATTCGGGAAGACGGCGAAGACCTTCATCGGTCGCGTCAAACACGATCTCTACACGGAGTCGCACATTGGCGGGATGTTCACGAACCGGGAATTTGCCGGCGCCTACAGCCGTCTTGGGATGTTCGACGGCGATTTTCGCCTCGGCAGCACGCACACCCTGGGCTACCGCGTGGCCGGCACCCAACGTCGCGACGCCGACGACGCGGAGGGCGGGGAGACGACCGGGTATTTGTGGGACGTCGACTTTCGGAAGCAGGGTCGCAACCTGAGCTATTTCGTGGCCAGTTTTGCGCTCTCGCCGGACTTCGAGACCGACTCGGGGTTCGTGCGACGCCAGGACCAGAAGCGGACATTCGGCAACATCGGGTATCGCTGGTGGCCGGAATCCTGGCTGATCAGCTGGGGGCCCGAGTTCGGGTATGGGCGACTGTTCGACTTTGACGGCGTGCTGCAGGACGAGAACACCTCTGGCGGCGTGGACCTCGAGTTTGCCAAGAACATCAGTGTTGGCGCCAGCGCAAGCCGGGACCTCGAGCGGTTCGAAGGCATCGACTTCGTGCAGAACCGAATCAAGCTCAACGGGCGCATCAATACGAACCGAGCCTTTCAACTGGGGGCCGGGTTCAACACCGGCGACCAGCTGTTCTTCGATGTCGACAACCCGTTTCTGGGGCGCGGGATCGGCGGGAATATCAATGCGACGCTTCGGCCGGTGTCGAGATTTCAGTCACGCCTCAGCTTCGACGTGAGCCGCCTGACCGATCCCAGAAACGATGACGTCGAGGTGTTCAACGTCAAGATCGTCCGGGCGCAAAGCACCTATCAGTTCACCGACCGATTGCTGTTGCGCAACATCACCGAGTTCAATACATTCGATGACACGATTGACCTCAACCTGCTCTTTACGTATCGCGTCAACGCCGGTACCGTGTTCTATGGCGGCTATGATGACCACTATCAGCAGGCCGATCGTGTGGGCAACGATCTCGACGCTGATGGAATAGACGACCCGTTTCTGCTGACACAGGACTATCGACGCACGAATCGGGCTGTGTTCATGAAGGTCCAATATTTGTTTCGATACTAGGACGACTCGGGCCCGTGGGTCCGATTGCGACAGGCGGAGAACCCCAGATGACCATGAAAATGCGCGTCGGCGTCGGTATGTCCATGGTGGCAGCGCTGGCCATGATCGCGTCCCAGGCTGCGGCCCAGGACTGGCCGCAGTGGCGGGGCCCGAATAGAGACGGGTCGGTCACCGGATTCAACGCCCCGGCCGCCTGGCCCACCAGCCTGAACGAGCAGTGGAAGGTCGAGGTCGGGTTCGGCTACGCCTCGCCCATCCTCATCGGCGACCTCGTCTACATGTTTACTCGCCAGGGTGACGACGAGGTGATGATGGCGCTCGACGCCGGGTCCGGGGAGACGAGGTGGCGCACCAGCTATCCGGCGCCGTTCAACATGGTGGCGGCAACCCGCAACCATGGTCCGGGGCCGAAGTCGACGCCCGCCTACGCCGACGGACGCCTGTTCACGCTTGGCATCAGCGGCATCGTGACCGCGTTCGACGCCGCCACCGGACGCCAACTGTGGCAGCGTCCCCACGACGCCATCGAACCGCTGTATCACACCGGCCAGTCGCCGTACGTCGATGGCGATCAGATGATTTTGCACGTGGGGGGGCAGGACGCGGGGGCCCTGACCGCGTTTGATGTCGCCACCGGCGAAGAGCGATGGCGCTGGGATGGTGACGGGCCGGCCTACGGGTCACCGATCGTGGTCGAGGTGGAGGGCGTGCGCCAGGTCATCACCTTCACCCAGGAACATTTTGTCGGCGTGGCGGCGGACGGCGGTGAGCTGCTCTGGAGTCGTCCCTACACCACGGCGTCGACTACCACGTCGCAAACACCGCGTCTCTATGATGGGGACGTCATCGAGTCGGGGCGTGGCAACGGCATCACCCGGTTCCGGGTGGTGCGCGAGGGCGCCGCCTGGACGACCGAGGACGTGTGGCACGCCGACGAGGTGTCGCTGCACATGACCAACGGGGTCGTCGTGGACGATGTCCTCTTTGGGTTGTCGCATCTCAACCGCGGACAATACTTCGGGCTCGACCTCGACAACGGCGAAGTGTTGTGGACCAGCGAGCCCCGTCAAGCGGAGAACGCCGCGATCCTCAATGTTGGGACCACGATCCTGTCTCTCGAGGAGGATGCCGAGTTGGTGATCGTGCCGCACAGTCGCACCGGTTTCGAGCCGGTCCGGCGGTACGAGGTGGCCGACAGTTCCACCTGGACGCTGCCCACGCTGTCGGGGAACCGGATGTTCGTCAAAGACGTGGAGTCGCTCACACTTTGGACAGTTAATTAGACGGTTGCGCAGATTCTGACTAGACAGGACTGCGCCGCTGGGTGCGCACTGTGGTGCGCCCACCGGTCTAGTGGGTTCATGGGTGCAGCACGCCAACAACGCAGAGGAGAGCACGATGTCACTGAGAATCAACAACACCGCGCCGGACTTTACGGCCCAGACGACGCAGGGCACCATCCACTTTCACGAGTGGATCGGGGATGGTTGGGCTGTCATGTGCTCGCATCCGAAGGACTTCACGCCCGTCTGCACGACCGAGCTGGGCACGCTGGCCGGCTTGCAGGGTGAGTTCGCGAAGCGGAATTGCAAGATTCTGGGGATCAGCGTCGACCCCGTGACGAATCACGAGAAGTGGTCCAAGGACATTGAGGCGTCGCAGGGGCACGCGGTCGGTTATCCGCTCATCGGGGACCCCACCCTCGAGGTCGTCAAGGCCTACGACATGCTCCCGGGTGATGCCGGCGACACCAGTGAAGGGCGCACTCCGGCCGACAACGCCACCGCGCGGTCGGTGTTCGTCATCGGGCCCGACAAGAAGATCAAGGCGACGATCACGTATCCGATGAGCACTGGGCGCAACTTCGACGAGATCCTGCGACTGGTCGACTCGTGCCAGCTCACCGCGCGGAAGAAGGTCGCCACACCCGCCAATTGGAATCAGGGCGACGACGTCATCATTCTGCCTTCGGTCTCGGATGAAGATGCCAGGGCGACGTATCCGGACGGCTGGCAGCAGCCGCTGCCCTACATCCGCGTCGTGCCGCAACCGAAGTAGTCCCGTTCCTCGCTCCGCCACGGCGAAGCGGCGTTGTCTCATCGCCCGGTCGGGTCCCACTGACCACGGCCCGTCCGGGCGTTTCTTCCGGTCGACAGACGTAGCCAAGGACATAGATGCCATCTTTCGACGTCGTCTCTCAAGTCAACATGCAGGAAGTCATGAACGCCGTGAACCAGGCGACCCGCGAGGTCGACACTCGGTTCGACTTCAAGGGGAAGAATGTCAGGTTCGAGCTGGAGGGATCGGCCGTCACCATGAAGGCCCCCGACAAGTTCCAGCTCAGCCAGATGTACGACATCCTCACCGCGAAGCTGGCGGCCAGGAAGGTCAACGTCAAGTGTCTCGAGCGGGAGGAGCCGCAAGAGAACGTCGCCGACGCCCATCAGGTGGTGAAGGTGCGTCAGGGTATCGAGAGCGATCTGGCCCGGCGCCTCGTCAAGACCGTCAAGGACGCCAAAGCGAAGGTCCAGGTCGCGATCCAGGGAGACCAGCTTCGAGTGACCGGCAAGAAGCGCGACATTCTGCAAGATGTCATCAGCCTTCTCAAGGAAGAGAAGGTCGACATGCCGCTCCAATTCATTAATTTTCGCGACTGATGACACCACGCACCGATCTGCAGGCGGAGGGCGACCGCCTCTCGGCTGACGGCCGACATGGCGCCGGGCGTCCACGCCATCATTGACGGCTGTCGGACCACACTGGGGGTGGATGGGCCACTCGAGCTCTTCGTCTACCCGGAGCCACGGTTCAACGCGGCCGCGGTCAAACCTGAGAGGGGACGCCTGTTGCTGATGGTGTCGTCCGCGTTGCTCGAGGGGTTTGAGCCGGACGAGCTGCGTTTCGTGGCTGGACACGAAGTGGGGCACTACCTGTTCGACCACCACGCCATCCCGACCGGGGCCTTGTTGAGCGGGCAGGTCAAGATGTCCCCGCAGCTCGCGCTCCAGCTGTTCGCCTGGCAGCGCTACGCGGAGATTTCCGCCGACCGGGCCGGCCTGATCTGCGCCGGTGCCTCGAGCCGGCCGCTCGTGGTCTCTTCAAGCTGGCGTCCGGGCTGAAGGGCGACCGGGTGCGCGTGAGCATCGCCGAGTTTCTGGCCCAGGTCGGCGACCTGCGTCTGGAGGCGGAGCAACAAGACATCGAGGTGCAGGCGCGGCGCGGCGATTGGTTCGCCACGCACCCGTTCAGCCCCCTGCGTTTGAAGGCGGCCGAGCTGTGTGCCGCCTCGGAGGTCATGACTGACGGGGGGACGCCACGCGCGACGCTCGAGTCCGAGGTCCAGGAGCTGATGACCCTCATGGACCCGAGCTACTTGACGGCGAAGACGGATACCGCCGAGACGATGCGTCGTTTGCTGTTTGCCGGCGGGGTCGCGGTGGCCAGCGCGGCCGACGGCACGGCCGCGCCCGAGGCGATGGCTGAACTGGAGCGGTTACTGGGACCGGGCGCGGTTCCGCCCGAGCTGAAGCCCGCGGTGATCGTGGCCGACCTGCCGGGTCGTATCGAGCGGGTGCGCGCCGGGGTGCCACCACTGCGGCGCGCGCAGGTGCTGCGCGATTTGTGTGTGATCGCCCGGGCCGACGGACAGGTCTCGGAGGCGGAGATGGCCGTCATCAAGGACATTGCGGTGAGGGTCGAGGTCGACCTCGAACTGGTGAGCTGCGTGGTCGACGCGACTTCGAACGGATGCGGATCGTGATCGCGTCCGTCGGTTGCGTGACGGCGGACTTGCATCCGCCACGTGTATAGCCGAGGATCAGGTTTTCGGCACGGCTGCTAGGGCACGTGCTCTGGTGGGGGAAGAAGGAGAAGGATGCAGAAATTCAAAGGACGTCGAGGGGTCGCGCTGGCGCTGGCCTGTCTGGCCGCGGTCGCGGCAATCGGGTTGGGGCAGGCGTTGCTCAACCGCACGGAAGCGGCGCAAGGCGCCATGGTCTATGGCCCGATGTTCGAAGTGGATCCGCTGTGGCCGAAGCCGATGCCGAACCACTGGTTGCTTGGGACGACGATCGGCGTATCCGTCGACAACCGTGACCACATCTGGATCATCCATCGCGGCGACGCCTTGGCCGCCGGTGAAGTGCCGGCCGCGCAGGATCCGCCGGTCGCCGCCGAGTGTTGCTTCCCCGCACCGCCGGTACTGGAGTTCGATCAGGGCGGGACACTGGTCGGGTCTTGGGGCGGACCAGGCGAGGGGTACGAATGGCCGTTGTCGAATCACGGGATCTTCGTCGACCACATGGACAATGTCTGGATCGGTGGGAACGGCGGTCCCGACTCGCATTTGCTCAAGTTCACCCGGCATGGCAAATTCCTGATGCAGGTTGGCGCGGCGGGCGCCCGGATGACGGGACCGGTCAGCGAGCGGACCGGGCAGCCGACCGCGGTGCCTGACAGCAACTCGACCGACAGCTTTGGCCGGGTGGCCAAGATCTACGTCGACCCGAAGGACAACGAGGCGTATATCGCCGACGGCTACTTCAACAAGCGGGTTGTCGTGCTGGATGCCGACACGGGTGCGTTCAAGCGTTTTTGGGGCGCCTACGGCAACGTGCCGGACGACTCGGACCTCGGGCGCTATGACCCGAACGCCGAGCCGCCGCAGCAGTTCCGCACTCCGGTGCATTGCGCCGAGTTGTCGAACGACGGACTGGTCTATGTCTGCGACCGGGTTGGAGACCGCATCCAGGTGTTCCAGAAGGACGGCACCTACGTCGAGGAGCTGTTCGTCGCCAAGGACACGCTGGGCGCCGGTTCGGTCTGGGATATCGCGTTCTCACGCGATACGGACCAGAAATACATCTACCTGGCCGACGGCGTGAATGAAAAGGTCTACATCATCGATCGTCGCGAAATGGAGATCATCTCCAGCTTCGGCGATGGTGGACGTCAGCCGGGCCAGTTCTATGGTGCCCACAGCATCATGACCGACTCGAGCGGCAACATCTACGTAACGGAGACGTTCGAGGGCAAGCGCCTGCAGAAGTTCGTGTACAAGGGCGAGGGCGCGATTCGCGCTCCGCACCAGGGCGTGGTCTGGCCGAGTAATTAGGCGAGGGCGCGCCCAGGGCATCGGGCGTCGTCAGGCTTCAGGGGCGGTGGATCGCGCGAGCGGTTCACCGCCTTTTTTTGCGCCACGCGTCGCCAGGAAAACCTAAAACATGGCGATGGGATTCACTGGCGATCCTGTGCCGTTCGGGATCGGGAGCGGTGCGATCGTCACCATGAACTCCCACCGCTCGCGTTCGGCCGCTGCGGTGGCCAGGGCCTGGAAATCGGCGCGGTCGAGAATCTGGATTCCCAGAATCGTCAAGGCGAAGTTGTGGAGCGCGGTGCGGGTCAGGTCGCCATCCGGTTGCGGCGCATACCCAGGCGTTTCCCACCCGGCGATGGCCACATCGCGTTCTCGCAGCCACGGAATTACGTTGTTGTCCAGTCCGGCCGCTTCCCGACCGGTATCGAACGGTCCGATGTCGTCCTGTCGCAGCCAACGTCCCCAGCGAACGAGGAAGGCATCTCCCGGGCCGACTCTCACGCCGGTCCGGGCTTCCCAGGCCTCCAGATCGGCGACGGTGATCCGGGTGCCAGGCTCGAGATACGGGACACCCTTCAGACGTGGGATGTCGTAAAGGACACCACGCGTTACCAGACCGTCCTTCACGGCCATGATGGAGTTTCTGGTCGCGCCGTCCTCCATCGTCACCAGGCCGTCGACGTCGTACCCGTTCCACATCTTGCCGCCGAAGAAGACATGCGCGAACGCATCGAGGTGGGTGGTGCCGGGACCATGGATACAGGGATACGCGACGGTGTCGCTGGCGCCGGTGCGCGTGGCGCGCACCATCGACCATTCGATCGGGCACGGATTATCGAGGCTTTCGTACTTCTGTGCGGTCGACGACAGCGAGACCGTGAAGCCCTCGTTGACGAGGCCCGCCGCCTCGGCGCGTTTGGCCGCCGTGATCAGGTTCGCGGCACCCAATTCGTCGTCTGGACCCCATCGTCCCCAGTTTGACAGCTCGGTCTGCCACCGCTCGAATTGCTCCGCGCTGACCAGGGGGGCGGAAGTATCCGGTTGCTGGGCGCTGGACACCAGACCGGTCGCAACCGCCAGGGCGCCGCAGGCCATGCTCCACGCGATTCGTTTTGAATTAGACATGCCGCATCCTTGCCAGTTTGCTGGCCAATTGACCGGATAGACCCGCATCTTATCCCGTAGAGGTGGTTCTCGCGTCCTGTCGCGAGCCGGGCGGACCGCGCGGAGCGTTATAATCAGCAGTTGCAAGAGACGCGGTGCCGAGTGGGACGCACGTCCGTGGCGGCTGCATCGGCTCACAGGACGCGACGCCGGCCGTGGACCATGCGCGGGAGAGACGAGATGCGAACTAGGATGGGATTGGTTGTAGCGGCCGCGCTGGTCACGGCGTCGTGCGGCACGGAGGCGCCGGCGGGGCCACCGTTTCGCACGGACACCGGGGTTGGGATGCTGATGGCGAACATGGTGGATCCAGCCGCTGATCTGTTGTGGGATGCGGTGGGTACGGTGATTGACGAAACGGGAGAAACCCACTGGGAGCCGGAGACTGAGGAAGAGTGGTTGCAGGTGCGTCTCGGGGCGATGACCATCGCCGAGACCGCGAACCTGTTGATGATGGACGGCCGCGCCCGAGACCAGGGGCAGTGGATTGAGATGTCTGAGGCGATGGCCGACGCGGCCATGGTGGCCTTCGCCGCGGCCGAGGCGGAAGACGCGGACCTGATCTTCGATCTGGGCGAGACCGTGTACAACACGTGCAACGCGTGCCACGGGTTGTATTGGGTTGACGATGCCGATCGGGGTCGCGCCGTCGCCCCAGGGGACTAGGTCCAGCGTAGATTTTGTCCGTGCTGACTCACGCGGTGGGCCTCTCGTGTGTGCTGGCGGCGGCGGTCTTCGCCACGGCGATGACACGCCGTTGGCAAGACATCGGGCTGCTGGCGATCACCTTCGTGCTTGCGGCTCTCTGGCTGCGACCGGCCCCAGGCCCGACCGGTTGCCTCATGGCGGCGGTCGCGGTGAGCCGCTTGGCCCGTCCGGCGTGGCGATCCGTTGGGGTGGCGGGCGCCGGCCTGCTCGCCGGGGTGTGGGCTGCCTGGCTCCATCGGGAGGGGTGGTCGCTCGCGCCTGCGCTCATGATGAGCGCCGTCATCCCCGGCCTGTCCGCCTGGTTGTCGGTGCGGCGAACGTCCTTTGCGCCGCTGCGGGTCACCGAAGAAGCGCTGTTCGCCGTGTGCGCGGTTGGGCTGCTGGTGGCCGCCGGTCCGGTCGTGACGACCGGGTGGGGGTCCGCGACCGCCCTGACTGTGCCGACCGGCGTCCCCGCCTCCGGGCAGACGCCGACCTGGCTGTATGTGGTCGGCGTCGGGGCGATGACGCTGGGCGGTGCCCATTCACTCTGGCGGCGGCGGTAGGAAACGAACTGTATGGTGTTGGGACTGCTTGAGAACGGGCTATTCGCGCTGAGTCAGGTCCTGCGGCTGCCGGTGATCGGATTGCTGTGCGTCTGTGTGGCGGCGGCCGTGTTCATGGCGGGCGGGTGCGCATTCGAGTTTCTAGAGCGGCGCCGAGAGCGACGTGGTTTCAACCTGTCACGATGGATAGATGCGGGCCTGGTCCTTGAGGCGGATCAGACACGGCTGAAGGAGTTGCCGGTTCCGCTACGCGCGCTGGTCCGCGACGTCACCGCCGAGCGGGTGAAACAGTCGTTCCAGTTCGGCGGTCTAGAACATGTAGTGCTCGAGCGCGAAGAACAGGTGCGCCGCACGCTCACCGGGTCGCGGCTGCTGGTGCGAGTAGGACCGAGTCTGGGACTGCTCGGCACGTTGATTCCGATGGGCACGGCCCTGGCGTCGCTGACCACCGGCAACCTCGATGCGATGGCGGCGCAGATGGTGGTGGCCTTCACCACGACGATCGTGGGGTTGGCCGCCGGGACGACCGCGTTTGTCGTGCAGATGGTGCGGCACGGCTGGGTCAACGAGACGGTGCGTGAGCAGCGGTTTCTGGCGGAGCGTATCGCGGGCGAACTCGACATTGCGGTCCAGGCGTAACACCATGGCCAGATTTCTGCATCTTCCGTTGCCCGACGAGGCGGTCGACGAAGACCCGCTCGCCGGCGTCGCGAATCTGTTTGACGTGGCGGTGGTGTTCATCGTCGGGTTGATGATCACGCTGTTTTCCGTCTACCGCATCGGCGACCTCGTCGACCCCAATAGCGATGTCACGCTCGTCAAGACCAACGCCGACGGTATTCAGGAAATCATCGTCAAGGAGGGGACGGAAATCACCGCCTACGAGTTGACCGGCGAGACGACGGAAGGTGATGGCGAGCGTCTTGGCACCGCGTACCGCCTCGCCGACGGCCAGATAATCTACGTGCCCGACTAGCCCCCCGTAGGGCCTGGGCGTTTTTCATGCTTCGACTGAAGGCACTCTTCATCGCGCTGACCCTCTTGGTGGTGGCCATGCCGGCCGCGGCCCAGCCGGTGCGTCTCGCGTACCTGTTTTCAGATGGCAATCTCCCAGGCGTGCTGCAGGCGTTCAAAACGTTGCTCGAAGAACAGCCGGAGCTGCGCGGCCAGGTCACGCTCAGTTTTCTGACCGAGTCGATGTTCGACGAGGTCGGGGCCGAGGAGATGACGGCCGCCGACATCCTGGTGTTCGACATCATGAACGAGCAGATGCTCGAGCGGTTCAACGAGACCCACCAGGTGGACCTGATCGACGACGTGAGCCGGCGCGGGATGGTGCTGGCGGTCGGTGAAGGCCTGATGCCACGCGAGCACTACACCGATCAAGGTGCGGTGTGGGACACGCGGGCCCGCGCGTTCTGGGCCAATTGGGGACTCGGCAATCAACTCGGACTGCTGAGACAAAGCCTGAACTTCGCCGGCGTGCCGGACGTGACCGTGCCCGATCCACAGCCGAGCCTCGAGGCGGGGTACTACTATCCGGACGGCAGCGGCGGTCGGGTCTTCGCCACCTGGGATGAGTTCGACCGGTTCATGCAGACCACGGGGCGGCGCCGCCCCGGCGCGGTGCGTGTGGCGGTTGGGTTCTACAAGAGCAACTACTACGCGGGCGACACCGCGTTGCTGGACGCCGTCATCACCGAGGTCGAGCGTCAAGGTGCCGAGGTGGTGCCGGTCTTCGGCTATCCGGCCGGTCTCGCCTTCGAAAATCTGCTGACGGATGCGCAGGGGCAGCCTCGAGTCGATGCCGCGCTCGCGTTCCTGTTCCGCTTCGCGGGGCTCGAGGCGTCGCCGTCGCTCGAGCGACTCAACATCCCGGTGGTGAGTCTGGTGAGTCTGTACGGGCGCAGCGAGGCAGATTGGCGTGAGTCGCCGCAGGGCCTATCGATGTTCGAGGGCACCTTTCAGGTGGCCGTGCCCGAGCTGTCCGGGCTGGTGGCGCCGACCGTGGTGGGCAGTCAAGAACGGGTGTTTGATGCCGACACGGGCCTGACCATCGTCGAGCGCCGGCCGATTGCCTCGCGGGTCACCATGGCCGTCAATCGCGCCATTCGGTATGGCCGGCTGAAGACCACGGCGAATCCAGACAAACGTGTCGCGCTGCTGTATTACAACTATCCGCCCGGCAAGGCCGGAATCGGCGCCAGCTATCTGAACGTCGCCGAATCGCTCGCGGCGGTGTTGCGTCGGTTGCACGGTGAAGGCTATGACCTCGGTGACGTCGACCCCGCCGCTGATCTCACCGCCGACCGCGTGCTCGAGGTCATCACCACCGAGGCCCGCAACGTCGGTGGCTACGCACCCGGCGAACTGGAGGAGATGCTGGAGACCGGCGACGCCGAGTTGGTGAGTCTGGCCGACTACCAGCAGTGGCTGGAGGCATACGCGCCGGCCCTGCGTGACAAGGTGCTCGCCGACTGGGGTGACCCGGCCGAGTCCACGCTGATGGCAACGGCCGAGCCGGATGGTCAGGCGTTCGTGATCCCCATCGTGCGGTTCGGACAGGTGGTGCTGTTACCGCAGCCGGCGCGTGGCTGGGGGGAGGACGCCGAGAAGCTGTATCACGCCAAGGACCTCGCCCCGCACCACCAGTATGTGGCGACCTATGCCTGGCTGAAGCACCAGTTCCGCGCCGACGCGGTCGTGCATTTTGGCACCCACGGCACGCTCGAGTGGCTGGACGGCAAAGACATCGGCTTGTCTGAGGACGACGCCCCGGACGCGTTGATGGCGGACCTGCCAGACATCTATATCTACAACGTGGATGTCGTGGGGGAGGGGCTCGTGGCCCGGCGTCGCGGCATGGCGACCCTGGTCGACCACATGGTGCCACCATTCACCGAAGGTGGGTTGTTGCCGGAGCTGGCCGAGTTGAGCGAGAGCGTCAACGACTACCACAACAACCTGCACAAGAACGAGCAACTCGCTGCCGCCTATGCCACGCAGATTCGGGAGCAAGTCACCGCGCTTGGCATCGTCAAGGATCTGGGGATCGACGTCGGCACCGGGGGCGGCGAGATCGATCACGACCTGATGCACGAGATCGAGGAGTATCTGGTCGAGCTTCGGGGCCAGTTCATCCCCTACGGGCTGCACGCGTTTGGCCGGACCCCGGAGCCCGAGATGCGGGCGAGCACGGTGGGGGCGATCGTCGGCGCCGATCGGGATCTGCTGCCGAACGACGCGGAGGTGCTGGCGGAAGACATGGAGCGTCGGATCGTCGAGTCGGCGCCGCGCGAGCTCGACTCGCTGGTGCGGGCGCTGGCGGGCGGGTATGTGCCGGTCGGCGGCGGCGGCGAGCCGATTCGGAACCCCGACGCGTACCCGACCGGCAAGAACTTCTACGGCATTGACCCGGACAAGGTGCCCAAGCCGGCCGCGTGGGAGCTCGGCGTCTACATGGCCGACCAGATGCTCAAGCAGCATCTGGAGGAGCATGGCCGCTATCCCGAGAAGGTCTCATTCGTCATCTGGGGCGACGAGACGATGCGTCACGAGGGCATTCTCGAGTCACAGATCTTTCACCTGCTGGGGACCCGACCGGTGTGGGATGCCCGCGGGAAGGTGGTCGACGTCGAAGTAGTGCCGCAGCGGTTGCTGGGCCGGCCCCGGGTCGACATCGTCATCGCGTCAGCCGCGGAGGGCATGTTCAACAACGTCACCTTGTTGATGGATCGCGCGGTGCAGCTGGTGAAGATGCTGGAGGAGGCGGACAACTACGTGCGCCGCCACTACCTCAGCACCAAGGCGACGTTGATCGAGAACGGCTACGACGAAGAGGAGGCGGATCGGCGGGCCGGGGTCAGGATCTTCGACGAGCCGCCCGGGTCGTTCAATCTGAATACCTCGGGCATTGCGGCCGCGAGCGGCACCTGGGACACCGATGCCGGGATGGCCAACGAGTATCTCTCCAAGATGGGGCACGGCTACGGCAACGGGTTCTGGGGCGAGCCGATGGAGGATGTGTTCCGGATGGCGCTCTCGGGCACCGAGAAGGTGGTGCATTCGAGTTCGACGATGCTCTACGGCGCCCTCGATAACGACGACTTCTTCATGTATGCCGGTGGACTGGCCGCCGCCGTGCGGAATCTCGATGGCGAGACGCCGGAGATCGTCGTGACCAACACGCGAGACCCGGGTCAACCGGAGATGACCTCGATCGACAAATTCATCGGAACCGAGTTCCGGTCCCGCTACGTCAACCCGACCTGGGTCGAGGGGATGCAGAAAGAGGGCTACGCCGGGGCCGGCGAGATGAAGGCGTTCGTCGAGTATCTGTGGGGCTGGGACGCGACCGTGACCGAAGCGATCGACGACGCCATGTGGCAGGAGACATTCGCGGTGTATGTCGAGGACAAACACGACCTCGGCATGGACGCGTTCTTCGACGACAACTCGCCCTTCGCGTTCCAGGACATGACCGCCCGCATGATCGAGACGATCCGGAAGGAGTACTGGGACGCCGATGACGCGACTCGGGCCCGACTGCTGACGGAGTATGTCGACAGCGTCGTCACGCATGGCGTCGGCTGCGCCGACCACACCTGTGGGAATGCGCGGCTGCTGGAGTACGTGCTGGAGGAGGGGGCGCGGAACGGGGTGCCCGTGCCGGCACTCGAACAGTTCCAGGCGGCGATGGAAGACGTGATCGGCACGGACATCGAGAGCGCGGCGCGAGCCATGGAGGCGTTTGTCCGTCGGAACGAATCGGGGCCACGCTACACCGAGAACATCGAAGGCCTGAGGATGGAAGAGCGTCGGGCCGAGACGCCGGTGGCCCAGACATCCGATGCCGTCCGGGAGGCCGGCGCCTGGGACGCCGTCTGGGTCGGCGCGCCGATACTTGGTCTGCTGGCGGTCTGGCGCCTCCGGCGACGCCGCGGATGATGGGGTCGGCCTGTCGCCTCGCCTGCTCGGTGGTGGTGCTGAGCGGGTGTTCGGCGCCCGCCCCGACGCCGGTGTCCATCCATCCCATCAGTCAAAGCGGCCAGGGCGCCTACGAGGTCAGTCTCGCCGTGTCGGAGTCAGGTCTGGCCGCGGCCTGGTATGACACGCGCACCGGGAACCCTGAGATCTATGCACGCCGACTCGACCCGGACGGGCGTCCGGCCGGGCCGGAGTGGCGACTGACTGACGATCTGGAGTTGTCGTATGAGGCCGACGTGGCGCTGCTCGACGACTCGCTCGTCGTGGCCTGGTACGACCGTTCGTCGGATGGACGGCTGGAGTCACGGGTGGGGCGATGGGACCGCGACGGGACGCAGACCTGGGTGCGCTCGCTACCGGTTTCGAGCCCGGAACACGCCACCCGCGACACCCAGGCGCGGAACCCGCTGGTGCTCGTGCGTGGCACCACGATGTTCTGTGCGTGGATCGAGCGGGCGGCTGACGAATCCAGTGCCGTGTACGGGCAATGGCTTGACGAGGACGGCCAGGCGGTCACGGCACCGGAGCGGTTGGCTCCGGCGGGGGACACGACCTGGAACCTGAACGGCGTGCTCGACGACGCGGGCCTGCCGTGGGTGGTGTTCGATGCGGCGGTAGAGACCGAGAGTGACGAGCTGTTTCTGGTGCGGGTCCTGCCATCGGGACCCCTGGTGCACCAGGTGACGGACGACGACGGGTTCCCCTCGAAGTATCCGGACCTGGCCCTGTCTAGGGGTCGCGTCGCTCTGACGTGGTTCGATGAGCGGGATGGCAATCGCGAGGTCTATCTTTTTGGCGGCTCGCTCGACGACCTTGCCGACCTGGGCGTCGGGGCGCGGCGGGTGACCCAGACCCCCGGCGAATCGATCGGGGCCTACGTCAACTGGAACGGGGAGCGGATCGGGCTTGCCTGGTCGGACGACCACGACGGGCAACACGAGGTGTACTTCCAGACGTTCGACCCGAGCGGAGCGCCCCTCGAGCCGGCCCGCCGGCTCACCGACAACGCCACGGCATCGCTGATTCCGGCGATCGTGCCCCTGGCGGACGGCTTCGGGCTGGCCTGGAACGAAGACCTCGTCGCCGAGCGGGGCGACCACGAGTCCGGTGGCCGGTCTGAGATCGTCTTTACCCGGGTGGAGTAGGTGCCCGGGCCTTCGACCTTCTGGCGTCGCCTCCTCATCTACCTCCATCGTTGGCTGGGCATCGCCGGCAGCCTGCTCTTCATCAGCTGGTTCGTGTCCGGCATCGTGTTGATGTACGCCGGGATGCCTGCGCTCACGGCCGACGAGCGTCTCGACGGCGCGCCTCGCCTGGACCTCGACCGAGCGACGGTGGGGGTGAGTGAGGCGGCGGTACAGGCCGGATTCACCCCATCGAGGATTCTGATCGGGATGCACGGGGAGCGGCCGGTGTATCGGTTTGCCGGCCGCGGCGGGTGGGCGCTGGCCTATGCCGACACCGGAGAGCTCGCCGGCGGGCTGTCCGAGGAGTCGGCCCTGGAGCTCGTCCGGCGGTTCATGCCGGAGCAGGCCCAGACGGCGCGCTACGACATCCTTCTTCGGGCGCCCGACCAATGGACCTTGCAGAGCCGGGCGTTTTTTCCGCTCCACCGGGTGCGGTTGCACGACGACGCCGACACCGTGGTCTACGTGTCCGACCGCACCGCCGAACCGGTGATGCGCACGACGCGCGGGTCACGCCGCTGGGCCTACGCCGGCGCCGTGCTGCACTGGCTGTACTTCACGCCGCTTCGCGCGCAGGCGAGCCTCTGGTCCGACTTCGTCATCTGGCTCTCGGTGCTGGGCTGCGTGCTGTGCCTCTCCGGGGTCGTGTGGGGACTCTGGCGGCTGTCGGTGTCTGGGGTGTATCGATTGCGAGGCGGGGTCTCGCATTCGCCCTATGCCGGCCTCATGCGGTGGCACCACTACGGGGGGCTGGCGTTCGGGCTGGTGACGTTCACGTGGGTCTTCAGCGGCGGCCTGTCGATGGAGCCGTGGAGCTGGCATCCTGGCACCGCCCCGACGCGTCTCCAGCGGCAGGCGGTGACCGGCGGAGCGCCGCGGCTCGGTCCCCTCACGGCGTCGCAGGTGCGGGCCGGCGCCGCGGCCATCGCCCCCGCGTTCGAGCCGAAAGAGCTCGAGGTCCTGCACTTTCTCGGGGAACCGTATCTACTGGCCAGGGACCCGAGGCCTCGACCCGATCCCGCAACGCTGCCAACCACCCTGGCCACGCTGGCGACACGGTCCGTCGACCAGCGGCTGGTGTCGGCCCTCCGTCCGGAGGAGGGTGCGTTCGAGCGGTTCGAGAACGGGGCGTTTGATGAGGTCGTCGTGACGGCCATGCCAGGAGCGTCGGTCGTCGAGGCGACTTGGCTGCGGAGCTACGATTCGTACTACTACGACCGCCAGGACCGGCGCCGGTTGCCCGTGCTGCGCGTCCGCTATGACGACCCGGCGGCCACGTGGCTGTACTTCGATCCGTACCGGGGCTCGATTGCTCGAAAGGAAGAGCGTCTCACGCGGCTGAATCGCTGGCTGTACCATGGTTTCCACAGCCTCGATTTTCCGTTCTTGTATGCCAAACGCCCGCTCTGGGACCTGGTGGTGATCGCGCTCAGCCTCGGGGGCATCCTGGTGAGTGTGACCTCACTCGCCCAAGGATGGCGCCGATTGCGTCGGCACGCGGGGCGGGTCCTGTTTTCTTGACCTCCTAGCTGGCTGCGAGGTACACTCCGCGCCACCGCTCTGTGGTGCGCCGTGCGTGCGGCCGGCAGGGGGCCCTTGGCTCGCTACCGGCCGGGCTCGGCTTGTTCGCCGGGCGACGCTTGCGAAGGCGGTCGCATCCGGACGGCAAGAGTGGCGTCCGGGCCACAGCGCGTACCCTCGGAGGTTTTTCGATATGCGATTTGTTGGTGTATTGCTGTTGGTGCTGGTGAGCGCGACCACGATTCAGGCCCAGGGTCCGTCGAGTGAGCCAGTCGGGACCCTTGCGGAGCTGATGCGCGGGATTGCCTTTCCCGCTTCCAACCGGATCTCCGATGTCCAGTCGGTGGACCCGGCTAGCCCGGAGTTTGACCCTGAGAATCCGAACGACACTCGGCCACAATCCAGGTTTTCACAGATCTACACGGGGTGGCCGACCGTTGATAGCGCCGCCATCGCTCTGGCCGAAGTGGCAAAGCTCATGATGATCCCGGGGCGCCTCTGCGAAAATGGCGAGCCAGTTCCGGTTGAGCAGGACAACTTCACGCAGTGGGCCCGCGAGCTCGAGGAGGTCGGCATCAAAGCCCTCGAGGCGTCGCGGTCCAGGAGTATCGAAGCTGTCATCGAGGTCAATAATGACATCTTCGGGGCGTGTTCGAACTGCCACGGCGTCTATCGCGACAGCTACACAGATCCACCGAAGGACCGATGCGTTCCGTAGCTCGGATGCCCGGATTGATGCGGTCTCGAAGGGGTAATCACGGATGATACGGACCTTGTTCGAGTTCGTTGACGCGTTGCCGAGCAGCTTGGCGTGGCGGGAGTCGCTCAACGGCTACGTGTATCTGTTGACAGCCCACGTTGTGAGCATGGGTCTGGTGGCCGGCGTCATCAGCTACTGGGACATGCGCCTGGCCGGGATGGCGCTCAAGTGGATTCCCGTCTCCAAGGTGCAGTCGGGACTGTTTCCCTGGTTGTTTGCCGGCACGGCGGTGAACGCTGGCACCGGCATCATGATGGTGTACAGCCAGCCGATGCGCTACTATCCCAACTTCTGGTTCTGGCTGAAGATGGGGATGCTCGTGGTGGTTGCCGCCAATGCGGCGTACTTCCACTTGAGTATCGAGAAGACTGTAGAACAGTGGGAGAATGACCCGGTCGCGCCTCTCAAGGCGCGGCTCGCCGGGTATGTGTCGTTGGCGTTCTGGGCCGGTGTGATCGTGACCGGGCGGATGACGGCCTACAGCGGATTGGTGCCCCAGTGGTGGATCGATCTGGGCCTGAGTAATTAGTTATGTTGCAACCGTTTTTTCAATGGATGGGCGGGCTGCCGTTCAGTCAGTTCTTTCTGGAATCGGTCTGGCCGACGCCCATCATCCAGTGCATACATCTCATCGCCGTGTCGGTGTTCGCGGGAGCCCTCTTGATTGTGGACTTGCGCCTGCTCGGTCGCGGTCTGACCTCGTCGTCGATCCCGAAGCTGGCCGCCGCGGCCCAGCCGTGGCTCGTGTGGAGTTTCGTGGTCCTGTTCTTGAGCGGCATGCCACAGATGATGTCGACGGCGCTGAAGGAGTACTACAGCCCGTTCTTCTGGTGGAAGATGGAGATGGTGGCGTTGGGTCTCATCGTCACATTCGTCGTGCGTAAGGTGATCGCGTCCAAAGAAGAAGGGCACTTCGGGCCGGTCTGGCCCAAAGTGGTGGGGATTACCTCGATCTCGCTCTGGACGAGCGTGACGATTGGGGCTCGTTTGATCGGGTTGCTCTCGTAGGGACAGTGACGCTGTGGTGGCCCGAGGGGTCATGCCAGTCAGACACGCGTGGTGCGTGAAGGAGACATAGCAAGATGCGAAATCGGCTTAGAACCACGATTATCGCCGGGGTGGCGGCCGCCGTCGTGGCGGTTGGCATGTCGTTCGCGGTGCAGCCCGTCGAGGGGCAACAGGGGTATCAGGCGCCACGAACCGCCGACGGGATGCCGGACCTGAACGGCATCTGGCAGGCAGTGAGCAGCGCCCACTACGACATCGAGCCGCATGCCGCGCGGTTCGGTCCCGTGGTCGAGATGGCCGCCCATGGCGCGATTCCCGGTGGTCTGGGTATCGTCGAAGGCGGCGAGATTCCGTATCGACCCGAAGCCCGGGCGACCCAGCAGGAGAACCTCCAGTACTGGATGGAGCGTGACCCGGCCATCAAGTGCTACATGCCCGGTGTGCCGCGTGCCACCTACATGCCGTATCCGTTCCAGCTGGTACAGACGCCCGAGTATGTGCTGCTCGCGTACGAATTCGCGAGCGCCAGCCGCATCGTCTACATGGACCGTCCCGACTTCGAGGCGCCGGTCGACTCTTGGATGGGCCATAACATCGGCCGGTGGGAAGGCGAGACCCTGGTCATCGACGTGACGGCCCAGATGCCGGATACGTGGCTGGACCAGTCGGGCAACCACCACAGCAACTCGATCCATGTGGAGGAGCGCTACACGGCGCTCAGCGAAAACCACATCATGTATGAAGCGACCATCACCGACCCGGAGACCTACACGCGGCCGTGGACCGTCCGGTTGCCGCTGTATCGACGGATCGACGAGAACATGCAGTTGCTCGAGTTCAAGTGCGTGGAGTTCGCCGAGGAACTGATGTACGGCCACCTCCGCAAGGACCCCGAGCTGACCCCGTCGTTCCGGGCCAGCGGGTACGGCTCCGACCGTCAGATCGCGCTCGAGCCGCCGCAATAATCATGAAGCGTGTCGCGTTTGTCGTCGCCGTGTTGTGCCTGCTGCCGGTCGTACCGGCAGTGGCACAACCGGGCGACACGTCGGCGCCCCGCCCCCCGTCAATGGACATGCAGCAGGCGGCGGGCGAGACCAAGTAATCGGGTGTTGACGAAAACGCGTGAAGCATTGATAATCACAGTAGTTTTTAATCTCTACATCTTGGAGGCGAATTAGATGCGAAGAAACATTGCCATCGTCCTGGCTGGGGTAGTCATGGCGCTGGCCACCGTGCCGGTGGTCGCGCATCATGCGTTCTCGGCCGAATTTGACGCCAACCGTCCGATCCACCTTGAAGGCACGGTGGTGAAGATGGAATGGATAAACCCACACGCGTGGGTCCATCTGGAAATCGAGGACGGGACCGTGTGGATGGTCGAGGGCGGGACGCCCAACACCCTGCTCCGTCGCGGTTTCACGAAGAACTCGCTCCTGCCCGGCACTGAAATCATCGTTGATGGTTATCAGGCCAAGGACGGGTCGGACAAAGGTAACGGTCGCGACCTGACGTTCAAGGACGGCCGGAAGCTGTTCATGGGTTCGTCCGGTACCGGTGCGCCGCAGGACGGCCGCGACGCCACGGAACCTGAATAGGTCGACCGCCGATTCGTCGGCGACGAGACGTGTCATGACGAGGGCCTGGATGCGAAAGCGTCCAGGTCCTTTTTTTGTGCGCAGCTCAGCCGGCGTGTGGTTGCGGTGACTCCCCGCGACGTACGGTCATCGCCGAATTGGTGTCCCGAGCGTAAGATAGGGACGTCGCGTCGCAGGGGCGTCGCGCCGCAATGGTCATGATTGTCTTCCGGGCCCGCTCGTCGGTCACGCTCCTGTCGCTCGCACTGGGCGTCGCCGTGCTCACGGTTGCACCCGGTGCCCAGCGTCGAAACGACGGCGTCGAGATCTTTCGTTCCGGGGTGGAACTGGTCCAGGTCTCGGCGACGGTGGTCGACGCGGAAGGCCGGCTGGTCGGCGATCTGGACCGGGACGACTTCGAGATCTTCGAGGATGGCCAGCCGCAGACGCTGGTGCACTTCACGCGCGACCGTGTACCGCTCAGCCTCGGGGTGGTTCTCGATATCAGTCAGAGCATGTTTGGTCAGCGGATCGACGATTCGCGGCTCGCGCTCGACCAGTTTCTGGCCGACCGGCTCGACCCCGCCGACGAGGTGTTCGTCATCGTGTTCAACCACAGCCCGCTCGTGGAGGTGGACTGGACCCTCGGTCCCCGGCGGGTGCGCAATCGGCTGGACCATATTCGGCCGTGGGGCGGCACCAGCATCTACGATGCCATGATGAAGGCGTTGCCGATGTTCGAGGAACGCGCCAACCAGCGAGCCGCCGTGGTGCTGGTCTCAGACGGGTCGGACACCGGCAGCAAGGCCCACGTCCGCGATGTCCGGCGGCAACTGCGCCGGAGCGACGCCTTTGTCTACGCCATCGCCATCGATGCGCCCGAGACACGGGCCATCAACGACCGCGTGAACCCCCAGGCTCTCCGTGAGATCACGACCGAGAGCGGCGGCTATACCGAGGTCGTGCACGACAGTCCGGAACTCGCGCCGGCCACGGCTCGCATCGCCGACGAACTCAACCATCAGTACACCTTCAGCTACGCGCCGACGCGCCCGGCGGATGGCACCTATCGATCGATACGGGTTCGGGTCCCGGGCCGGGACTACCGTGTGCGCAGCCGGCGCGGATACGTCGCCGATCCACGTCAAGACGCTGGACCGGAGTAGGCCTCGGTCGTCGAGGTCAGGCGCCCGAAGTAGTCGACGCGAAAGCAGATTTTGATCGCGAGCTCGACAATTGGCTCGACGATCTGGAGGGCCGGTTGGCGCCGGCCGGGCGCCAGACACCCCAGGTTGTGGAGGCGGTGTCGGCCACGCCCGTCGATTCACCGCTCGGCGACGCATCGACAGTGGCCTTGTCAGAGTCTGCTCCTGGCGAAGAGGTGGGCTTGGTGAGCCGTGAAGCCGAATTGGCGTCCCAGGGACGCGAGCTCGTGCGCACCGAGGCGTTGGTCACGATCATGAAGGAGCTGGCCTCTGAGATGCGCTCTGTGCGGAGCGAGGTCGACCATCTCAAGGCGGTGGTCGCCAAGATGCGTCTGCTGACCGAGGCCCGCCGAGCGCACGGACTGGTTGTCGAGCACGTTCGTCCGCCGCAGTGAGTCCAGCCCTCCTCTCCCGCGTGGTGTCCGGATCCCGTCCCGTGCGGATCACCCATCGCGTCTGCCTCGACCGTGTCCGGTGTATCGTGGACTGATGTCCGCGCTGCAGGCCCGTAATCTCCGGAAGGTGTATGGCGGCGGCGAGAACGGCGTGGATGCGGTCCGCGGCGTCAGTCTCGAGTTGACGGCGGGTGAGTGTGTGGCCGTGGTCGGGCCGTCCGGGTGCGGCAAGTCGACACTGTTGCATCTGTGCGGCGGCATGGACCGACCGACCGCTGGCACGGTGGTCGTCGACGGTGTCCCTTTGGCCGGCCTCGGCGACGACGGTCTCACGCAGCTCCGGCGCGAGCGCGTCGGCTTCGTGTTTCAGTTCTTCAACCTGCTGCCGACGCTGACGCTGGCCGAGAACATCGCTTTGCCCCTGTTGCTGGCCGGGGTGCCCGTGGGGGAGGGGGCCGCCCGGGCCCGCGTGTGCGCCGACCGCGTCGGACTGGGGCATCGCTTGCACCACTATCCGTCGCAGGTGTCGGGCGGCGAACTTCAGCGGTCGGCGGTGGCCCGCGCCGTGGTGCATCGGCCCGCATTGCTCATTGCCGACGAGCCGACGGGCAACCTCGATACGGACAACGGCCACCGCGTTCTCGCCACCCTCCGCACCCTGAACGACGAGATCGGGGTTGCGGTGTTGCTCGCCACGCACGACCAGACCATCGCCGCTGGCGCCGACCGGATCTTGCGTATGCGCGACGGTCTCGTCGTCGACCCCGCCGACAGCGCCGCCTGATGAGGAACCTGTGACGCTGTTTCGGCAGTTCATCGTCCGCGCGCTGGTCCGGGACTCCAGGCGCAGTCTGGCCACGGTGGCCGGGTTGACGCTCGGGGTGGCGGTGGTCATCGCCATCCGGTTGGCGAACGCCGGGTCGATTCGCGGATTCGAAACGGCGCTCGATGTCGTGGCGGGCCAGACCTCATTGGAGATCGTGGGGGCCGGGGTCGGGGTGCCGGACGCGCAGCTCGCAGGCCTCGGGTGGTTACGGGAGTACGGACTCGTCAGCCCGGTCATTGCCCGCACGGCGCGGCTGCGTGGGCCCGACGGCGTCGAGCATCCGTTGCAGGTGCTCGGGGTGGACGTACTCCGGGACCGGCCGTTTCGGGAATACCAGTTGCTGGAGTTCGCGCGCGGGGGGGGTGAACCCAGCGCTCAGGAGTTGCTGGCGTTGTTGCTCGATTCGAGTTCCGTGGTGCTCACCGAACGGTTCGCCAGGCGCCACGGGCTCGACCTCGAAAGCCCGGTGGAGCTCATCATCGGTGACCGGGTGCATGACAGCGTCGTGCGTGGCCTGTTGCTCGACGAAGGACCGGCGCGGGTCGTTGACGGACAGCTCGCGTTGCTGGACGTCGCGGTCGCGCAGCTGCTCTTCGACCGCATTGGCTGGTTGGATCGGGTGGAGATCCAGCTTTTCGATGCCGGCGCCATCGATGATGCGGAGGCGGCGATCGCGGCCAGACTGCCGGAGGGGCTGCGGGTTCAGCGACCGGCGCAACGCGGTCGTCAGGTCGAGAAGATGCTCGCGGCGTTTCACTTCAACCTGACCGCGTTGTCCTACATTGCGCTGGTCGTCGGCCTGTTTCTTGTCTACAACACCGTGGCCGTGTCGGTCATCGCCCGGCGTAGCGAGATTGGGATCCTGCGGGCGCTGGGGACCACACGCCGCACGCTGCTGGGCCTGTTTCTCGGCGAGGCGGCGCTGCTCGCCGGACTCGGCGTGGCGGTCGGGTTGCCCACGGGGTGGCTGCTGGCCAATGGGGCGGTCCGCCTGACCGCGACGACGGTCAACGTGCTGTACATCACCTCCGCCGCCACCGTGCCGCCACTCGGCCTGATCGATATGCTGCTGGCCTGCGGCGTCGCGATGCCGCTGGCGCTGGCGGCCGCGGCGATTCCGGCCATGGAGGGGGCCAGCGTGGCTCCGATCGCCGCGGTGCGCGGGACCGATCGCCTAGAGTCGCATGATGACGGCCGTCGGTCCAGACGAGCCGCCCTGGCGGCGGCCGCGTTCTTCGCCGTGGGGGGATGGCTCGCGACGTTGGGCCCGGTGGGCGGGTTGCCGTTCTACGGGTTGGGTGCCACCCTCGCCGTGATCGGTGGGGCGGCGGCGTTGGTGCCGGTCTTGCTCGAGGTCCTGCGACGCGTCGGGCGCCGGCTGTTGGTTCGCTGGTTCGGGGTCGAGGGGATGCTGGCGCATGCGAATTTGTCGGCGGCCGTCCGGCGTCTGACGGTCTCGGTGGCCGCGCTGGTTGTCAGCCTGGCGATGCTCGCCGCTATCGCGATCATGATCGGCAGCTTTCGCGACACGGTCACCTATTGGGTGGGGCAGACCCTGCGCGCAGACCTCTTCGTCACCACCGCGGGCCGTGGACCCGCCGGGCCGTCGCCGTCCATCTCCACCGAGGCCGAGGCCCGGGTGGCGGCGCACTCGTCGGTGGCGGCCATCGACCAGTTTCGGACCGTTGATCTGACCTATGGCCCGGATGGCGATCTCATTATCCTGGGGGCGGCTCGCTTCGAAGTGCTGCTGGAACACGGGGGGCTCTTGTTCAAGGAACCGGCCGACGGTCGCGCCGCCGTAGCGAGGGCGATCGGGGTCGACGCAGTGATCGTGTCCGAGGCCTTCGCCCTCAAGCAGGACGTCATGGTGGACGACACGATCGAGCTCGACACCCCCCAGGGCCAGCGGTCCTTCCAGGTGTCGGCGATCTACTACGACTATTCGAGTGATCGTGGTCTGGTCGTGATGGACCAACCGACGTTCGCCAGGCACTACGGAAACCAGCGCCCAGTCGGCTTGACCGTCTATCTCGAGCCCGCAGCGGACCCCGAGACGGTTCGTGAGGAACTGTTAGCCGCCCTGAGTCCGGAGTTCCGCCTGTTCATCAACACCAACGCGACGCTGCGGGCCGAGGTGATCCGTATCTTCGACGCGACCTTCGCCATCACCTACGCCCTCGAGGCGATCGCCATCTTCGTGGCGATCATGGGGGTGGCGACCACCTTGCTCACGTTGGTGCTGGAGCGGCGTGACGAGCTGGTGATGCTGCGTCTGGTCGGGGCCGGACGGACGCAGATCAGGCGTATGGTGGTCATCGAGGCGGCCCTGCTCGGCGTGCTGAGCCAGGGGTTAGGACTGGCCGTCGGCGTGGTCCTGTCGCTGATTCTGATCTATGTCATCAACGTCCAGAGCTTTGGCTGGACGATCCAGTTCAGCCTCCCGGTGTGGTTCCTCGTGCGGTCCACCCTATTGGTCGCCCTCGCTACCGCTGTCGCCGGCCTCTACCCCGCCCGGGTCGCCGCCGGCGTCGCCGGCCGGGAGGCACGGTGACTCGCCGCGTCTGGTGCATCGCGATCCTGCTCTACGGGGCCGGGGCGATGCTGGCGGCCCAGGAGCCCGGCCCGGTCACGACCTCTGACGGCTGGCGTCTGGCTGAGCCCGGCTACACCTTGCAGTTTCCCCGCGACCACGGAAGCCACCCCGCGTATCGCATCGAGTGGTGGTATTACACCGGTAACCTGGCCGCCGCCGACGGCCGCCGCTTTGGCTACCAGGTCACGTTCTTCCGGATCGGCGTCGACCCGGCCCCGACAAACCCGTCCCGTTGGGCCGTGCGCGACCTGCACATGGCGCACCTCGCGGTGACCGACGTGTCGGCGGAACAGCACCTGACCGCCGAGCGGTTCGACCGCGGCGGCGTCGGCTGGGCCGGAGCCCGCGAGGGCACGCTCGATGTCTGGAACGGCGACTGGCGGGTCGCCCTCGACGACCAGACCCATCGGGTGCAGGCGTTTGACGATCGATTCGGCGTCGACTTGCGTCTCGAACCCGGGAAGCCTCCGACCGCCCATGGCGACGCCGGCCTCAGTCGAAAAGGGGCCGAATTCGGCAACGCCTCGCACTACTACTCGATGACCAGGATGCCGACCACGGGCCAACTTCGGCTAGATGGCGACCTGGTCGATGTCACCGGTACGAGCTGGATGGACCACGAGTTCGGGACCACCTTTCTCGAACCGGGGCAGGTGGGCTGGGATTGGTTCTCACTACAGCTCGACGACGGCACCGACCTCATGATCTACAAGTTGCGCCGAAGCACCGGTCAACCGGACCCCTTCTCGTCCGGGACGTGGGTCGCCGACGATGGCGCCGCCACTCCTCTTCCGGGCGACCAGGTCATGCTGGTCCCGGGTCGCGTCTGGACGTCGCCGTCGAGCGACGCCTCCTATCCGGTCGCATGGCAGCTCCGGGTGCCCTCGCGACAAGCGGACCTCAGGGTAGAGGCGCTGCTCGACGCGCAGGAGCTCGACACCGCGAATTCGACCGGTGTGACCTACTGGGAGGGCGCGGTGACGGTGAGCGGGCGGATAGGCGAACGAGACGTCACCGGCCGCGGTTACCTGGAGATGACCGGCTATGCTGGCCGCCCAATGAGCGAAGTGTTCCGGTAGGTACCGAAGACCTTGCGGTATGGCCGCCGGTGAGAGAGGATCACGCCATGACTGAATCCCTATCGCGTCGTCACTTCTTGCATGCTGCCGGCGCCGGAGCGGCGTCGGTGTGGATTCCGCGCACGGTGCACGGCTACACCGAGGCCGAGGTGCGCAAGATGGCGTTCAACGAGCGGGTGGAGGAAGGCATCTCCAAATGGGATCTCGACACGCCGTGTTTGGTCGTGGACCTGGACCGGTTGGAGGGCAACCTCGACCGGATGCAGAAGACGCTGGCCGCCAACGGGATTGCCAGTCGGCCGCACGCGAAGACACACAAGTGTCCCGCCATCGCTCGATTGCAGATCGCGACCGGGTCGGTCGGCATTTGCACCGCGAAGATCAGCGAAGCGGAGGTCATGTTCGAGCACGGGATCGAAGAGATCCTGATGACGACGGTCAACGTGACCCCGCGCAAGATTCGGCGGGCGATGCATCTGAAGAAGTGGTGCGCCGGGTTCATCCAGGCGGTGGACACCCCCGCCAACGCACGGGACCTGTCGGCCGCGGCCGCAGAGGCCGGGGTGGTCGCCGACATCGTGGTCGACATCGACCCGGGCGGGCACCGCAGTGGCATCACGGCTGGTGCACCGGCGCTCGAACTGGCGCAACTCGTCGACACCCTGCCGGGGCTGCGACTACGCGGCATGCTGTGCTACGACGGTGGCGCCCAGCATGTGACCGGGTTCACCGAACGCCGGACGCGGGCGTTGTCGAGTCTGGAGGCGGCGGCCGAGACGTTCACACAGATGAACCGCTCCGGGCTGGATACCGGCATTTTCAGCGGCGGCGGCACCGGCACCTACAACATCGACCATGAGACACCCGGGCTGACCGATGTTCAGGTGGGCAGCTATGTGTTCATGGACGCGCAATATCTGTCCATCGGGGGTGCCGAGAATGTGGAGGTCTACAACGACTTCGCCCCGGCGTTGACGGTGATGACGACGGTGCTCAACGCGCAGTACGAAGGGCGCGCGACCACCGACGCGGGTGCCAAAGCGAACACCATCAACCGGCCCTGGCCAATCGTGGCGGGGGAGACGGGCATGAGCTACACCTCCGGGTCGGACGAGTACGGGACGATCCGATACGAGGACAATGCCAGCCGCACCTACGCCGTGGGTGACAAGTTGGAGGTCATCGTGTCGCACTGCGACCCGGTCGTGAACCTCTACAACCAGCTCTACGGCGTCCGCGGCGACATGGTCGAAGTAGTCTGGGACATCGCCGGCCGCGGAAAGTCCGTCTAGATTTTCTGCCGAGGCGCCCACGTCGAGGCGTCATTCGTAGCAGCGGGTCTTTAGAACCCGCCCTGGGCCGGTCTGAAGACCGG
>JAPYUM010000010.1:54732-75585 GCA_029940535.1 Vicinamibacterales bacterium
CGTCATTCGTAGCAGCGGGTCTTTAGAACCCGCCCTGGGCCGGTCTGAAGACCGGCCGCTACGTACGTTTGCACCCGGGAGCGGCGCGGTGGAAGCGGGCATCTCGGTCTGCGAACCGTCGGAGACGAGCCGGATGCTGATGGGGCCGCTGGTGGAGACCGTGCGCGGGCGCGGAGTTTTACCGCAGGGTTCCGGGTTAGCTATGCGCCCGCTTTTCCCTCGGTGCTGGGATCAGGCATCCCGCTAGCCAGCGCGAAGCGCTCTGAGGGCCAAGATGAACAGAGTTGGCTCGTCGACCGGTTCGAGGATCGAGATGTCCGCTCCCACCGCGCCGGCGGGCCTGAGGTATGATCGGGTCAGATATGTGGACGAAGCTGCAGAACAATCCTCGTAAGCGAGCGCCGCGCAAGGTGGCGGTCATCGACCCGGAACGGTGCTTTGGGGCGTTTGCCTGTTCGATCTGTCAGGCGGCCTGCCCGGTTGAGGACTGCATTGTCGAGGAAAAAGACGCGACCGGACGCTGGGTCTGTGCCGTGCTTATCGACAAGTGCATCGGCTGTGGTCTGTGTGTCACGGTCGGGAACCCGACCGCACCCGGCAAGCGTGATTTTGGCTGCCCCGGCGACTACGACGCCATCGACATGGAGGCCTACACCGACGTGGTGGCGGCGGTCGAAGCCGATATGAGTCCAGAGGCTACCGAGCCCGAGACCGAACCGGCCACCGCGTAACTCACTCGTCTGCGGTGGCCAGGCTGTCGTCCACCTCGGCCAGGTCGACCAGTGGTACCCCCGGCTCCACCGTCTCACCCTCGGCGCACCGTATGGCGGCCACGCGGGCCTCGCCCGGTGCCCGTAGCGGTATCTCCATCTTCATCGCTTCGAGCACCACGAGCACGTCGCCGCGGGACACGCGTTGGCCCACGCTGACGGCGACCTGACTCACGGTGGCCGGCATGGTTGCGGCAATGGGTGAGGCGCCCGGCCCGGCCTGTGCCGCGTTGGACGCGGCTGACGCTGTGTCGACGTCCGGCCGATGCGGCCATCGGAAGGTCCGCCCGTCAACCCAGCCCCAGTCCGCGTCCGGACCGTTCGCGACGATGACCTCGAACCGCCGACCGTCAATCGTCGACTCGTAGGTGTTGCTGTCGATGCGGCGGACGTCGATCAGACCGTCCAGGCCATCAATCTGTATCTGGCCCCCGCGATGGTCGATGTCGCCCGTCAGCGTCTGCACGACGGCCCCCGGTGGTCGGCGAGTCATCTCAACCGCCATGCCCCGAGCGTGCGCCACGGATCCGGCTGCCCGCCGGCTTCTGCTCCCCGACCGGTGGCGAGCCGAGCATCCGCCTCGACACGCCCATGCAGGGCGAGCGCTGCGGTGAGAGCGAGGGCCGGTCCTTCGCCGTCTCCATCACCATCAGCGTCCACCAGTAATCCATCGAGTTCCGATTCGAGGAACGCGGTGTCGACGTGGCCCTCCACCATGCGCGGGTGCCGCAGGATGCGGGAGAGCAGGGTCGCATTGGTCTGGACGCCCAGTACCACCAACTGGGCCAGCGCGACCCGTGCCCGTGCCAGCGCGGTGTTGCGCGTGTCGGCGAAGGCGATCAGCTTGGCGAGGAGCGTGTCGTAGTGCGGCGAGACGGTGCTTCCGCTGGCGACGCCCGAGTCGACCCGCACCCCGGGGCCGGTCGGCTCCCGATAACACAGCAGGCGTCCGGCATCCGGGGTGAAGCCGTTGTCCGGCTGCTCGGCATAGAGGCGACACTCGATGGCGTGACCTCGCGTCTGGATGTCAGCTTGGGTCCAGGGCAACGGCGCCCCGCCGGCCACGGCGAGCTGGGCGTGGACGAGGTCACGTCCGGTCACGGCCTCGGTGATCGGGTGTTCGACCTGCAGCCGGGTGTTCATCTCCAGAAACGCCACCACGGCATCATCGGGGTCATTGGGGTCGTCATTCCCACGGCCGCCGTCCTCGGCGGGGTCACTGCCTCCAACCAGAAACTCGACTGTGCCGGCGTTGCGGTAGCCGGCGGCCTCGGCTGCCCTCACCGCGGCCTGCGTCAGTCTGGCGCGTAGCGTCGCCGAGAGGTGTGGCGCCGGGCTTTCTTCGACCACTTTCTGGTGGCGGCGCTGTACCGAGCATTCACGCTCGAAGAGGTGCACGACCCCACCCTCGTGGTCGGCCATGACCTGCACTTCGATATGCCGCGGTTGCGTCAACAAGCGCTCGACATAGAGCGTGCCGTCGCCAAATGCGGCCTCTGCCTCGCGCCGCGCCGCGCGGACGGCGTCGTCGAGCTGGTGCGCGTCTTTGACCGCGCGCATGCCCCGTCCGCCGCCGCCGGCCGACGCCTTGACGAGCAGCGGATAGCCCAACCGGCGTGCCGCCTCGGCCAGGCCGTCGTCGGACTGATCACGCGGGGTGTGACCTGGTACGACTGGCACTCCGGCGGCCTCCATGAGACGGCGTGCTTCGATTTTCGACCCGAGCCGGGCGATAACGTCAGCCGGCGGCCCCACCCAGGTCAGCCCCGCCTCGACACAGGCCTCCGCCATCTCCGGGCTCTCCGACAGAAATCCGTAGCCGGGGTGCACGGCGTCGGCGCCGGTCTGTCGGGCCGCGTCGATGAGGGCGCCGATGGAGAGATAGCTCTCGCGCGGGCGTGGTGGGCCGATGGTGACGCACCGGTCGGCGGCGCGCGCATGTGGTGCTCGCGCGTCGATGGTGGAACAGACGGCGACGCTCTCAATCTCGAGTTCTCGACACGCGCGCACGATGCGCACGGCGATCTCGCCGCGGTTGGCAATGAGCAGTCGACGGATGCTCACGGACAATCGCCCTCGACCCATGCGGGCGAGCGCTTGTCGAGAAACGCGCGGATGCCCTCTTTCGCTTCGGCGCTGATTCGCAGGTCAGCGATGGTCTCGACGGTCAGCTGGGTGACCGTCGCGGGCGGGCGATCCATGACGGCGGCAATCAGCGTCTTGCTGGCCGCGAGGGCCCGTGGTCCGGCCGCCTTCAGGTCGTGCACGACGCGGGCGACCGCCGCGTCCAGGTCGACCGTGCGTGATCGCCACCCCAGGTCAGCCCCCGAGCAGAAGCTCGGGCCGGCGGCGCCAAGCACCGCCATACGCAGGGTCGAGTCGTGAGTGGCGCCTTCCGCCCATCGCGTGAGCTCTTCGATGAGGTGGTCGTCGATGGCGTTTCGGACCGCAGAGCGGTTGAGGGTCACATAGTCGATACAGTCTTCGCGCCGCACATCGATCACGTCGTACGAGTCAGCCATCGTGACAGGCCCTCACATTCTGAAGATACCGAATGACGGGTCGGGCACCGGTGTGTTGGCCGCCGCTGACAGACCCAGCGCGAGGGCGTTGCGTGTCTCGCCCGTCATGATGACGCCGTCGTCCCAGAGTCGAGCGGTCGAGTAGTAGGGCGATCCCTCGTCGTCGTATCGCCGCAGTATCGGTTCGCGAATGGCGGCCTCGTCGGCCTCAGACAGCGTGCCTCCCTGGCGGGCCTGCTGGTCGCGCTTGACCGAGACGAGGACGTCGGCAGCTTGCGGGCCCCCCATGACGGAGATACGGCTGCCGGGCCACATCCAGAGCAGCCTCGGGTCGTAGGCCCGGCCGCACATGCCGTAGTTGCCGGCGCCGAAGGACCCGCCAAGCACGACCGTGAATTTCGGGACGACGGTGTTGGCCACGGCATGCACCATCTTGGCGCCGTCCTTGGCAATACCGCCGCGCTCGTAGTCGCGCCCGACCATGAAGCCGGTGATGTTCTGCAGGAATATCAGTGGTACTCGGCGCAGCGTGCACAACTGGATGAAGTGGGTCGTCTTCAACGCCGATTCTGAGAACAGCACTCCGTTGTTGGCGATGATGCCGACGAGATAGCCGTGGAGCCGGGCGAACCCGGTGACGACCGTCGGCCCGTACCGAGCCTTGAACTCATCAAACCGGGAGTCGTCCACCAGCCGCGCGATCACTTCGCGCACGTCGTACTGCCGTCGAAGGTCGGTGCCCACGATGCCGGCGAGTTCCCGCGGGTCATATTTCGGCTCTTCCGGTGAGGTGACATCGAGCGGCGGCGGCTTGACCGTGTGCAGGGTCGACACCACCGTCCGTGCCGTCTCCAGCGCGTCCGCGTCGTCATCCGCCAGGTAGTCGGCGACCCCCGACAGGCGGGTATGCACGTCGGCGCCGCCCAATTCTTCGGCCGTCACCGTTTCGCCGGTGGCCGCCTTGACCAACGGCGGTCCGCCCAGAAAAATCGTGCCGGTGCCGGTGACGATGATCGTTTCGTCGGCCATCGCCGGAACGTAGGCGCCGCCGGCGGTGCACGAGCCCATGACCACCGCGATCTGCGCGATGCCTTCGGCCGACATTCGGGCCTGATTGAAGAAGATGCGACCAAAGTGCTCGCGGTCAGGAAATACCTCCGCTTGCATCGGCAGGTAGGCGCCTCCGGAATCGACCAGATACACACACGGCAGTCGATTCTCGAGGGCAATCTGCTGCGCGCGAAGATGCTTCTTGACGGTGATGGGGAAGTAGGTGCCACCTTTGACGGTCGCGTCGTTGGCGACCACCATCACTTCTCGCTCCGAGACGCGTCCGATACCGGCGACCAGTCCGGCCCCCGGCGCCGCGCCGTCATACATCCCGTACGCCGCCAGCGCCGACAGTTCGAGGAATGGCGTCTGGGGGTCCAGTAGTTGTGCGAGCCGCTCGCGTACCGACAGCTTGCCGCGGTCCCGGTGCCGGCGGTGAGCCGCCTCGTCGCCACCCTGCCGCGCCTGCGCGCGTCGCGCCTCCAGTTCGCCCTCGAGCTGGCGCATCGCCGCCTCGTTGACACGAAACTCGTCGCTGGCGGTGTCTATGCTGGTCGGGAGCACGCGCATGGCGACGTTACCAGCCGCAGCAGTCCGTTGGATTCGGCATGGCGGGATTATAGCGTCCACCGGGACCAGGACCCGCTCAGGAAAATGTCGCTCCTTTCTGGCTATCGCTGCGGCGCCTGGTCGACCTTCCGGCCACGGCCTCCGATCCGGTATGCTGACGATATGGACGAACGATCACGCGTGTTGTTGACGTCGCTGCTCGGCGCCGCCTTGGGTGGCGTCGTCGGGTATCTGTATATGACCGAGAGCGGTCAGCGCGTCCGCGAGCAGATCGACCCCGCGCTCGACGCGATCGGCGTGGAACTGCAGAAGGCCCGCGATGCGGGAGAGAAGGTGAAAGACGTGGCCCGAGAGGGGCAACAGACGCTGAACAGTCTGGTCGGTGAAGGACGGGCGCGGGGCGCCTGGGATTCGACCTACCGTCAAGCCGCCAAGTGAGCGCGGCCGGGCCGGCGCCCGGCGGTGTTCCCCGTCGGGTCCAGCGAGCGCTGGGTCGGCTGGGGCGCGCCGTGGCTCGGGACGGCGGTCGCGCGGCCCGCTCGGCCTGGGTGGCGTTTTGCCGTCTGGGACAAAGCGACGACCTGACCTTCGCGTCGTCCATCGCGTACTACACCCTCCTCTCGTTCTTTCCCCTGCTGCTCCTGCTGTTCTCGTTTCTTGGCCGCGTGACCTCCGATCCGGCGGCTCGCGCAGCCTTGGTGGGCCTGCTGCTCCAGTACTTTCCGCAGCGCGTCGACTTCATCACCACCCAGCTGAATGAGGTGCAAGACGCGAGCATCGGACTGGGCGTGGCCGGCACGGTGGTCCTCTTCTGGACCGCACTGGGCGTCTTTCGAGCCATCAGCTCGGCGGTCAACCACGCGTGGAATGTCGAGCGGCGCCGCAGTTTTCTCAAGCACCAGGCATCCGCGTTCTTGATGCTGGTGACGGCCGGTGCGCTCATGGCAGCGGCACTGTTGCTGGCGAGCGTGACCGAGATGATGGCCACGAGCTGGTTCGGTCAATTGCTCGACGACGTGCCGGGGTTGACGCAAACCGCGGATCTCGCCCTGCGATACCCGGCGACGATCCTCTTGATTGCGGTCGTGGCGTTGATTCTGTATTTCGTGCCCAACACCGCGGTGCAGCTCGGCGATGTCTGGCTCGGCGCCATCCTGACCGGGGTGCTCTGGCGACTCGCGCTCGACGGTTTCTCCTGGTATCTGGCGCTGGGCGTGGTGAGCGTCCATGGCTCCGTGGCGGCCATCGTGGTGTTTCTACTCTGGGTCTACGTGTCGGCCGTGATCCTGATCTACGGTGTCGAGTTCAGCGCCGCCTACGCGCGACTCCGTCGCGACGAAGCACCGGCCTGCTGGTATCCTTGACGGATGCGTATCGCGTATCAGGGTGAGCCGGGCGCCTATTCTGAGGCCGCCGCCTTGCGGTTCAAGGCGTCGGCCGATCCGCTCCCCCGGACCACCTTCGAGGGTGTGTTCGCGGCGGTCCAGGAGGGCGTGGCCACCCACGGCATTCTGCCGATCGAGAACACCATCGGGGGAACGATTCACGAAAACTATGACCTCCTGCTGCGGCACGAGTTGCCGATCGTGGGCGAGGTCAGGCTCTCGATCGTGCACAACCTGCTGGCGCTTGAGGGCACCACCCGGGCGATGTTGAAACGGGTGTACTCCCACCCGCAGGGCCTGGCCCAATGCGAGCGGTTTCTCCGCACGCTCGAGGGCGTGGAGATTGTCGCCACCTACGACACGGCCGGCAGCGCCAAGATGATTCGGGACGGGCAGTTACGCGACACGGGCGCGATTGCGTCCCGGCGCGCCTCTGAGGTGTTTGGCCTGACGGTGCTCGACGCGGGCGTTCAGGACTACGCCGACAACACGACGCGTTTCCTCATCATTGGTCGCGCCAAGAGCGAGGTTGGGTCGGCGAACAAGACGACCATTGTGTTCACCGTGCCGAACGACGCCGGCGCGCTCTTCAAGGCGCTGAGCGTCTTCGCCCTTCGCGACATCGATCTGACGAAGCTCGAATCCCGTCCCATTCCGGACCGGCCGTTCGAGTATCTGTTCTACGCCGACCTGTCGGCCACGCGTGAGGACCTGCCCTGTGCGCGCGCCTTGGTACATCTGGCTGAGTTCGCCCCCTTGCTGCGAACGTTGGGGTCATACCCTCGCTGGCAGGAGCCTGAGCCCGACCCCACGCCGGACTGAGGCGGGCCCCGCCGCTGCGCCCACGATGCCCAACCGCCTCGCGCACGAACCGAGTCCGTATCTGCTCCAACACGCCAATAACCCGGTGGATTGGTATCCGTGGGGTGACGAGGCCTTCGCACTGGCGGTGGCCAGGGACCGGCCGATTTTTCTCTCGATCGGCTACTCCACGTGCCACTGGTGCCACGTGATGGAGCACGAGTCGTTCGAGAATACCGAGGTCGCCGAGCTCCTCAATGCTCGATACGTCCCGATCAAGGTGGACCGAGAAGAACGTCCAGACGTCGACCGCGTCTACATGACGTTTGTCCAGGCGACGACCGGGTCAGGGGGATGGCCGATGAGCGTCTGGCTGACACCTGACCTGAAGCCGTTCTATGGCGGCACCTATTTTCCGCCATCCGCTCGATGGGGTCGCCCCGGGTTCGTGGACATCCTCGGTGAGATCTCCAGCCGTTGGGGCGAGTCGAGGGCCGAACTCGTGCAATCGGCCGACGGGGTGATCGAACGACTCCGCGCGGCGCAGGCGGGCCCGCGCGACGAGGGGGAGATACCGACCGACGCGACGCTGACCGCCGGGGTGCAGGAATACGGACAGACGTTCGATCGACACCACGGGGGGTTCGGCGGGGCACCGAAATTTCCACGTCCGGGGGAACTGCTCTTCCTGCTGCGCGAGCATGCACGCACCGGCGACATCGAGGCCCGACAGATGGTGCTCGACACCCTCCGGGCCATGGCCACCGGCGGGATGCGGGACCATGTTGGCGGGGGCTTCCATCGCTACTCGGTCGATGCCGAGTGGCGAGTGCCGCATTTCGAGAAGATGCTCTACGACCAGGCCCAACTGGTGCTGGCGTTTCTGGAGGCGGCCCAGGCGGCCGGCGACTCTACGTTGCGCGCCGTGGCGGACGACACGTTGTCCTACGTGCGGCGGGACATGTCGCACGCGGACGGCGGATTCTTCTCGGCCGAAGACGCCGACAGTATGCCCCCCGATCAGATCGACGTGCCGGGCGCCACCAAGACCGAGGGGGCGTTCTACATCTGGGAGCAGTGGGAAATCGAGCAGTTGTTTGGTGCCGACGCCGATGTGGTGCGGTTCCGTTATGGCATCGAGCCGGGTGGGAACGCGCCGCAGGATCCGCACAACGAGTTCACTCACAAGAACCTCTTGTATGTGGCGCACGGGCTGGAGGACGTCGCGCGTTTGTCAGGACGGTCGGTCGATGACGTCACCGCGGTGCTGGACGGCGCACGGGTGCGTCTGTTCGAGGCTCGCTGCGGTCGCCCTCGACCCCATCTGGACGACAAAGTGCTGGCGGGGTGGAACGGGCTGATGATCGCCGCGTTCGCCCGCGCCGCGCGCGTGACACCGCTCGACGAAGCGGCGGGCGCGACGTCGCTCGATACCGCGGTCCGAGCGGCCGAGTTTCTGCGGCGTCGGTTGTGGGACCCTGAGCGAGGCCGACTCTTGCGACGGTTTCGCGACGGGCGGTCGGATATCGACGGCTACAGCGAGGACTACGCGTTCGTTGTCTGGGGGGTGCTGGAGCTGTTTCAGGCCGGCGGCGACCCGACGTGGCTCGACTGGGCAAGCGAACTCCAGGACACACAGAACACGCTGTTTGGAGACGATGAGGCCGGTGGCTGGTTCAGCACGACCGGGGACGACCCGACCGTGCTGCTGCGTTTGAAAGAGGACTACGACGGCGCGGAGCCGTCGGCCGGCTCGGTCGCGGTCGGCAATCTGCTGACGCTGGGTCATCTCTCAGGCGGGGACGAGGCGGCTGACTGCGGCGCCCGAGCCGCGCGCGCGATTCGCCGAGTGGTCACGTCGCCGCAGGCGGCGCGGGTGGTGCCCTTGATGGCGGCGGCAGCCTCGACCTTCCTGTCGGGGGCGCCGCAGGTCATCATCGTGGGTGCGCGCGCGGCGGCCGGGACCATGGCCCTGCAGCGTGTGCTTGTCCAACACTACCTGCCGGGCGGCCTCAGCCTGATCGTGGAGCCTGGCGTCCATCAGCACGCCCTGGCCACGCGGTTGCCCTGGCTCGGCGCCATGGTCGCGGTTGACGGAGAGCCGACGGCGTATCTGTGTCGCGACTTCGCGTGTCAGGCGCCCGTCACCGATCCCGACGCGTTCCGTGCCCAGCTCGAGACAGTGGTCGGCCACCCAGACAGATAAGGGATACGACATGACGTTCGATGTAGAAGTGCTGCTCAAGGGGACCGATACCGTCGTGACCGAGACGGTGACGCACGATGGAGCGGATGCGTCCGCGTGGAGCGACACGGATGTCCGCGAGATGTTGCTGTCGACCTTGCGGGTGTTCGCCCGGGCGAGCGGCGACGACACGGCCGGCGGGGACGTGGCCCTGCGTGGTCTGAGCTGGATCGTGACGGACACGAAGGGTGGCGTCGTCATCTCCATCGAGATTCCCAGTGGCGCCATTGCCGCCGGCCCATTCGATCTCGCCGCCGACGAACTGACCCAGATGGTCGCGCGGGTAATCTCGTCCGGCGCGTCGACCACCTCAGTGCACTGATTGACCCGTCACCCGCCGGTCTGAAGACCGGCGGCTATGGCCCGGCTCCGGGTTCGGAGAACGTCTGGACGGACCCCGAACTCCGGCCATCAGGCGACGGACGAGCGTGTAGAATCACAGCAACTATGGACAGGTCTGGCTACGGTCGTCGCGGGGGGAACGCCATGCGAGCAAAGAGCGTGTGGACGCGCGTGAGTGTGATGGTCACGGTCTTGAGTGGCGCGGCGTCCCCGACCGTCGGGCAAACCTCGATCGACACGGGCGCCTGGCCCAGTTACGGCGGGACGAACTGGAGCCAGAAGTACTCGCCCCTCGATCAGATCGACGCCGCCAACTTCGACGACCTCTCCATTGCGTGGACCTGGGAATCGGAAGATCTCGCGCTCATCGAGAGCCTGCAACGGAGGTATCTGCCGCCGCTTGATGCCAACGGGCTCAAGGCCACCCCGCTGGTCGTCAACGGCGTGATGTATCTCAGTACCGGGCTGGCCCAGGTTGTCGCGCTCGATCCCGTGACGGGCGAGACGTTGTGGATCTACAACCCGCAGGCCTATACCACTGGGGGGAACGCCAGCATCGTGGGGCCGTGGCAGACGCGGGGGCTGGCCTACTGGACCGATGGCGACGCCGACGAACGGCTGCTGCTGGGCACCCACGACGGGTTCCTGATTGCGGTCAATGCGCGCACGGGCCGACCGATCAACAGCTTTGGGGTCGACGGCAAGTCTGACCTGCACACCGCCGTGCCAAGGGCGACGCGCGGCAACTTGCCGCTGTTCAGCAACGAGGGACACACGGTGTCGCCCAATTCGCCCCCGGTCGTCGTGCGTGACACCGTCATCTCCGGGGCGGCGATGTCTGACCGGCCGACGCTCAAGGAGTGGCCGCCCGGCTCCGTCCAGGGGTTTGACGTGCGCACGGGTGATCTCAAATGGGTGTTTCACACCATTCCCCAGGCCGGCCAGTTTGGTGAGGACACGTGGGAGAACGGGTCGAACCTGTATACCGGCAACGCGAACGTCTGGTCGACGCTGAGTGGCGACGACGAGCTTGGCCACGTCTATCTGGCGACGACCGCTCCCACGAACGACTACTGGGGTGGCGAGCGGCTGGGTGACAACCTGTTCTCGCAGTCGATCGTTGCCGTGGATGTCGAGACCGGCGAACGGGTGTGGCATTTCCAGGCGATCCATCACGGTGTCTGGGACTGGGATTTCCCGACCGCGCCGACCCTGATGGACATTACGGTCGACGGGCGGGACATCCGGGCCTTGGCGCAGGTCAGCAAGCAGGGGTTCACGTATGTGTTCGACCGCGCCACCGGCGAGCCCGTGTGGCCGATCGAGGAGCGTGCCGCGCCGCCATCCGATGTGCCGGGCGAGGTACTGGCGCCGACCCAGCCGCACCCGACGAAGCCGCCCGCGTTCGAGTACCAGGGGGTGACTGAGGATCTGTTGATCGATTTCACGCCTGAGTTGCGGGCCGAAGCGGTCGAGATTCTGCAGCGGTACGCCCACGGCGGGATGTTCACGCCGCAGACCTTGTACGACGAAAACGGCACTCATGGCACCTTGCAGGTGCCCGGGTCCGGTGGCGGCGCCAATTGGAGCGGATCCGGCGCCGACCCCGAGACCGGTTTTCTCTACGTGCCGTCCCGCACCGGGTTGACCCGTATGGTGCTGGTGGAGGGGAAGCCCAGCTACACCAACCTGCGATACGTCCCGAACGGGAAGCTTGGTCCCGAGAGCATCCACCCGGCCCGGCCGCCGGCCGTGACGGGGCCGCAGGGGCTGCCGCTCGTCAAACCACCCTACAGCCGGCTGACCGCGTATGACATGAACCGCGGTGAGATCGTCTGGCAGACGCCAACCGGCCCTGGCGCGGACCGCATCCGCAACCACCCCGCGTTGGCCGGGCTCGATCTGCCACCCCTGGGCGGGCAGATGACCACCAGCGGGCCGCTTGTGACCAAGACGCTGGTGATGCTCGGCCTCGGGCCGGCCGGGTCGACCGACAGCGCGCAGCTGGTGGCCTACGACAAGGCGACCGGGGTCCCGCTCGGACAGGTGGCGCTGCCGGCCCGCCCGCTGGGCACACCGATGACCTACCTGGTGCAGGGGCGCCAGTTCGTCGTGCTGACCCTGGTCGGGGCGCAGATGGTGGCCCTCGCATTGCCGTCGGCACCGTAGGCGCTGGTCACGCTGATCTACCGTCTCGAGTTGCGCTCCGAGCTTCGCCCGGGCTCGTGTAGCCTGTTCCCATGACGCGGACACACCCCTTCCTGTTGGTCGGCGTCGCGGTGGCGCTGGTGGCTCTGCCGTCGCTGCGCGAGGCGAAGGCCCAACCGTCCGCATCCCTCGACGACGGCGCCCATCGTGGGTATCTCGCCATGCGCCGGACGGCTGGCGGGAACCTGGAGGTGGTCGACGAGCTGAACGCCGACCGGCTCTTCGTGCCGGCGTCGGTCCTCAAGGTCGTCACGGTCGCGTCCGCGCTCAACCATCTGGGCGCCGACTACCGCTGGATCACTCGCCTGACGGCCACCGGCGGGATCGATGGTGGGGTACTCGAGGGCGACCTGGTCATCGAGCCTGGCGGCGATCCGACCTGGAATGACGACTTCTTCGACGGTGGCGCCGCCGAACCGCTGGCGGCGTTGGCCCGGCAGGTCCGCGAACGCGGCGTCACCCGGATCACCGGCGATCTGGTGGTCGATGCGGCTCGGTTTCCCGGTCGCTTGCACCCGATCGATCGTGGTTTCGGCGACCTGTCGTATCGCTTTGGAACCCCGACCGCGGGCGTGGCCCTCGACAGCGCCACGATCACCGTGCGGGTCGCCCCGGGCGAGGCGGTTGGTGATCCAGCGCGCGTGGTCGCCCCCGACGGCGTCGAGGTGCTCAACGACACGACGACGGTCGGTCGAGAGCGTCACGGCGCCGGCACGCTCGACTTCGTGCCGGTGTGGGGCACGGACACGCTCTTGCTGCGAGGCGAGTACCCCATCAGCGAGGACCCGTTCGTCGTGGCCGCCAGCGATCCAGCCCCGGAGCGTCGCGCCGCCCGTCGACTACACGAGGCGCTTGACGCGGTTGGCGTGACGGTCGAGGGCGCCGTGCGGCAGGGCAGCCCGCGGGTGGGGTCGGCCGAGCCGCACGCCGTACTGGCCGAGTTCCGCTCCCCTCCGCTGCGGGACCTCCTCGAGCGGACCCTGACCCACAGCACCAACTGGTATGCGGACATGCTGGCCCTGACGCTGGGGTTGGAGATAGCTGGCACCGGTCGTTTCGACGACGGAGTCGAGGTGATCGCCGATTTTGTCGAGGGGCTTGGACCCGACGCCGACCGGGCCGGGCGCGGAACACCCCGCCTGTGGATTGTGGACGGGTCGGGGTTATCGGCGTCCAACCTCGTCACCCCCGCGACCCTCGTGCGCGTACTCGCGGATGTGCTCGAGCAGCCCTGGGGCGAGACCCTCGTCGCGGCGCTGGCCGGTCCGGCTGAGGGCACTCTAGCGGCGTGGCCGCGGCTGCCACCGATTGCCGCCAAGACCGGGACACTGCGTCACACCGTCGGGCTCGCCGGTATTGTCGATGCCGAGTCCGGGACGCCGATCCTCTTTTGTTACTTCGTCAACCATCACCCCGAGCGCCCGGCCGCCGCCCGCCGCGAGATCGCATCGGCGCTCGGACGGTGGAGCGCGGGAGACCCGGCTCGATGAACCCCTCGACGCGGCGCTTGGGGCACAGATCTCATAGTGCCCGGGGCCTTCGCTCCCATCGTGGCCCACGGCTTTAGCCGTGCGATCGCAGGCTTGAAGGCCTGCGCCACAGGGCCTCACTCGCTGGGAAAACCTAGTCGCGAGCTGAGCCGTCCAAGAGCGGCTCGAGCGGCAGTAGCTCCGCCCCGTTCTCCGTGCACGCGGCGTACTGGCTGTTCTGACCCGCGTACATAGAGACCCCCGCGTACTCACCGACGGCGTTCAGCACATAGAAGTTGACCCCGAAGTTGGGTAACCCGCGGTCGTTCAACAGCCGCCGTTCGACGGTGTTCTCCTGTATCCGCCGGAGTGCGGCCAGCCCCGCGTCCTTGGGGCTCATCCCCAGCCGCAACTGCTCGACGATGAGAAACGAGGCGAGATTGTAGAGGTTGGCCTCACCGCGACCGGTCGAGCCGGCGGCGCCGACCGCGTTGTCGACATACAGACCGGCACCAAGAATGGGCGAGTCGCCGACCCGCCCCGGAATCTTCCAGGCGAGACCGCTGGTCGTCGTCACGCCGCAGATCTGGCCACCGCGGCTGATGCCATTACAGTTGATGGTGCCATACCGTTCGTCAGAGTCAGCGTCAGCGTCGGCGTCGTCCGGCGCTAGCGCTTCGGCCAGGCGCTCGTCCTCCACCACGCGCCGTGCGTCCGCCCGGTCCGGGTCGAGATAGTGTCCAGGGTCTGTCCGTCGCTTCCATTCCAGCCACATTCGTCGCGACCGGTCGGTGTTGAGGTCGCGTTCGATCTCGAAGCCCATGTTGCGCGCAAAGGCTTGCGCGCCCGGGCCGACCAGCAGGTGATGGTCCGTCTGGTCCATCACCGCCTGTGCCACGTTCGACGGCGTGCGGACCCCCTCGAGCGCGGCGACCCCGCCGGCGCGGCGTTTTGGACCGTGCATGCAGCAGGCGTCGAGCTGGACGACACCCTCGGCGTTGGGCCGGCCCCCGTAGCCGACGCTCGCGTCCTCCGGGTCCAACTCGACGATGTTGACGCCGGCGATCAACGAATCCAGCACGTCGTCACCAGCCACGATGCGACGAAACGCCAGTTCGACACAGGTCTCGGTGCCCCCGTTACGGAACCGGTGTCCGTTGGCCGACGAGATGACGACTGGGCTAACCGACTGGCGGGTCAGGACGGCCGGCGCGTGACCGAGGGCGTGGCGCGGCGCGGCGGCCGCGAGGCCCGCTCCGGCGCCCGTGATAACGAACTCGCGGCGGCTGATGGTGGCCATGGGCTGTCTCCTGTCAGGTCGGTATGGTACCAGCTATAATCGGCCAGTCTTCCCTGGGATAGGTTCCATTCCTCGCACCTATGAGGTCCGCTACATGAGGCGAAGTGTCCTGGTTCTGCTGGTGCTCGTCTTCACGACGTCGTCGGCGGCCGCACAGCGTGCCCAGTCGTTCGATCTGATCCTGCGCGGGGGCCGTGTCATCGACGGGACCGGCAATCCCTGGGTGCGCGCGGACGTTGGCGTGCGGGGAGACCGCATCGCACGTATCGGCGATTTGACCGATGCCGTGGCGGGTCGAGATATCGACGCAACGGGGCTTGTCGTGGCCCCGGGTTTTATCGACCCGCACACCCACGCGGTGCGCGGCATCTTCGATGTGCCCACCGCGGACAACTACCTGCTGCAGGGCGTGACGACCCTGACCGAGGGGAACGACGGCAGTTCGCCGTTTCCGATCGGGCCCCACCTGGCGCGTATCGCGGAGACCGCGATCAGCCCGAACTGGGCGGTCTTCGTCGGTCAGGGGACCATTCGGAGCGAGGTGGTCGGCGCCGACGACCGGGAACCGACCCCGGACGAGCTCGATCGGATGCGCGCGCTCGTCGCCGAGGCCATGGCTCAGGGCGCCCTCGGCCTGTCGACCGGCCTGTTCTACGTGCCGGGTAGCTTCACCTCGACCGAGGAGGTCATCGAGCTGTCGAAGGTCGCCGCCACCCATGGCGGGATCTACATCTCGCACATGCGTGACGAAGCGCAGCGGCTGCTCGACTCGGTGCGAGAGACGGTCCGGATCGGCGAAGAGGCGGGGCTCCCGGTGCAGATGACGCACCACAAGGCGATCAGCAAGGACATGTGGGGGCAGAGCGTCGAAAGCTTGGCCCTGGTCGACGCCGCCCGGGCGCGCGGGGTGGACATCACCATCGACCAGTATCCGTATACCGCGTCGCAGACGACCATCAACGCGCTTGTCCCGCAGTGGGCGCAGGCCGGTGGTCGCGACGAGCTCCTCGCGCGTCTCGACGACCCGGAGACGCGTCGTCGCATCAGAGGCGAGATCGTCTACCGGATCGAGCACGACCGCGGCGGTGGCGATCCCCAGAACGTGGTGATCGGGTTGTGTACGTGGGACCGGTCGCTGGAAGGAAAGAGCCTGGCTGAGATCCTGGCCGAACGTGAGACCGAGGTGACCCTCGCCAACGCGGCCGACCTGGTCATGGAGATCATCATTCGCGGCGGTGCGCGCGCGATCTACCACGCGATGGACGAAGCGGATGTCGAACGCATCATGCAGCATCCAGTCACCGCCATCGGGTCCGACGGTGGGGTGTCGGTGTTCGGGGAGAGCGTGCCGCACCCACGCGAGTACGGCACCTTTGCCCGTGTGTTGGGCCGCTACGTGCGAGAGCGCGGAGTGCTCACGCTGGAAGAGGCGGTTCGCAAGATGAGTGGGGCCACGGCTCAACGGCTTGGCCTGCAGAACCGAGGCGTGTTGCGGGAGGGACTCTTCGCCGACATCGCGGTGTTCGATCCGGCCACCATCCAGGACCGCGCGACCTTCGCGGAGCCACATCAGTATGCTGAGGGGATCGCCTACGTGCTTGTTAATGGCACCCTGGTGGTCGACGACGGCCGACACACGGGCGCGCGTCCCGGCCGCGTGCTCTATGGGCCCGGGCACCGGTAGCGCGTGATGCCCTTCGATATGAAGCGACTAGCGCTCCTGCTGGTGTCGGCGGCAGTCTGCGTGTCGTTTGCGAAACCGGACCGACCCATCGGGGCCACAACGCGGAAGGCAGCCCAGACAAGTGGGAGCCCTATGTGCCGTTGGCCAACTCCACTCTGCACACGACGGTCGCCGGTCTCGCCAAGTTCGGTGCGCATTTGGCGTCAGAGATCCGAACCGGTGGGCCGTACGCGGCGCTGGCGGCCTCGGCAGTGACCGTTCGCTCTGTAGGTGACCTTGTGCAGAGCTGGGGGCCCGGTCTGGGGATCGTGACGGACGGGCCACGCCGGTATGTCTACCACACTGGGCTGCCGCCTCGGCGACAGCCCACGCGGGGGCATGGTCTCCTTTTGGGGTCGCGTCGACTACGCGAGATGAAACCGCATGAACGCCAGCATTTGATCGATGATGTGCCGCGACAACGCGCTGTCCTCATTCAGCTCGAAGTAGTGGGGCGACGTGGGGTGATTGACCAGCGTCACCGGCAGGTTGCGCCCGATCGCCGCCGAGACGAACGGATCGAGCGTGTCGTTCAGACCGGGAATCTCGTCCCTGCCTGAGCGGACCAGAAATAGCGGAACATTCGCGGGCAGGTCATCCACAGTGCGACCCGCACTGGAAGAACAGCGCAAGTCGTCTTCCGCGTTTTCGACCGGTCGGGGCTCGGTGGGTGGCCGATCTCACTCTCACGAGCGCTGTCGGATCGGTACCAGCACGGCCGCCCAGTAGACGGGCGCGTCGGTGGGGTTCTTCCAGGCGTGCATGGTGTTGCGTTGGATCACGGCATCGCCGGGATGCAGTGTGATCTCCTCCTTGTCCAGGACGAGAATCAGCTCCCCGCCGAGTAGGATGTTGATGTCGACCGTTTCCGTGCGATGCCAGCCGAGGGGGGCCTCCGGCGGCGTCGGCGGCAGCGTGACGAACTGGAAGCTTGCCCCTCCCACCTCCGGCTCGAGTCGGGGTGAGTCGGTGGGATACAGCGTTCGGGGCTCAGGCTCCGGGCCGGGACCGAACGCATCGTCCCCGGTCGTCTTGAAGAAGTTCGGGAAGGTGCGCCCTCCGGTGATGCGCTGGTCGCTGACGACATACGACTGGCCTTCGGCGTCATGGCCGGTCACGATCCGACGCATCCCATCCGGGAGCGAGACACCGGCCGTCGCCCCGGCCGACTGTCCAACCGCCGTCGCCACGGCGGCTCCGAGATCCGCCCCACCGCCCAGCATCGCACCCACCACCGCCGCACCCATCGTCTGACCGATCATCGCTCGGCGGTCGATCGTCGGGGGCTGCGCGTGCTCGTCACGCACGTGATTCTTGTTGGCCATGCGGTCTCCTCGAGCAGCTATCTCGCCAGCGGGTTGGGGCGGACCTGGAACTTCACCATCTTGCTGGTCGTGCCCTTGCCGCCCTCGGTGTGCCAGTTGAAGTTGGTGCCGTAGTTCGCCCACACCCCGCGCCCCTTCCAGCCCGCGTCCTGATCATCGATGCGACCATCGAGCCCACGCGAGTAGAAGCCCATCGGATAGGGCACCCGCATGACGACCCACTCCTCGGTTTGCGGGTCGAGCGCCAGAAGTGAATCCGATCCGGAGCCGTTCGCAATCGGGACGTCCTCACCGAGACCGAGCGTGTCGTAGATGTCGACCCAGTTGTAATAGTGGAAGTCGGCCCGCACGTCGGTGCCCTTCATGTTCGGCCCGGGAATCTGATAGAGCGTCCACCCCTGCTGGCAGTGCTGGGAATCAACGACCTCGGGTCCGGTCAGCACCCCGCACTTGCTGCGGTCGAAGCTTGCGAAGTGACTGCTCCCCGAGAGTGCGGTCCAGATCACGCCGTTCGAATCGACGTCGATGCCGCGCGGGCCGAAGCCCTGAGCCTCGCCGTCGATGACCGGCACCTCGTACACCTCCGTCCTGCACGTCTCGGGAGGATCATCACCCAGCTCAACCCGCCAGATGCGACCGGGAAACTCGGTGCCGCCGCCCCAAATTACGTTATCGACCGGGTTGGCGATGATCCCGTAGCTGCCCGGGCTCATGCGGGTGTCCAGCGTCGAGTCGAAGTCCTCGAGTTGCTCTCCCCCGCCGCCGACGTCCACGCTGCGAAGCGCTCCTACCGGCTGATTCCAGGGCTTGGTGATCTGGCCGTCGCCGTTGGTGTCGACGACCAGCGGACACCATCCCTGGGACTGCTGACCGTCACCGGTCTCGTCGTAGACCCGGGTGTTGAGCCAGCCCACGACGTCGCCACCGCCGCTGAAGTAGAGCGTGCGGTCGTCGTCGGGCGCGAAGTGCAGGTGGTGGGTGCCGAAGCAGGTGTCGATGAGCCCGAACTCTTCGGTGGCAGGGTCGTAGTAGGACGCCTGCCGGCCGCTCCGGCTCGTCGGGTAGTACTGCGCGTACTTGTTGGACGACCCCTCCTGGCACCATCCGGGCAGCTCGTTGCCTCTCACCTTGGTCGTCATCCAGACCCGACCCTTGTCATCGAACATCGGGTTGTGCGGGTCGGCCGGCGCCTGCCACAGCGCCTCGTCGCCATAGAACGGCGACGGCACGGGGAACCGCTGGGCGAACCTCGTGCCGGCGGGGTTCTCCGTCAGGTCGAGCACCGGGATCTCGATGGTGCGCCAGGCGTTGGTCGTCGGGTCCAGCTCGATCAGTGAGCCGTGGCCCCCGTCGACGCCGTAGACCGGGCCCCCGGCGTTGACCGTCGCCGGGTTCCACTTGTCGGTCGTGATCTCGTCGTGGATATACGAGGTCTCGTTGCCCCAGTCCCAGAGCGAGATCACGACGTCGCGCTCGCGGCCGCTCGGCCGCGGTGGAGCGTCCGGGGTTTCGCCCGCCATGATCCGGTCGGTCCAGTCGGCGTACATTTCGAGCCCGGCCTGGCGACCGAACCGATTCATGAACGCGCTCATGGTGCCGCCGCGAACACCCGCCTGCACCCGGTGGTCCCAGGCCTCGACGGCCGAGTCGAACTGCAGATGGCTCAGGTGCGTGATGTCCCGGGTGACCAGGTTGCCGAGCTGATGACAGAGCTGGCACCCCTGTTTCGTCATGTCGAGCCACTGTTCCTGACTCCGCATGTTCTCCGAGATGCCGTTCCCGTTGGGCCCGGTCCCCGGAAACTCGCTCCGAGCCGGCACCTCGAGCAGCGAATACCAGTAGTTGGCGGGATAGACGCGAGCGGCTTCCTCCGCGGTTCGAGCGAGGGGCGCCTCCAGGGTCACCTCGGCACCGGGGCGGATCGCTACCGGGCTGGAATCGACCAGACCGTAGCCGCGCACCCACACGTCGTAAATCGCGTCGGGTAGCTCCGGCAACACGAAGCGCCCGTCGTCATCGGTGACGACGATCTTGACGAACTGGGTCGGCAGGTCCGACGTCTCGGCGATGACCCAGACCCCGGCCTCGGGTCCCGAGTTGCTCTCGACCACGCCCTGGATGTAGTCGACGGGCGCTTGCCCCTGACCGGCCGTCGGCACGACGACCAGGGCGGCCACGGCCAGACATCCGGCGAGCCCGGCCAGAGACAATCGCCGGTACCGGCGACGTACCCTCGACCGTCCCTGCATCCGATCGGTCACTGTGGGAGTGAACATCTGCTTCTCCTCCGTTCTCCGCGAGCCGGTAACTTCGACGGTGAGTCCTAATCAGACCATCTCTAGGGCGACACAGGCAAGGCTGAAGCTCCGCGACCATGACGCTCGCGCTCCTTCCCCTAGGCGGCACAGGATCGGCCAGGTATACTTGCCGCTCAGAGGAGGTGACTCATGCGCCGTTCCACCACGTGCTGCCTGGTACTGACCCTGCTGGTCGGGGTGCCTGCTCTCGCTCAGGACGGCGGTTCCACCATCATCTCCAAGCGCGAGGTCAACGAGGTGCTGTTGCAGGGGCTGGACAATCTGGCCGGCGGCGGCAGCGTCAGCGACATCGTCGTGAGACACCTGAATGTAGGCGAGGAGAACATCGGTGTCTCTGTGGTGCAGCGCACCAAGGTCGAAGTCAGGGACACCATTACCGGTATCGCCCATCCGGACCTGGACGAGATTTACTACATCGTCTCCGGCACCGGCACCATGGTGACCGGTGGTGAATTCGTCGACAAACAATCGAATGTCAGTCAGTTGCTGGGCCCCATGGACCGCGGAGAGCTTCGTGGCGGCGTCCTGCAGTATGTTGAACCCGGGGACATCGCCATCATTCCCAAGGGCATGCCCCACGCCTGGCACAAGATCGACACCGACGCCATCAGCTACATCATCTTCCGCGGCGATCCCAACAAGGTGATGGACACCAAGAACAAGTAGGGGTCGGGCCCGGTCCGCTTCGCCGCTTCGAAGCCGCCGGAACCGCGTATGGTGCCAAAAGTCGTACGAGGTTCGCCGGATCTCCGAGGCCGCGGAGGCGGAGGATTTCGACCGGCTCACTCGAGTCGTGCGTACCTGGAAAGGGAACCGGGTTCGGCC
>JAPYUM010000078.1 GCA_029940535.1 Vicinamibacterales bacterium
TCTCGTGCTGGTGCTGCCCACCATCTACGCCGTGCTCGCCCTGCGCGCCGTGCTGCCCCTCGTGTTGTCGACCCGGGCCGTGTTCTGGCTGCTCGTGAGCCTCCTGGCCGTTGTCGCGTGGCCGTACGTGGCGCGCGGGGTGCGCGCGATCGTGGCCGCTGAGCGCGGGCGTGAGTACACGCTGGCGTCCATTGCGGTCGGGGCCGGGCCTCTTCGTATCCTCGCCACGCACCTCCTGCCGGCGACCCGCGGATTTCTCATCGTGCAGGCGACGCTGTTGCTGCCGGCGTTCATCCTGGCGGAAGCGACGCTGTCCTATATCGGGCTCGGGTTCGCGCCGCCGGCGGCCAGTTGGGGGGTCATGCTGGGAGAGGCGTCGAATATCAGCGCTATCGCCGACTTTCCCTGGCTGCTCAGTCCGGCCGCCGCCATCATCGCGGTGGTGTTCGCGGTAAACGTCGTGAGCGGAGCGGGGACGAAAGGCGGCGCGCTCGGTGCGATCACGCCCTCCAGACGATCCGTGCCTAATACCTAAACCTAGTCGTCGGCTCCGGACGGGCTGATGGTTGGGTACGCAATGCCAAGCTGGTCGAGGTAGGTGTCGTAGGTGGACGGGTCGTAGTAGTACTCTTCCAGCGCCGGTTTGAACTCCCGCATGATGTCCTCGTTCAGCCAGATCGCCGGCTCGTCACGCGGACGCAAGAACGAGGTGTATTCCATGTCTTGTTTCTGGACGTTCTTGAAATAGTCATTCGCGTCGTTCACGAGATCCGGGCTCAGCAAGATATCGAGGAGCGTGCGGGCATAGACCTTGGCCCCGGCCGTGGCCCCCTTGTGCGCGATCGGCGTGGCCATCGCAATGGCCTTGTTCCAGTTGTGTCCCTGCCCGCCGGAGATGTTGGAGGGGAACCGGAGCGAGACAGTGGGGACCACCCACGAAATGTCCCCAATGTCGTCCGAGCCGCCGCCGCGGCGTTCTCGGTCTGGAATGTCCTGCCGGCCACGTAGCTCCTCGCTGATTTCGGTCCCCAGTCCGCGTTCCTCTGCTCCCAGCATCCGTTGCACCGCCTTGGCCATCCGCTGGTCGGCGTCGCTCCACGCCGGCATACCGACCGCAAGCATGTTCGTGTGTACGGCCTCGGCGAGCGGCCGGTTCATGTGCTGCGGCCAGGCGGCGCCCAGGACTCGTGAGTCGACCGTGGTGCCGGTCATCAACGCGGCCCCGTCGGAGATCTGGTCGCCGATCTCCCACATACGCATGATGCTGGGGTAGTCCGTTTCTCGGAAGAAGTACCAGACCGCCGCCGTCGGCGGTACCACGTTCGGTTGGTCCCCGCCGTCCGTAATGACGTAGTGTGACCGCTGCTGAATACGCAGATGTTCGCGGCGATAGTTCCACCCGACGTTCATCAACTCGACCGCGTCGAGTGCGCTGCGGCCGTCCCACGGCGAGCCGGCGCCGTGCGCGCTCTCCCCCTTGAACAGGTACTCGACCGAGACCAACCCGTTGCCCCCGCTCTCGCCCCAGCTGACCGACATCGAATTACTGACATGCGAGTAGAGGACGATGTCGACGTCGTCGAACAGTCCGGCCTTCACGTAGTGCGCCTTGGCTCCCAGCTGCTCTTCCGCGATACCTGGCCAGATGACGAGCGTGCCCTCGAGGTCATCCCGCTGCATGATCTTTTGCACCGCCAGCGCGGCGGTAACGTTTAGCGCCTGACCGGCATTGTGACCCTCGCCATGCCCCGGGGCGCCCGCGATCAGTGGATCGCGATACGCCACCCCGGGCTTTTGAGAGGCCTGCGGGATGCCGTCGACATCGGTCCCGATGGCGATGACCGGAGAACCGGACCCCCAGCTTGCCCACCATGCGCTTGGGATCCCGGCGACGCCACGCTTCACCGTGAACCCGTGGTCTTCCAGAATGCCCGTGACATACCGCTGGGTCTCGAACTCCTGAAAACCGAGCTCGTTGAAGCTGTAGATCATATCGACCATCTGCTGCGTGAAGTCTCGGCGACTCTCGATGTCGACCACGACTTCTCGCTTCAACTCCGTCAGGCGTGGACTCTCAGCGCCGGGGGGCGTTTCGGAGGCCAGCGGTTCCGGCTGAGGGAGCACGAACAGGACGAGCGCCACGGCGGCGACGGCGGCGATCCGAGTGAGCGGTGTGGCACGCATGACGGGATCTCCCAGACAGATGAGTTTCGGGGTCGACACCACAGCCGAGACCGGCCCTGGCATGAGGCTCGATCCTATGCGAGCGGTCCAGTTGTGGAAACCCCGGCGGTCTTGATGTTCCCGCACGAGACGGAACCAGACTAGTCTAGTAACCGGTAGGCGTGGTTCGCGTGACGCCCGTCCCCCAATCTCGGTCCCATTTCCCGTGCGCTACGCAATCACGACCTTCGGGTGCCGCGTCAATCAGGCTGACTCGCTGCAGCTCGAGATGGAGCTGCGGGCGCGCGGCGGCACACGGGCGTCGGTTGACGACGCAGATCTGGTCGTGGTCAACAGTTGCTCGGTGACCGCATCGGCCGACCAGGGGACACGCCAGGCACTCCGGCGTGTCGAGCGAGTCAATCCCGAGGCGCGGGTGGTTGCCACCGGCTGCTATGCCTCTCGCGCGCCAGACGAGATCGGGGCACTGCCCGGCGACCCTCTGGTTATCCCCAACCAGCGCAAGCACACGATTGCCGATGTAGTCGCGCCGCGACAAGAGACCACCGCGAGCCGGTTTGGTGATGGCCCGGGCGCGTGCGGCGCGCTGGTGTCACCCGGGATCATCGGCCGGGTCGCGTTCATGCTGCGGGTGCAGACCGGGTGCGATCAACCCTGCAGCTACTGCGTCATTCCATCAACACGCGGGTCGGGGCGGAGTCTCGATACGGCGCACGTGCTGCGGGCCGTCGGCCACGCCGCCGACAGCGGATTCAACGAGGTGGTGCTGACCGGAGTGCACCTGGGGTCGTATGGGCGCGATCTCGAGGATCGCGACGGCTTGATCGAGCTGCTCCGTGCGCTCGACGACCATCCGTCGGGGGTCACCTACCGCATCAGCTCCCTCGAACCCATGGACTGTTCACCGGACATCATCGATCTGGTGGCTACCAGTGGGAGGTTCGCGGCGCACTTTCACCTGCCTCTCCAGCATGCCAGCGACACGATGCTGTGTCGCATGCGTCGTCCCTACACCCTCGCCGTGTATCGCCGTGCGGTGGACCGCATTCGACATCTGATGCCACACGCCGGGATCGGGTCCGATGTGATCGCGGGATTCCCGGGTGAAACCGACGAAGATGCGGCTCAAACGCTGGACTACCTGTCTTCGAGCTCCCTGACGTATCTGCACGTGTTCCCCTACTCACCACGTCCCGGCACCGAAGCGGCGCGCTTGCCCGGTCGGGTCGCCGGCCCGCTCGTCCGCGAACGGGCGCGCGCGCTGCGAGATGTGGGCGCCACGCTGTCGCGACAGTTTCGGGAGAGGCTGGTCGGGACCCTCCGACCTGGACTGACACTTGAGGGGGGGGCGGTCGTGCTGACCGACAACTACTTGAAGGTGTCAGTGCCCTCAGGACGGGACGGCAACCAGCGGGTCCACGTTCGCATCACCAGCGCCGACCCGCTGGCCGGCGAGCTGCAATGAGGACACTGACCGGGCGGCGCCGCCGCCGAGGCGCGCGACAATGCGCGCCCCGCAGGCGCGGAGTGGGGCACTCGGGGTCCCCGCGGAGCGCCTGCGTGGGGTCCGGGGCGCAGCCCCGACTAAATAAGGATCGACCCGGCCCGGGGACCGCCGTCGACGATGAGTTGACCGCAGGCGGCCCGAATGTCTCGGCCGCGACTCTTGCGGACCGACACGGTGACGCCGGAACGCGCCAAACTGCGGGCAAAACGGTCGACCTGCTCGTCGGATGGACGAGAGAACGGAATCCCAGGCGCCTCGTTGAGCGGAAGCAGGTTCACTTTTGCTCGCAAACCGCCGAGCAGCCTTGCCAACCGCCTCGCGTCCGCGGCCGTGTCGTTGACACCGTCCAGCAGCACATATTCGAAGGTAATCCGGTCGCGGTGCTTGAGCGGGAACCGACGGCACGCGGTGATGAGGTCCGAGAGACGCTGCTGCCGGCTCGTTGGTATCAGCTCGTGTCGAACTCGGTCGGTGGTCGCGTGCAGAGAGACGGCCAGGTTCGGAACCCACGTCTCCTCCGACAATCGGGCCATGGCCGGCAACAGGCCGACCGTCGACAAGGTCACGCGTTTGGGGGTCAAGGCCAACCCGTCCGGCGCGGCCAGGATACGGAGTGCCTTCATCGTGGCGTCATAGTTGTGCAGCGGTTCGCCCATGCCCATCAGCACGATGTTGAATCGTGTGTCCTGTAGCTCGAGCTCGCGCGCCAACACGCGGACCTGTCCGGCGATCTCCCCGGCCGTCAGATGGCGAGCGAGGCCCATCTGGCCGGTCAAGCAGAAGCCGCACCGCATCGCACAGCCCACCTGCGTCGAGACGCAGAGGGTCAGGGCGGGCGTGTCGGGGATGAACACGGACTCGATGGTTCGACCGTCACCCAGCGTGAAAAGGAACTTCTGGGTGCCGTCTGACGACCGTTCGCGGGAGGTCACCACCGGGGTGGCGATGGTGCACGTCTCATCGAGTCGCGCGCGGAGGTGGCGCGACAGGTCGGTCATTCCATCGAACCGCTCGCGTCCGCGGCGGTGCAACCAGCGAAAGATTTGCCTCGCGTGAAACCGGTCGGCGCCCAGTGTCGTGACGACCGATTCGAGTTCCGCCAGCTCCAGCTCCGCCAGGTCCGGCCTCTCGTCGTCCATGTGGCCCACAGTACCACGCGGCGTCTTGGTTCCAGGTTGATGCAAACGCGCTTTGCGTGGTATCATTACTTTCTTGCTGGTATCTCTTAAGTCTCTATTGTACAACTATTTACGGATGTTGTGGACGGCTGGCTCTCATGGGCCGCAGACAGGCGACGTCTCGCAGTGATTGTTCGCGAGCAGTTCGACAACGGGTTGCGCCTCTTGACGGAGTCGATGCCAGAGGTGCGCTCGGTCAGCTTCGGGGCCTGGCTGACGCGAGGGTCGCGTCATGAGAGCGCCGCCCGATCTGGAATCGCGCACTTTGTTGAACACATGCTGTTCAAGGGGACGGCGCGCCGCACGGCGGAAGACATTGCGCAGGAGATCGACTCGCTTGGGGGGCAGCTCGATGCCTTTACGGCGAAGGAATGCGCGAGTTACTACGTGAAGGTGCTTGACGACCACCTTCCACGAGCCGTCGACGTGCTCGCTGATCTGCTGGTGAATCCGGCGTTCGATCCGGGTGATATCGAGCGTGAGAAGAAGGTGGTGCTCGAAGAGATCAAGATGGTGGAGGACACGCCTGACGATCTGGTCTATGAGCTGTTCACCCAGCGATTCTGGTCCGGGCATCCGCTGGGTCGACCGATCTTGGGCGTGCCGGAGACCGTGAACGATCTCGACGCCGCGACCCTCCGCGACTACTTCGGCCGCGCCTACACCGGGGGCAACCTGGTGATCGCGGCCGCCGGTCACGTCGACCACGCGGCGGTCCGCGACCTCGTGACGTCGGCCTTCGGCGACCTGCCGTCCAACGTCGAGGAGATCACCAACACGGCTCCGGCGTCCATGCCCGGCTTGCTGATACGCGACAAGCCGCTCGAGCAATGCCACGTGTGTCTCGGCGTAAGCGGATATCCGCAATCGCACGTCGACCGCTACATCTGTTACGTGCTGAACATCGTGCTGGGCGGCACCATGAGCTCGCGCCTGTTTCAGAATATCCGTGAGAAGCGAGGTCTCGCCTACGCGGTGAGCAGCGGTTTCGTGTCGTATCGCGATGGCGGCGCGCTGACAATATACGCCGGCTGCGATGCCGACAGCGTCGTCGAAGTCGTGGACCTGATCGTGGCCGAGCTCCAGCAGCTTCGCGATGCCCCGATCACGTCGGCGGAGTTGGTCCGGGCCAAGGACCACTTGAAGGGCAGCCTGGTGCTGAGCCTGGAGAGCACCTCGAGCCGGATGTCCCATCTGGCTCGGCAGGAAATGTATTACGGGCGGCAGTTCACGCTGGACGAGACGTTGCAGGCGGTGGAACAGGTGACCGTCGACGACGTCCACCGAGTGGCGAAAGAGCTGCTCGTCCCGGGCACAGTGGCGGCGACAGTCTTGGGACCCGTCGATGGTCTTGCGCTAAGCGAGCAGCAACTAGCGCTGACCTAGCCGACAAGCCCAGGCCAGGACCATCACGGGGCCCGGCTAGCAAGGCGTGACGAGAGAGCATACAGGTGGTATGTGACCGAGGAAGTAACGCAGTCCAGGCGGGGTGCCCCGCCCGGCGAACGAGGTTGACGGTGCTCGGGAGTGGGAGCGCCGGAAATGCGACGCTATTGCAAGGCCTCGAGGAGCCGGTGCTGATCGATGTGGGGCTGAGCTACCGCGAGGTGGCGCGTCGACTGGACAGCGTAGGGGTGCCGCCCGATAGCGTCGGGGCGGTGATCATTACGCACGCGCACGGCGACCATACTCGCAGTGCGGCGCTGTTCTCGAGGCGGCACAACGTGCCGCTGTATGCGACGGCGGCGACCAAAGCGCTCTTGGAATCGACCCGCGTGGCCAAGGCGGCGCCGGTTCCGAGCTGGGGCTTGCTGGTGTGTGATGCGGCGAGCGAGATCTGCGGGTTTCGGTTTACTCCGTTTGAGGTCTCACATGACGCGGCGGCTGAGACGGTGGCCTTCGTCATCGACACCCCTGATGGAACCGTCGGGTTCGCCACCGATGTGGGGACCGTGACGCCGGTCTTGCGGGCCAGATTCCGTGATTGCCGGCTGCTGGTCATTGAATCGAACCACGCGCACGACCTGCTGCAGGTGGGGCCCTATGCGCGGTCGACGAAGGCGCGGATCAGTGGGTCGCGGGGGCATCTGTCGAACGAATCGCTCGCGCTGTTTGTCCGCCATGATCTGGGGCGCTCGGTCAGGTGCCTGGTGCTCGCGCATTTGAGTCGGGTGAACAACGTGCCTGAGATCGCGGAGATGACCTGCCGTGAGGCGCTCGCGGCAAGTGGACGCGACGATGTTCGGGTTGTCGTCTCTCGTCAAGACCGCGTGGCGGAGACCGTGGACCTCGGGGCGTGGGCGCTCCGCCAGACGCATGACGCCCTCGGGCGTCAGGTCGCGTTGCCGTTTTAGTGTCCTGACGCGGAACACTGGAGCGGGAGCGACGACCCGCACGAAGGGAGTGACATGGCAGAGCAACCCCCCGAGGATGGCGACCGGGCCAGGACGCCCGTCGAGAAGAGGCAGATCGCCGCGGAGGCGAGTCTTGACGTGAGGACGTATCGGACGTTGCTGTCGCCGGAGCCAATCGACGCACGTGAACCGACCTGTCTAGGGATGACCCACTACGAGGTCCGTTACCCATGATCCCGCGTTATACCCATCCAGAGATGGGCGGTATCTGGGAAGAGCAACGCAAGTACGATACGTGGCTCCGCGTCGAGGTCGCGGCCACCGAGGCGATGGCGGCGACGGGCGTGGTGCCTGAAGACGCCGCCCGTGATATCGCGTCTTGCGCCGGGGTACGCGCCGAGCGAGTTGACGAGATCGAGCGGACGACGCGGCATGACGTCATCGCGTTCACGACGGCAGTGGCGGAACAGGTGGGGCCCTCGGCACGCTGGCTGCATTTCGGACTGACGTCATCCGACGTCCTGGACACGGCGCTCGCGCTCCAGATGCGCCAGGCGTGCGGATTGATCCTGGACGACCTCGGTCAGCTCCTGGAGGCGGTCGGGGACCGGGCGCGGCAGCATCGCGACACGGCGATGATCGGGCGCACCCACGGCGTGCACGCAGAGCCGATGACGTTTGGCCTGAAGCTGGCGCTATGGCACGCGGAACTCCGGCGCGCCGTGGGCCGGATCGAGGGCGCCCGAGAGGTTGTCAGCGTCGGCAAGATTTCCGGCGCGGTCGGGACGTATGCGCATCTGGAGCCAGAGATCGAACAGCGAGTGTGCGCGGCACTCGGGCTGACACCAGCACCGGTGGCATCCCAGGTCATTCAGCGGGACCGCCACGCCGAATTGCTGAGTGCGTTGGCGATTACTGGGGCATCGCTCGAGAAGTTCGCGGTTGAGGTGCGTGGTCTGCAGAAGACTGAGATCGGCGAGGTCGAGGAGGGGTTCGCGAAAGGCCAAAAAGGGTCGTCGGCGATGCCTCACAAGCGGAACCCCATCGGATGCGAACAGTTGACCGGACTCGCCCGTCTCCTTCGTGGGAACGCGATGGCCGCGCTCGAGAATGTGGCACTGTGGCACGAGCGGGACATTTCCCACTCGTCGGTCGAACGCGTGATCATCCCCGACAGCTTCATTACGCTCGACCACATGCTGCGACGGTTTACCACGATCGTACGGGCCCTCGTCGTGCACCCGGAACGCATGCAGGAGAATCTCGACCGGTCGCGCGGCATCGTGTTCTCCGGCACGGTGTTGCTCGAATTGGCGCAGCGCGGAGTTTCACGGGAGCAGGCCTACCAGTGGGTGCAGCGGGTGGCCATGCGTTCCCACGATGAGCGGCTCGATTTCAAGGCGCTGCTCGCAGAGGATGCGGACGTCATGGGGGTGTTGTTGCCGGCTGACCTCGACCGGGCGTTCGACCTCCAGCGGCAGCTTCGCCACGTCGGCCCCATTGTGGACCGCGTGTTGTCTGGCGACACGGTATCCGTGCCGGCCGGAGGCAACTCGTGAAAACTAGAGTTTTCGTCACCTTGAAACCGTCGGTGTTCGACCCGCAGGGTCGGACGATCGTCGAGGCGTTGCAGTCGATGGGGTATGGGTCCGTGCGAGATGTCAGGCAGGGCAAGTACTTCGAACTGGATGTTGCGGCAGAGTCGGCCGACGCGGCGCGGTCGGTCGCGTCCGAGGTCGCGGACAAGTTGTTGGCGAACCCGGTGATCGAGAGCTATCGCATCGAAGTCGACGGAGACGACGGCTCATGAAATTCGCCGTCATCGAGTTTCCCGGCTCCAATTGCGACCACGACGCGTATCACGCCACGAAACATGTCCTGGGACAGCAGGCGGAATTCGTGTGGCACAAGGAGACCGATCTGCGCGGCGCCGACGTCGTGGTGCTGCCGGGCGGGTTTTCCTACGGCGACTACCTGCGGACGGGCGCGATCGCCAGGTTTTCCCCGGTGATGGCTTGCGTCTGTGAGTTTGCCCACGCCGGCGGGCCTGTGATCGGAATCTGCAACGGATTTCAAGTGCTTCTCGAAGTCGGGCTGCTCGAGGGGGCGTTGCTCCGGAATAATCGGTTGAAGTTTCTCTGTGAGCACATCCATGTCCGGGTCGAGCAGACCGATACGCCGTTTACCTCCGGCGCGGTGGCCGGGCAGGTGCTGACCCTGCCGATCGCCCACGGCGAGGGCAATTTTCACGCCTCGCCGGAGACCCTTGTCGCGCTCGAAGCCAACCGGCAGGTGGTCTTTCGCTATTGCGCGGCAGATGGGGCGCAGACCGACGCTGCGAACCCGAACGGATCCGCGCATGCGATTGCCGGTGTCTGCAACGTGGAGCGAAACGTCGTAGGGCTGATGCCGCATCCTGAGCGCGCTTGTGAGTCGATGCTCGGAAGCGCCGACGGTCGTGTCGTCCTCGAATCAGTGATCAACACGTTTGCCTCGGCTGGAGCCGCGTGAGTCGTCGAATCCCGATGCGTGAAGCCTGAGAGCGGGAGGCTCGATCGTCCCGCCGATGTCTGTCTCTCATGTCAATCCACCAGACCACCATTGACGCGCACGGGTTTAGCCCCGAGGAATACCAGCGCCTCCTCGAGATTCTCGGTCGTGAGCCGACGATCACCGAGTTGGGTATTTTCTCGGTGATGTGGTCTGAACACTGCAGCTACAAGAGCTCGCGGCTGCATCTACGTCGGTTCCCGACGGACGGGCCGCGAGTGGTCCAGGGGCCGGGGGAGAACGCCGGGGCCGTGGACATTGGCGATGGGATCACGGCGGTCTTCAAGATCGAATCGCACAATCACCCATCGTTTATCGAGCCGTATCAGGGGGCCGCGACGGGTGTCGGCGGGATTATCCGTGACATCTTTACGATGGGCGCTCGCCCGATCGCGTTATTGAACTCCTTGCGATTCGGAGAGCTTGACAATCCGGCCACCCGGCGGCTTGTCGACGGCGTCGTTGCCGGCATTGCCGGCTACGGCAACAGCATCGGCATTCCAACCGTCGGCGGTGAGATCGCCTTCGAGCCCGGCTACGCGGGCAATCCGCTGGTGAACGTGTTCTGTCTCGGGGTGGCCAAAGCGGACGCCCTGGCCATGGGCGTCGCGTCGGGGGCTGGTAATCCGGTTTACTACGTCGGAGCGAAGACCGGGCGCGACGGCATCCACGGGGCCACGATGGCATCGGCCGAATTCGACGAGCACTCGGCCGACAAACGCCCCGCCGTGCAGGTGGGCGATCCGTTCATGGAGAAGCTGCTGCTCGAGGCCTGTCTCGAGGTCATGCGCACCGACGCGCTGGTCGGCATTCAGGACATGGGTGCCGCGGGGCTGACCTGTTCCACGTCCGAGATGGGCGCCCGGGGAGATTCCGGGATAGAAATCGACGTGTCGCTCGTGCCCCAGCGAGAGACCGGCATGACGCCCTACGAGATCATGTTGTCGGAATCGCAGGAACGAATGCTGCTGGTGGCGCGGCGTGGACGCGAGGCCGAGGTCGAGCAGGTGTTTGAAAAATGGGACCTGCATGCGGTGCGTATCGGGGAGGTCACCGGCGATGGCTTGCTGCGGATACGCGACCAGGGACAGGTGGTGGCTGAGATCCCGAATCGCCCGCTCGCCGACCGCGCCCCGCTCTACGATCGGCCGACCATGCGGCCAGCGTATCTCGATGACGCGAATCATCTCGATTTGGCGACTTTGGCCCCGCCCGCCGATCCGCGCCGAATTTGGTTGGACCTGCTCGACACGCCGGCGGTGGCGAGCAAGCGGTGGGTCTACCGACAGTACGACCACATGGTTCGAACCAACACGGTGGTGCTGCCGGGGTTGGGCGCGGGCGTGGTGCGAGTGAAGGGCACGGCGCGGGCGTTGGTCTTCTCGCTCGACGGCAACGGTCGCCACTGCTTTCTGGATCCCGCCGAAGGGGGGCGACTGGCGGTGGCCGAAGCGGCGAGAAACGTGGCCTGCGCCGGCGCCGTACCGATCGGAGCAACCAACTGTTTGAACTTTGGCAACCCGGAACGCCCAGAGATCATGTGGCAGTTCTCACAAGCAGTCGATGGCATCGCGGAGGCCTGCCGCGCCCTGGACGTGCCGATTACCGGCGGCAATGTCAGTCTGTATAACGAGACCGACGGCCAGGCGATTTATCCCACCCCCGTGCTCGGTGTGGTGGGCGTGCTCGACGACGTGACCCACGTGCTGACCCGGGTGTTCCCGGAGCCTGATCTGGAGATAGTGCTGTTAGGGGACCCGGCGGGCGGGCTGGGCGGCAGCGAGTATTTGAAGCAGGCGCACGGCCTGGTGCGCGGCGCGCCGGCGCCGGTGGATTTGGACCGCGAGCGGGCCCTGCAGGAGCTGCTGGTCGATGCGGCGCGCGGCCGCTGGATTCGCTCAGCGCACGATGGTTCGGATGGCGGATTGGCGGTGACGCTGGCCGAATGCTGTGTCGAGAGCGGCGCGGTGGGTGCCCAGGTCGACCTGCCGGAGTCGGTCGAGTCGGTTGAGAGAGACGATCGATTCGGCGTCGTACAGGCGCTGTTCGGCGAGGCGCCGTCACGAGTGGTGGTGTCTGTCGCGACCGGACAGCGTGAGCGTTTGCTGTCGCGCGCGCGTGAACGGGCGGTCCCCGCGGTCGTGATCGGGCGCACGGGCGGCGACCGGATCCGTCTCGCGGTGGCGGGGGAGCAGGTCGCCGATATTGGGTTGGACGAAGCGGAACAGGCGTGGGGACAGGGACTGACTCGGCACTTCGAAACCGTCGCCAGCAGGGAGGCGTGACGCCATTGAGACACACCGCTGACACCGACACCGGTCAGGACAAGTTCAGGGACGAGTGCGGGGTGTTCGGGATCTACGGACACCCTGAGGCTCCGGCCCTGACCCGGCTCGGCCTCTATGCGCTGCAGCATCGGGGCCAGGAGAGCGCGGGCATTGCGACGGCGGACGGCGAGCGGCTGTACCTGACTCGCGCCATGGGGCAGGTGTCAGAGGCATTCGACGAACGGACGTTAGCCTCACTGAGCGGCGATGTGGCGATTGGGCACGTCCGCTACTCCACCGCCGGCGACAGCCGCATCGTCAATGCGCAGCCGATTCTCATCGATTGCGTGCACGGCGAGATCGCGCTGTGTCACAACGGGAACCTGATCAACGCGCCCGAGCTCCGAACGGACCTGGTCTCGCAGGGCTGCATTTTCCAGACCAATAGCGACACGGAAGTCGTGCTGCACCTCTACGCGCGCTCGAAGGCGGCGACGCCGCAGGACGCCATCGTCGAGTCGGTGGCTCACGTACACGGCGCGTTCTCGATTGTCCTGCTGACGAAGGATCTGCTAATCGCCGTGCGTGATCCCCATGGATTTCGCCCGTTGGTGCTCGGCAAGCTTGGCGATGCGATGGTGGTCTGTTCCGAGACCTGCGCACTTGACCTGATCGGCGCGCAGTACGTGCGCGATGTCGAACCCGGGGAGGTGCTGGTCATCACTCGCGACGGGGCGCGGTCGTATCGGCCGTTCCCCGTGGCACAGCCGTCGCACTGTGTGTTCGAGCACGTGTACTTCGCTCGACCCGATAGCCTGGTGTTCGGACAAAGCGTGAACGAGGTGCGCACCAATCTCGGTCGTTTGCTGGCGCGGGAAGCGCCGGCCGATGCTGACGTCGTGGTGCCGGTTCCCGACTCCGGCATGTGCGCCGCGATCGGGTACGCCGAAGAGTCCGGGTTGCCGATTCAGATGGGGCTGATTCGGAATCACTATGTCGGCCGGACGTTTCTCGCGCCGCAGCAGGAAATTCGCGGTTTCCGGGTGCGGGTCAAGCTGAACCCGGTCAAAAACATCATTGAAGGCAAGCGCGTGATTCTGGTCGACGACTCGCTGGTCCGGGGAACGACCAGCCGGAAGATCGTCGGTATGATTCGGGCCGCTGGCGCTCGCGAGATCCACATGCGCATCAGCTGCCCGCCGACCGTGTCGCCGTGCTACTACGGGATCGACACGCCAAGTCGTTCTGAGTTGATCGCGTCCAGTCACACCGTCGAGGAGATTCGCGAGTTCGTCAAGTCAGACTCGTTGCAGTATCTGAGCCTGACGGGGTTGCGCCAGGCGGTGGGGTCGCGAAGCGGCGACTACTGCAATTCCTGCTACACCGGCGAGTATCCGGTGGAGGCGCCCCGGGACGAGGAAGCGTACATGCAGATGGCGCTGAAGTTGCCGGGCGACCGGTGATGAGACGACCGACCGCCGGGCTGGTCGCTGGCGTCGTGCTGCTCGCGGGCGGTCTGTCCGCGGCGCAACCACGTCCGGTCGATGACGAGCAGCTACAGGCGGCCATCGGTCAGCTCGGCGACTTCGACTACGACACGCGGACCGCCGCCAGCAGTCTTGTGAGAAGGGTTCCCGTCGAGCAGGTGGGCCCGGCGCTTGCGGCCGCCGTCACCGGTCACGATGACGGCTACGTGCGGTTCCGGGCGCTGGTACTGCTCGTCGGTTTCGGCGGGACGATGGCCAAACAGGTCGTCCTCGATGTGCTCGGGGATCCGAATGACCGGCTACGTGCGGTGGCCTACGGGTATTTCGAGCACGAGCCGGATCCGGCCATGGCGCCCCGGTTGCTGACGGCGCTTGACACGGAAACGTCTGAGTTCGTGCGGCCCGCGTTGATTCGCGCGGTGGCCGCCCACGACGCCGACCCGGCGGTGCGCGCGCGGTTGATCGCAGACATCGACCGGGGTGTTGATTTCTTCCGGGGCGGCGTCATCGAGGCGCTCGGAGATCGCGGCGCTGCGTACGCCCTCGATCCTCTCCTGCGTATTGTCGGTGAGCCAGGGCCACTCCAGGACGACGCGCTCCTGGCCTTGACGCGAATTGGCGACGGCCGCGCCCTCGCGTCGGTCGCCGCGCTGCAGGGAACCGACCCGGATATCGAGCCGATGGTGTCGGCCGCCGCCGCCGCGTTGGGCGGCGATCGGGACCGGCATTTCCAGTTCGTGTCCGAGTCGCTCCGGTTTGCCGTCGCCGGCGATCACGCAGATCTGGTGCGTTCGTCGGCCGCCGCGCTGGGAGCACTCGCGTCGCGCGGCGATGCGGACGCGGTCCGGGAGCTGTTTGACGTGGCCGTCGATGCCGGCCCGGGCGCGAGGGACTCGATCGCGCTGGTGCTCGGTATGCTGGCGATGCGCTATCCCGACACGGTGCTGGGACACCTCGAGACGCGGACGGACGTTCCCGCGGCCGCGCTGGTGGTTCGCGACGGTTTTGACATGCTTGACGAGGATCTCGAGGAGGAGCGATTTTTCATGACGACCCGCACCGCGTTTTGGGTCGCACCCGAAGGGTCTCGGTCGCGCGCGGTGAGCGAGGAGTTGATCAGGGTGCTTGAGTTCTGATGGCCGACCCCTTGTCGCCCGGGCGAGACGATCCGGCCGTTACTTCAGAGGCGCCCGCGCCGGTCGACTACAAGTCAGCCGGGGTCGATATCGACGCCGGCCACGAAGCGGTTCGGCGGATTCGGGAACTGGCTCGCGCCACGTTCACCAGCGGCGTGCTCTCGGAGATCGGTAGCTTTGGCGGGCTGTTCCGGCCGGATCTCGCCGGTTTGACCGAGCCGGTCCTGGTGTCGAGTGCCGACGGTGTCGGTACCAAGTTGAAGGTGGCCTTTCGCACTGGTCGGCACGGCTCCGTCGGGGTCGACCTCGTCAACCACTGTGTCAACGACATTCTGGTGCAGGGGGCGACACCGCTCTTCTTTCTCGATTATCTCGCGACGGGTCGATTGTCACCGGATGTGACGGCGGAGGTGGTCGCCGGCTTGGCCGCGGCGTGTGCCGAGAACGGCTGCGCGTTGCTCGGGGGCGAGACCGCTGAGATGCCCGGGTTTTACGCCGACGGGGAATACGATCTGGCCGGCTTCGTGGTCGGTCTCGTGGACCGTGCGCGAGTGATCGACGGTTGCCGCATTCGTGCCGGCGATAGTCTGATCGGCCTGCGGTCCAGCGGCCTTCACACCAACGGCTATTCGCTGGCCCGGCACATCGTTTTTGAGCGGCTCGGGCTGTCCGCCGCCTCTACGGCAGATGGGTTGGACGGGTCAGTGGGTGACGTTTTGTTGCGCCCGCATCGCTCGTATCTTGGCCCACTGCGTTCGCTGTTGGCCGAGCCAACGGCCCCGATCAAGGGCATGGCGCACATCACCGGCGGTGGGTTGTCTGACAACGTTCCTCGCATGCTGCCTGAGGGCACCGCGGCCGAGATCGAGCGCGGGAGTTGGACGCCTCCCCCCATCTTCACGTTCCTCCAGCATCACGGCGCCGTGCCCGATGATGACGCGTTCCGGACCTTTAATATGGGTATCGGCATGGTTGTCGTCTGCGCCGCCGAGACGACCCCGGCGGTCTTGACGCAGCTTGAGCACGCCGGAGAGACCGACGCGTTGGTGATCGGCACGGTGACATCGGGAGACGGCACGGTGAAGTACCGCTAGTAGCCCGTGGCGAGCCTCCAGACATTCGGCGCTCACGATGGTTGAGAACGACACCAGTCACATCAGTCAGGTGACTCCCGGCGGCGACAGTCGGCGACTGGGAGTGTTGATCTCCGGTCGGGGCAGCAACCTGCAGGCGATGATTGCCGCCGTGGCCGACGGACGTCTCGACGCCGCCATCGTGGTCGTGATTTCCAACCGGGCGGGCGCCGGGGGCTTGGACCACGCGCGGGCGGCCGGCATCGAGACGGTGGTGTTGGAGCATGGGGCGTTCGCGTCGAGGGACGACTACGACGCGGCACTCGTGGCCGAGCTTCGTCGACGGGAGGTCTCGTGGGTGTGTCTGGCGGGGTTCATGCGTCTGCTCAGCGCCAGTTTCGTGCGGGCGTTTCCCAACCGTATTCTGAACATTCATCCGTCTTTGCTGCCGGCGTTTCCAGGATTGCACGGCCAGGACCAAGCCTGGCGGCATGGAGCCAAGGTGGCCGGCGCCACGGTACATATCGTGACCCCGGAGCTCGATGCCGGCCCCATCGTGTCGCAAGCTACCGTGGCCGTCGACGACAGCGATACGTCAGCCAGCCTGGCCGCGAAGATTCTGGTCGTGGAACACCGGATCTATCCGGAGGCCATCGGAGTCGTGCTCGCTGGAGGCTGGCGCATCGAAGGTCGTCGCTTCCTGCGAAGCTGAGCCCGCTGAGGAATAGCTGCGCAGCCCCGACAAAGACATGACTACACTGAAAACCGTGTCGGAGCAGCTCGCCTATCTGACAAAGGGTTGCGTGGATGTGGTCCGCGAGTCCGAGCTTCGATCCAAACTGGAGCGGTCCGCTCAGACCTCCACCCCCTTGGTGGTGAAAGTCGGATTTGATCCCACCGCGCCGGACCTGCACCTCGGCCACACCGTTCTGATCCGAAAGATGAAGCATTTTCAGGATCTGGGGCACACGGTCGTGTTCCTGATCGGCGACTTCACGGGATTGATCGGAGACCCGACCGGTCGGTCGAAAACACGACCGCCGCTGACTCGAGACGACATCGACGCGAACGCTGAGACCTACAAGAAACAGGTCTTTACCCTGCTCGACCCTGAGCGGACAGTCGTCAAATTCAACCGTGCCTGGCTGGGGGCCCTGACGAGTGAAGACTGGATCAGGCTGTCGGCCCGCTACAACGTGGCACAGATGCTGGAGCGGCGTCATTTTCGACAGCGCTACGAGAAGGGCCAGCCGATCGGGATTCATGAATTCTTGTATCCGCTGACCCAGGCCTACGACTCCGTGCATCTGAACGTGGACGTCGAACTGGGCGGGACCGACCAGCTCTTCAATCTGAATGTGGGACGCGACATCATGCCGGGGTTCGGTCTGGCACCCCAGATCGTGATGACGACCCCCCTGCTGGTCGGCCTTGACGGCGTCGAGAAGATGTCGAAGTCGGCCGCCAACTATGTCGGTATCGCGGAATCGCCCAACGACATGTTCGGCAAGGTCATGTCGGTATCGGACGACCTGATGTGGAGCTATTACGAGCTGCTGACGGACCTTTCTGTGGCCGAGATCGCGAGCATGCGGACCCAAGTTGGTGCCGGTGAGCTTCATCCGAAGCGGGCGAAACTGGATCTGGCCCAGCGTATCGTCACGGACTTCCACTCGCGCGATTCGGCGGCTGAGGCCGAGAAGGAGTTCGAGCGCCGATTTGTGGGGAAGGCCTTGCCGTCCGATATCGCCGAGCACGTGCTCGAGTTGGGGGCCGACGGCGCGCGACTGGCCGAGGTGATTGCGGGCGTCGGTTTCGCCGGTTCCAACAGTGCCGCGACCAGATTGATCGAGCAAGGCAGCGTGCGGCTCGACGGCGAACGGGTGACCGAGCGGGGTCGACGTATTGCGTCTGACAGCGCGCCATTCGTCTTGCAGGTTGGCAAGCGGAAGGTGGTGCGTGTGTGTCCGCGGTCCGCCGCTACCTGAGCCGCCGTTCTACGCAGATCCTCTGGGCAGGGGCCCAGTCCGGTCAGAGGCGGTGCGGCGCTACAGCCCAAAAAAAACCCCCCGCAAGGGTTGACTAAATTGACGCTTGTGATAACGTTACAAGGTTCCCCTCACGGAGATATTCGTGGCAGGGGGGGCGCTGCGGCTGGTGCGAACGGTCCGGGGCGTCGGTTCTTTGAAAACTAGATAGGACGACGAAGCACAATCGTCGAGAATCAGCCTGACAGTACAAGACTGAACAACGAAGAGCCATCATGGCTCTCGTGTTGAAGTTTGCTGACGGTCATTCGCGAGAATGGCCCAAGGCCTCGTTCTTTAACTTGAGAGTTTGATCCTGGCTCAGAATCAACGCTGGCGGCGTGCCTAATACATGCAAGTCGTACGCGAAAGCGGCCTTCGGGCCGTGAGTAGAGTGGCAAACGGGTGAGTACCGCGTGGGTGACCTGCCTTCGAGTGGGGGATAACTCTCCGAAAGGAGAGCTAATACCGCATAACATCCCGCTTTTGGATGGGTGGAGATCAAAGCCGGGGATCGCAAGACCTGGTGCTTGAAGAGGGACCCGCGTCCGATTAGCTTGTTGGTGGGGTAGTGGCCTACCAAGGCTTCGATCGGTAGCCGGCCTGAGAGGGCGGACGGCCACACTGGGACTGAGACACGGCCCAGACTCCTACGGGAGGCAGCAGTAGGGAATTGTTCGCAATGGGCGCAAGCCTGACGACGCAACGCCGCGTGGAGGACGAAGATCTTCGGGTTGTAAACTCCTGTCGAGCGGGAAGAACAGTGCGCGGGTTAATACCCCGTGCGCCTGACGGTACCGCTAAAGGAAGCCCCGGCTAACTCCGTGCCAGCAGCCGCGGTAATACGGGGGGGGCAAGCGTTGTTCGGAATTACTGGGCGTAAAGGGCTCGTAGGCGGCTTGTTTAGTCGGACGTGAAATCCCTTGGCTCAACTGAGGAACTGCGTCCGATACTGGTAGGCTTGAATCCGGGAGAGGGATGCGGAATTCCAGGTGTAGCGGTGAAATGCGTAGATATCTGGA
>JAPYUM010000011.1:0-59885 GCA_029940535.1 Vicinamibacterales bacterium
GCGGCGCCAATAAGCATGAGGTCAACACCACCGAGATCTACTACATGTTGAAGGGTGCGGCCACGCTGGTCACGGGGGGCACGATGCGACCATCAGGCCCACCAATCGCCGGCACTTCCGCACGAAGTCCCGGAATTGACGGCGGGGTCACGCGGCGGCTCACGGCCGGTGACGTCGTGATCATCCCGGGCCACACGCCACACTGGTGGAGCGACCTCGAGACCGACATCGAATACCTGATCTTCAGACCAGACCCCGACAACCGCCTGCCGCTGAAATAGGGGGCGCGCGACAATGCGCACTCCGCGGGTCCGGAGTGGGGCTTTGGGGCCCTGCGAGGGCCCGCGTGGGGTTCGGGCAAAGCCCCGTCTGAAGAAGCCGCGAAGCCCCGTCAAAGTAATTGACATGATCTACTGATGCCGACAGACTGTCGTACTTCTAGTAGCCTGTGGCTAGCGCCTCGAACCGGCACAGCGGGCTACGTAACCTGAACGGTCTGCACATGCGTACCTTCATCCAACGAATCCCGGTCCCGATCACGGCGGCTGGACCGTCTATCGCCGCTCTCACGCTGCTCGTAACGCTCGGCGCCGCGGACGGCGTCGCCCAGAACCATGTCGGCCAGTACGAACAGGCCGACATCGAGTTCGGCGCGAGGCTCTACAACACGAACTGTGTCCGGTGTCACGGGGAGAGCGGTGGCGAAGTGGCCGGGGTCGACCTGCGGGGCGGCACCTACGCCAGGGCCGAGTCAGACTTCGAGCTAATGCGACTGATCCGGACCGGCATTCAGGGGACCGCGATGCCCCCGAACGATTTTTCACAGTCTGAATTGACCGGCATCGTCTCCTACCTCCGCACCATGCGTGACGTCGACTTGAGTACGGTCACACTCGGCGACGAAACGCGGGGTCGGGGTCTGTTCGCCGGCAAAGGCGCCTGCGCCTCCTGTCACCGCGTGGGCCGCAATGGTCGGCGCACCGCGCCCGATCTGACCGACATCGGTGCGGTGCGAACGGCCGCCAACCTGCAGGCGTCGTTGCTCGACCCGACCGGCTCGATGCTGCCGGTGAACCGACCAGTTCGGGCGGTGCTGGCCGACGGCACGGTGCTCAACGGACGTCGCCTCAACGAAGACACCTACACGATTCAACTCATCGACGAGAACGAGCGGTTGCGCTCGCTGGACAAAGCTGAGTTGCGCGAACTGGCGGCGGGAACGACCTCACCCATGGCCCCGGCCACCGACGTGCTCGACGAGCAGGAGGTGGCCGATGTGCTCGCCTATCTGCTCTCACTCAAAGGCTTGAACTGAATGACCAGACAGACTCTCATCGCCCTGATGCTCGTCTCGCTGCTCCCAACTGGAGCCGCGGCGCAGGTCACGTTCGAACGCCTGCTCAATGCCGACGAGGAACCGGAGAACTGGCTGACGTATTCCGGCTCGTACTCGAGTAACCGTCACACCAAGCTCGACCAGATCACGCCTGACAACGTCGAAGATCTCGAGTTGTCGTGGGTGTTCCAGGCCGGTTCCCTGGAAGCGTTCCAGGCCACACCGTTGGTCGTCGACGGCATCATGTATCTGACGGAGCCGGTCAACAACGTTGTGGCGCTCGACGCCAAACGCGGGAGTGTGTTCTGGAAATTCGAGTACACGCCCTCGTCCGACGCGCGTCCCTGTTGCGGGGCGGTCAATCGGGGTCTGGCGATTCTTGACGACACGCTGTTTCTGGCCACGCTCGACGGGAACCTCATTGCTCTGGACGCCGTGGGGGGCAAGCCGCTGTGGCAGACGACGGTCGCCGACCCCACCGAGGGCTACGCCTTGACGCTGGCACCGCTCGTCATCAAAGACAAGGTGATGGTGGGCGTCGCGGGCGGCGAGTACGGCATTCGCGGCTACATCGACGCCTACGACGCCAAGACCGGCGAACTGGCGTGGCGGTTTTACACCATTCCCGGTCCCGGCGAGCCGGGGCACGAGACCTGGGAAAACGACGCCTGGAAAACTGGGGGCGCACCGGCGTGGCTGACCGGCTCGTATGACCCGGACCTGGACCTGACCTACTGGGGCATCGGCAACCCCGGACCGGATCTGAACCCGGCTCAGCGCCCGGGCGACAACCTCTACTCGGACTCGGTGGTTGCGCTCGACCCCGACACCGGCGAACTCGAGTGGTACTTCCAGTTCACGCCGAACGACCCGTATGACTACGACTCGGTCCAGATTCCGGTGCTGATCGATTTCCCGGACGGCAACGGCAATACCCAGAAACTGATGCTCTGGGGGAACCGGAACGGCTTCTTCTACGTGCTCGACCGAGAGAGCGGTCAGTTCCTCAGCGGCACCAGCTTCGTGCCGGTGAACTGGGCCAGCGGCCTCGACGACTTCGGTCGGCCGGTGCAGACACCGCAGCCGCCGGGTGCAACCACCTTTCCTGGGATTCAGGGTGGCACCAACTGGTATTCGCCCTCCTATAGCCCGGAGACCGGTCTGTTCTACGTGTCAGCCTGGGAGGCGTACGGGTCGAACTTCGAGCCCCAGGACCAGACCCATGTACCAGGCCGCGTGTTCCTCGGCGGCCGCCCCGCCAATCCGTTCGGCGCCGGCGCCAACGTGCCGGGGCTACGGCGCGGGCACATCAACAACTGGACCGACGCGGCCGGCGGCGGCGCCGTGATCGCCATCGATCCGCGCACCGGCCAGCAACGCTGGCGGGTGCCGATGACCGATGTCACGAGCAGCGGCATTCTCACCTCCGCCTCCAACCTGCTCTTCACCGGTAACCGTGAGGGTCATTTTCACGTCATGCACGCCGAGACTGGCGAGCTGCTGTTGCGCAAGACGCTCGGCGGCATGATCGCCAACGGCCCGATGAGCTACATGGTCGACGGCAAACAGTATGTCGCGATCGCGGCGGGGCACTCGATGTTCGTGTACTCACTCCGCGACTGACGTTCGCACGTCGGACGGCGTCAGCGCTCTCGACGGTCCTGACAACTCAAACAGAACGGGGCTTCCGGCCGCGCGCGCAACCGGGGGTATCCGATCGGCTCTTCACACGACCGACACTGGCCATAGACGCCCTTCGTATGGCCGTCGAGCGAGGCCTCGACTTGTCGCCGCTTGAGCTCGAGGGTGGATCGGCCGGCCCGGGTCATCTCCTGTTGTTGAATGGCATCCATGCGGGACAGGCGTCCGATCGGGGTGCCGAGTTGCACCGGCTTGGACCCCTCTTCGCTGAGCCGCAGATGGGTTTCCAGACGGTCGCGCTCGGCCAGCAGCAGCTGGCGCAACTCTTCGAGCTGCTCTGGAGTAAGCTCCGCAATCTCCATCGTGTGACGTGCGACCTGTTGCATCTAGGGAAGCGCGAGCGCGATCCACTCGCCCGGGAACTCGAGTGACCCGATCGGCAGCACGATGTACTGTTTACCGTCGCGCAGGTAGGTAATCGGCGACCCCACGTTCCCGGCCCGGAACGCAGTTTCCCAGACGACCTCGCCCGTCACTTTGTCGAAGGCGCGGAAACCCTTGCCCGCCTCGGGTCCGGCGCCCGGCGGGGTCCGAACCATAATCGGGTCGCCTTCACTGACGAACAGCAAGCTCTTGGTCAGTAGAGTCATCGCGCGTCCCGGCTGTCCCAACGGGGGGAGGTTCAGATGGGCGATGTCGGGGTGGTTCCGCGGCCCATCACCGTTCGCCACCATCCAGACATGCTCGCCGGTGTTCATGTCGATCGCCGTGATCCGGCCATAGGGGGGCTTCAACAGAGGGAGCCCCCGGGGCCCAGCGGGAAAGGCCCGGTTGCCACGCGTATATCGGACGTTCATCCGATCCGGATTCCCGGGGGTCAGGTCCGCGACGAACGTGCCGGTCACCGACGGCACGTAGAGCATCCCTGTCTCCGGGTCGAACCCGGCCCCGCCCCACTCGGCGCCGCCGACCGAGCCGGGCAGTTGCAACGTGCCCTTCGGGTCTCCGTCACCGTCACCCCGAATCGACGGCGGGGTGAAGATCTGGCCGAGCATGTAGGGCGCCGCGATCTCGACCCCCTCCTCGCGCAGCTCCGGCGTGAAATCGATCAAGGTGTCGGTCGACATCCCGTGCACGTCGAACGGCGCCGGCTTCGTCGGGAATGGCTGGGTCGGCGAAATCCACTCCCCGGGTGTCTCGGAGGTTGGGACTGGTCGCTCGACTATCGGCCACACCGGCTCGCCCGTCACGCGGTCGAACGTATACGCCATCGCCTGTTTGGTGAGCTGCACGACCGCCTTGATCTCGCGCCCATCCACCGTGATGTCCATCAAAATCGGGGCCACGTTGTTGTCGTAGTCCCACAGGTCGTGATGCACCATCTGAAAGTGCCAGACCATCTCACCGGTATCGGCGCGCACACACACCAGGCTGTTCGCATAGAGGTTGTTGCCCGGGCGATGCCCGCCATACATGTCGTTGCTGGGCGCTCCGGTCGGCAGATAGATGAGCCCCAGCTCCTCATCGGCGCTCATCATGGTCCAGACGTTGGCCATCCCCGAGTACTGCCAGGAATCGTCGAGCCAGGTCTCGACCCCAGGTTCGCCCTCTCCAGGAATCGGATTCCACGTCCACTGCAGGGCGCCGGTGCGAACGTTGTAGGCGCGGACATACCCCGGACGCTGCTCCATCGTCAGCGGATGGTCCTCCATCGCCTGCCCCACCACGACGACGTCGCGCACCACGAGCGGCGGCGAGGTGTAGCTGTAGGGAATCAACTCGGTCGTATCGGCATACACCCGAAGATCCACCTTGCCGCCGTCTCCGAAGTCGGACACCAGACGACCAGTCTCGACGTCGGTGGCCAACAGATACGGAGGCCGCACCGACAGAATGCGTCGCCCGCCGCCGTCGTCATCTTCCCAGAACCCGACGCCGCGATTGGCGGCCCCGCGCGGCGTCTCGTCGTCGGTCAGGAACGGCAGATCCTGGACCCAGCGTGTCTCGCCTGTCGCCGAGTCGAACGCTTCCACGATTCCGAGACCGTTCGAGCCGTAGAGCACGCCGTCGACCATGACCGGCGTCGACCGCAGCTGGTTGGAGTACCGGAGGTCCGGCCACCGGTCGTGGAGACTCCGGTCGACGGCCGGCCGCCGCCAGACGATCTCGAGGTCGTTCACCGTGTCGGCGTTGATCTGGTCGAGTGGCGCGTACCGGGTATACCCGCTATCCCCACCATGCGCCCGCCACTCGCCGGTAGTCCCGTCCTGCGCTGCCGCCGTCGAGGTCACGCCGCCGGCGAGCATCGTCGCCGCGAAGACTCGTGTCGCCCTGCACCATCTGGTCGCCTGGTCCATCGTCTGATCCGCTACTTGAGGGCCGAATACGAGGTCGGCACAAGCATCCGCGCGTTGATTTCCGCTGCGAGTTTTCGGTCCGGATCCTGCTCGGCGGCCACGATGATTCGCTGGAACTCCTCATTCTGACCCAGCGTCCTCCACATCTCGTCACGCGCCTCGAGCGAGGGGTAGCCCAACATGTACACGAAGGTATCGTTCACGTCGGGACCCGTGGCGGCGGTCCAGTACGCCACGTTCTCGATGCCGGCCTGTTCGAACATCGCCGCCGTATGGTCACGGAACCGGTCCGAGAGCTCCGCGCGCTTCCCGGCGGTAGCCTTGTAGATCCGCAACTCGAACACCTTGGAATCCGCCTGCTGCGCCGACAACCCCCACCCGGTCCCCAGCACCCCAAACGTGAACCCGACAATCGCCAGAATCTTCCACTTCATTGTGATGTCTCCAGGTGATGACGCCCGACAGCCTTCATCGCTGACGGCGTTCACCTCGTGTAGGCGCATTGCAAACGGTTCCCCTGCCCGTGTCAAGCCACTGGGGGTAACATGACCGTCGCATGAGCGGCGCGCCCGTAATTCGAGTGTCCGGTATTCGGAAGACCTATGGCGACACGGTCGCGGTCGACGAGGTGTCGTTCGAGGTCCCTCGCGGACAAATCTTCGGGCTGATCGGGCCCAACGGCGCCGGCAAGACCACCACGATGGAATGCGTCGAGGGCTTGCGGAAACCGGACCAGGGCCGGATCGAAGTATTCGGGCTGGACCCCATCAAGCACGCACACGCGCTGCAGCGACGTATCGGTGTGCAGCTCCAGGAGGCGCAGCTCCAGAAACGTATCAAGGTCTGGGAAGCGGTCGACCTCTGGGCCTCGCTGTTCGACGCCACGGTCGATGCCGAGGGCCTCCTCGACCAGCTTGGTCTCAGCGACAAGCGCAACGCCTGGTTCATGACGCTCTCGGGTGGCCAGAAACAACGGCTCTTCATCGCCCTCGCACTGATCAACGACCCGGAACTGGTCTTTCTCGACGAGCTGACGACCGGTCTCGACCCACAAGCCAGACACACCATTTGGGGCCTGGTCCGCGACATTGCGGCCCGGGGGAAGACCGTGTTTCTCACGACCCACCTGATGGAGGAGGCGGAGCGTCTGTGCGACCACGTCGCCATCATCGACCACGGACGCATCATCGACCACGACACCCCGGCCGGGCTCGTGACCAGACATTGCCCCCAACGGTCCGTCTTCGTCTCCACGACGCACCCCGACGCGGCCGCGCGTTTCGACGCGCTGGCCTCTGTCGACAGCGTGACCACGGTGGGTGATCAGCTCACCATCCGGGGACGCGGCGACGATCTCGTCACCGAGACGATCCACTGTTTGTCGGAACATGGGATGCGCGTCACCGCGTTCCGCACCGAGGAACCGACCCTGGAAGACGTCTTCCTCACGCTGACCGGCCGGTCGGTCCGAGAATGACGCCGATGCCTGTGCTCGCCACACTGCGCGGTCTCTTGAAGCTCACCTGGTTGGAGATCAAGGTCTTCGTCCGAGAGCCGATGGGGCTAATCGGCAACGTCGTCATCCCGGTCGGCATCTTCGTCGTGCTCGGCCGCGCGGTCGGTTCGAGGCTCGGCGATCTCACGTCCGGCTTCGCCACGCAGATGCGGGTCGGTCTGCCGGTGTTCGGCGCCATCTTCATCGCGATCAACACGGTGCTGTCGCTGGTGGCGATCATCGCCATCTACCGTGAGGGCGGGATTCTGAAGCGCTTGCGGGCGACACCGTTGTCCCCCATCACCATTCTGGTCGCCCACGTGCTGGTGAAACTGATGTTCACCGCCGTTACCGTGACCGTCATGGTACTCGTCGGACGCCGCTACTATCCGGCCGGCACCGATGTGCCGGTGGTGTCGTTCACATTTGCGATGCTGCTCAGCACCTGGAGCATTCTCTCACTTGGGTTCATCATCGCGAGCCTCGTGCGCACCGCACGTTTCGCACCGCCGCTGGGTAGCCTGGTCCTGTACAGCATGCTGCCGTTCTGTGGGCTGTTTCGACCGATCGACACGTTCCCGGACGGAATGCAGATCGTCGCCAGGGCGTTGCCACTGACACCCGCGGTGTCGCTCCTGTCGGGCATCTGGCAAGGCAACCCGTGGTCGGCCCACCTGGACGACGTGGCGGCGCTAGTGGTCGTGTTCGCCGTGTGCACGCTCATCGCCTCGCGTGTGTTCCGATGGGAATGAGGCCAGGCGGGGACACACCGCCGTGGCAGGCCCGTGGCCTGCTGTTCGAAAACTGCAACTGCGATCTCCTCTGTCCCGGTCATGTGTCGTTCAAACAGCCCTGTTCGCATGACCGCTGTCAGGGCAGCTGGGCGATGCATCTCGACAGTGGTCGATTCGGTCAGGTCGACCTGTCCGGCGTCAACGCGGTGATCGTCTTCGACGCCCCGCGGCGCATGTACGACGGCGGCTGGACCCAGGCCTGCTTCATCGACAAAGCGACCACCACAGCGCAACGCGCAGCCGTCGACGACATCCTGTCCGGACGCGCCGGCGGCCCGTGGGGTATCCTCACCCGCTTCGTCGAGACCCCCCTCGACACCCGATTCGTCCCGATGCGGTTCGAAGATGACGGTCGTAAGAAACGACTCATGATTCCCGGTCTGTTCGACACCACCGTCACCGCCATCCGGGGCGCCGACGGTCAATCGGACGCGCGCATCGAAAACCTCCACAACGTCATCCACGGTCCCACGCATACCCTGGCGCGGGGCAATACGCGGTGTACGCACCCCAGCTTCGACTTCCTCAACGAACAGACGCACGGGTTGTACTCGCGCTTTTCCTGGGAGGGAAAAGGCTAGCCGGTACAGCTCATGGGTGCCCGCCGCTTAGGCCCCCTGCCGGGGCTGGGACGAATATGAGGGTCGTGTCAACAAGGGTGGTCTAATAGCGTCTATCCGCCACGACACGTTCCGTTGACGCCGGACCGGCTGAAGACCGAGCTTGACATCCGGAACTGCCACCGAGCCGAGGTGAAGATATGACGCGAATATCGGCCGCCAGCGTATCGATTCTGGCCGCGACTGGCTTGGCGTTGTCGGCCGAATCGCCGGCGAGGACCATCGCCGCGCCCGAACAAGCAGCCGCTAGACCCACCCAGGCATCACCCTCCACGACACAGGTGTTCTTCAACCGGTATCAGGCGCCGGTCATGAGGTTGTTCATCGCCGCCGCCGACGGCAGCAACGAAACGGCGTTGTTGCCAATCACGGAGCTGGCCTACTCGCCATCGTTCTCGGCCGACGGCGAGTGGGTGGTCTTCACGGCGGAACCGGATGGGCAGGCCGACCTCTTCCGGATTCGTCCCGACGGCACGGCGCGCGAGCGGCTCACCGACCATCCGGCCTTCGACGATCAAGGGGCGCTGTCTCCCGATGGCCGGACGCTGGCGTTCGTGTCGACGCGTGCGCGGGGCACCGCGGACCTCTGGGTGATGGACCTCGAGTCGAAGACGTCGTCGAACCTCACCACCCACCACTCTGGGAACTTCCGACCTCGCTGGTCTCCCGACGGGGCGTGGATCGCGTTCACCTCCGACCGCGACGCGCAGCCCGGCAACAATCCGGGCATGTGGGAGCATCTGCAGTCGACGGGCGTGTATGTCATTCGGCCTGACGGCAGCGGCCTGCGACGCGTCACCGACGAGGGTGGGGTGGCGGGAAGCCCGTCCTGGTCGCCCGATGGCCAGCGCATCCTGTTCTACGAGACCGATCCCGTCGGCGCCTACCTCGCCAAGAACGCCAGCTCCAGGACCGAGCTCGTGTCCGTTGATGTCGCCACCGGCGAGCGGACGCAGTACACCGCGTCGCGTGAGACCAAGCTTTCACCCTCGTGGTTGTCTGACGGGCGGATCGGTTACGTGGCCCGAAGGAGCGGTGACAACGGCGGCCTGCGGGTCTGGCATCCTGACCGGCGCGTGGACACGGTCGTGCAGGGAGCGGTTCGTGGGCCAAGCTGGTCAGGTGACGGCCGGCAGGTCGTGTACGAGCGGATCACGCGACTTGGCTCCACCCAGCATGTCGTGCCGACGTTCAGTCCCGACGCCGAGTTCGAGCTCTTCTTGAACGATCCATTCGTCTCGTTTTCCCCGGACGGGACCCAGATGCTGTTCAGCCAGTATGGCGATCGGAACTCGGAGGCCACCGGGCTCGAGGCCTCGAATCCCATGAATACGAGTGTCGAGGTGATGCCGGCCAGCGGCGGTACGACCTCGACGCTGTTCCACCGTGAGGGCTTCAGCGCGTTCTCCGCGGCCTGGTCACCAACCGGCGAGGAGATCGCGTTGTCGGTCGGGCGCTATTTCCGGCCGCCGGGCCGGCCACCGGCCCAGATCGCGCTGATCAAGCCTGACGGCACCGACCTGCGGCTCATCGTGGACGACGAGCTGAACAACGGGTTCCCGAGTTGGTCACCGACGGGAGACCGTCTCGTGTTCAAGCGCGGCCGGCAGCTCTTCGTGACGACGCTGGAAGATGGCGCGATGGAGCCGCTCACGGGCCCCGCCTACTACAGCAACTTCCCGGCCTGGTCACCCAACGATGAACGAATCCTGTTCACGTCGAATCGCGACGGGGATTTCGACCTGTACACGGTGCGACCCGATGGGACGCATCTCGAGCGCCTCACCAACGTTCCGGGCGTCGACGCGCATTCGACCTGGTGCGCCAACGGCGAGTGGATCGTGTTCAGCAGCGCGCGAATGGGATTCAAGGACGAGATGGCGCTCTACGATGCGGTGCCGCAGCCCTATGGAGAGATCTTCGCGATGCGAGCGGACGGCTCTGATGTGCGCCAGCTGACCGACAACAAGTGGGAAGATTCCGGCGCGGTGTGTCGGCCCAAGTGAGACGACAGGGCCAAGTCCATCTCTCACACGCACGACAGGCTCGCGGGTTCCGGGTGAAGCACGGCGATTGCCCAGGGGAGGTCCAGGCGCTCGCCGTGCCAATCAGACGGTCGTGGCCATCGAGAACGGCCGGCCTGCAGACGCTGAGGCCGTCCTGGGGAACCCAGAGTACCGGTCGCCGCTTTGCGCCGGACCCCATCAAAACGTTGTCAAGCACTCAATGGGAAGACGACCGGAAATCGGCGCGCCACAGGCATGACCGGCTGATTCTCACCAGCTACGTGCTGCAGGAACGCGCGTACGCGGGGGTTGTTTCGGCCGAGGGGCTATCGAGTGGGATTCTCGATGCCTGTCGGAGCCTCGCCGCGGAACTCCGCTTCGAGGAACCGCGCCCCCTTCATGATGCCCGCCAGCGGGTAGTTGCCTTCGTGACAGGCGAACTCGTACAGCTTGTTCTGGCTATGGGGCCAAGCGTACTCTCCGGTGAAGGGCGCGGTCCACACGGTCGGGTCACGCACCTCGAAGGTGTAGATCAGGGTGTTGGTGCTATCAAACCAGAACCACTCGCCGACGGTCATGCTTCCCGTGCCTTCCCTGAACAGGGGGTCGTCCACGAAGTTGGTCGTCTCGACGACGAGGGTGTCGTCCTCCCACCACCCGATCGAGTCTCCGAGCCACTTCCTGATCTCGGGCGGGTCATGCTCGGCGTTCATCCGAATGATGCGTGCGTCGTGCACCGTCTCGGCGAGAATCATGATCGTGTCCTCGCTCTGCACGATCCGTTTGTAGTTGTTGGCGAGTGATGGCAGCATCGGAGGGTCGGCGCTCGACCCCATGCTGAGGCAGCGTTCGGCGTAGGTGAGCTGCTCCATGTTGTCATACGGTCCCGGCGCATCGAGACCCGACTCGAGCCAGCCGGCGGTGCCGTCGAACTGTCGGCGCTGGGCCCGGTTCCGTCTCGGCGCGTCAGTCACGCGCGGTGGATATCGGCCATTTGGCGGGTCGACGAGAATCGACGTGCGCCACTGGCCGTCGATTTGGAATGCACCCCGCCCGGGATCGATCCAGAAGGCGTTGCCCGAGTCCCTGGAACCACCCACTGGGGGAGCGCCCCGATTGGGATCGCTGGGTCGGGCGGCGAACTCCGCTGCCTGACGCGCACGCTCCGCGAACAGGGCCGCCGCGTCGGCAGGCAATGTCATGAGTTCGCCGAACGATTCCGCCCGCTCCATCCCGGTCAACGTCGCGATGTCATAGGTCCCCGACAGGTCGGGACGACCGCTCGACGTGCGCGGCACGTCTGGGCTCTGCGCGGCGCTGCCGGCGGCCAGCGTGAGCCAGACGGCGGCGGTGATCGCAATTGGATGAGGCATGTGTCCTTCTGCTTGCCGCGACGGCACCGGGCCACCCATCCGTGGCGCCTTCATTGCCTCGTGCCCACCCCCTAGCAGCCTGCGCGCCGGCGGCCGCTCGTCCGACTGATCGACCCGTCCGTCACTCAACCGGGACACGCGCCAACAGGTCTTGCGTCCAGATCAGAACAACGGTAATGCGCCGGTTGTCTGACCCGGCCTTCGCCGGTGGCTGCTTCTGGAATAGAAATCGGCGGCCAGCGGGCGACATGTCGAACAACCGTGGTGTCAGTGGCCTGGGACGAACTGGCCGATCACACCGGATCGATGGAGGCGACCGAGACCAGGGTCAGCGGCCACCGTCGTTGCTCAGACGGTACAGCTTCGTCTGGGTGCGCAGAAGCAAAGAGCCTCGCACGACCGCGGGCGTAGCCAGCGCCATCTCGTCCAACGTGTTGGTGTGGAGCAGTTCAAACTCGTCCCCCGCACGGATGACAAACGTGTCGCCGTCTTCGCCCATGAGAAAGATGCGGTCGTTGTAGGCCCACGGGGATGCGGTGAATCCAGCGCCTGGCTTGATGCGGGTTCGACCGTAGATCTCGCGGCCGGTCCTGGCATCGTGATTCAGGAGGAACCCGCGGTCGAGCAGGGTGTAGTAGTGGCCGTCATAGACCAGCGCCGAGGTGTTGTAGGTGCCCAGCATCGGCTGATACCAGACGATGAAGTCGTTGCCATTCTCGCCCTCGCTCAACGAGATATCTCCAGATGCGCCCGGACGGATCGCGTAGACCGGCCGGGGCATGCCGCCGGGATACCCCGAACTGATGTAGACCAATCCGTCCCGGGCGAACGGCGTCGGCACGACGTTGACAGTCATGCCGCCGAGCTCCCACAGCAGCTGGCCATCCAAGTCGTAGGACCGCACCCGGCGCAACCCGGCGGTGACGATTTCGGTGCCAACGTCGTTCTCCCACACGAACGGCGTGGCCCAATTTTCGACTTCGTCGCGCTCGACTCGCCAGATTTCGTCACCGGTGGCCGCGTCCAGTGCGAGAAGAAACGACTGGGTCGTGTTGTCGTTGACCACATACAGACGCCCGTCGTGGAGAGCCGGCGACGCGGCGGTACCAAAACGCTGTCGGCCGTTGAAGACGCCCAGCTCGCGTCGCCACTGCACCTCTCCGGTCAGGTCGAGAGCCGCCACCAGCCCGATCGTGCCGAAGTAGACATAGACCCGCTCGCCATCGGTCACCGGGGTCTCCGAGGCGAAGCTGTTCTTGAGATGCCGCTCGATCTGGGGCACGGCGACCGCCATCTCGCGGACCCACCGCACCGCCCCAGTCGCGAAGTCGAGGTCATACACCAACCAGCGATGACTCGCGTCCGATCGGGTGGCGCCGCTGGCGGCTCCGGGGTCGTACAACCCGCGCACCGGCTGGCGCTCTTCTCCCGCACTGACTGCGGTGGTCAGAAAGATATGGTCGTCCCAGACCACCGGCGAGCTCCACCCGAGACCGGGAACGTCCGCCTTCCAAACAACATTGGTGGTTTCGCTCCAGGTGTCCGGCAATCTCGGGTCGTCGGCCACCGCGCCGTTGTCGGGTCCCCGGAACTTTGCCCACTGAGCCTGCGAGTCCTGAGCCAGTCGAGCAGGCTGGCCCGATACGACCGCCGGGACCGCTATGGCCGCCGCCAGTATCATGATCACCCTAGCTATGGTCGTCGTCGTCCGCATCACCCGTCTCCTGATGTGAAACCCGTCGCGCCGTGTCTCTGCGGTGCTATCGTATCGGTGGGCGTCAGCCGGCGCCACTGTCGGAGATCTAGATGAAGCACGCCCACGCCCGAATCGGCTGGTCGCTGCTGGCAGCGACCAGTCTCACGGCCTCCCTGGGGGCGGCTCAGGAGCGCGAGACTGACGTCGTCAACTGGACCACGCCACGTACCGCCTGGGGCGCGCCCGATTTGCAGGGCATCTGGGACTATCGCACGTTGACGCCGCTCGAGCGACCTGACGAGCTCGATGGCCGGGAGTTCCTCACCCACGAGGAAGTCGCAGACCTCGAGCAACAGCGCCGCGACCGACCCGACGGACGTCCGCCCGGTGATCCGCGGACGGCGCCGTCTGTGCACGCTCCGTATTGGCTCGACTATGGCACCACGGCGGTCAGCAGTGGCCGGAGCTCGCTCATTGTCGACCCGCCGGATGGTAGGATTCCCGCGCTCTCGACGGAGGGCCTTCGCCGGGCGGCGCAGCGCCGAAGCGCCAGACAGAGACGCGGACCGGCCGACTCGTTCAGCGACCGCAACCTCTGGGAGCGCTGCATCACCCGCGGCCTGCCGAACGGAATGCTGCCCGCCGGGTACAACAACAACATCCAGATCCTGCAGACCCCCAACCACGTGGTCATCCTCAACGAGATGATTCATGACGCGCGGATCGTGCCGCTCGACGCCCGCCATAGCGTCGGTGCCACCCTCGCCGACGGCGTGCGGCAATGGCGCGGACACTCACGTGGCCACTGGGAGGGAGACACCCTGGTGGTAGAGACGACGAACTTCTCACCCGCCGCCGAATTTCGCGGGGCCGCGGACAACCTGCGTCTGGTCGAGCGTTTCCGTCTGGCGGACCCAACCACGCTCGACTACTCGTTCACCGTCACGGACCCGACCACCTGGACCAGCCCGTGGACCGCCACCTTTCCCATTGAGCGGATCGACGGCCCCATGTACGAGTATGGCTGTCACGAAGGTAACTACGGACTGCTCAACATCCTGACCGCGGCGCGCGTCAACGCACGCTAGTGTCACGTCTCAACTCGGATTCTAGCCAACGAGTCTTACCAAGTGCTCCACTATTCGAGTGTGTCATAACCGCTCATTGAGCAGAGCGCGCACACGAGGCGTCGCGCTTGTCCCCGTCGCCTGCCGCGAGCAAATAAACCACGTTGCACCCACACAGGAAGCGCAAGAAAATCTACTCGACCGTCATACCGCGCCGATACAACTAGCGTCTGTCTTGATGGGGCCGCTTTCTCGTCGTCTGCGATCGAAGTTGCTGCTTGTGCTCAGTGCTGTCACCGTCGGCGTCGCCGTTTGCGGGTCAGGGGACCCGTGCGGCCGAGCTGCTGGACACCACCACAGCGGCGTATCGGCCAGCGCGGAGGAACCTGTGAAGAGAGAACGCAATGTCACCCGTCTCGCGCAGATGTCCGGCACAGGCCATACCGGCGGGCGCGGCCAGCAAACCGACGGCGACTGCCTCGGACGAGAGGCGGCGGGAGAACACAGGAGTCGAAACGGTCAGTTGGGCGACCGCCGGAAGGGTCTCGAGACGGCCGACCGGAGTGCCGACTTGGGTCGGTGGGAGTGGGATTTGGCCTCCGACATCGTACGCTGGTCGGCTGAGGCGTATCGGATGTTTGGCCTCTCGGATGATCGTGGCGACCTGTCACCAGAGACCTACCTGCAGTGCGTGCATCCCGAGGATCGGGCCATCGTGAGACATGCGCACGAGGAGGCGCTGAAGAACGGCGTGTACGATGTCACTGACCATCAGGCGCTCGACGGGCAACTTCAACACGAGAAGAAGATGGCCGCGCTGGGCGAACTAGCCGCCGGTATCGCGCACGAATTCAACAACCTGCTCATGGTCGTGGAGGGCCCATGGCGAACTCCTGGCGAAGCGACTGCCGCCGGAAGATGCCGGCGCTCGGTCAGCCGAAAGCATTCTCCGCGCGTCGCGTCGGGCTCAGTCGCTGACACGACAGCTCCTGGCGTTTAGCCGAGACGACGCGGTCAAGCCCGCGGACCTGGACCTCAACTCGGTCGTGCGGGACGCGGATGACATGCTTCGCCGGCTGCTTGGCGACCATCTCGATCTGGTCACGCGGTTGGTGCCGGAACTGGGCCACACTCGGGTCGACCGCAGTCAGGTCGAACAGGTGATTATCAACCTCGCGCTCAATGCTCGAGACGCCATGCCAATGGGCGGCCGACTTGAAGTCGCCGCCCACAACACGGACATCAAGGCGAATGACAAGGACCGACCGGGGCGTCCACGGTCCTACGTGGTGTTGGAGGTCAAAGACGGCGGCACCGGCATGAAGTCGGAGACACTTTCTCGCATATTCGAACCGTTCTTTACCACGAAGGAAGAAGGCAAAGGCACCGGCCTGGGTCTCTCGGCCGTCCACGGACTCGTAAAGCAAGCGCGCGGCTATCTCGTCGCCGACAGCGAGGAAGGACGGGGCTCGCTCTTCAGGATCTACTATCCACGAGTGCGGCCAGCGCAGACGACGCAGCAACCTCTCGACCCGATTGAAGATGACATCTCAGGGTCCGAGACAATACTGTTGGCCGAGGATGAGTCTGAACTGCGAACCTTGATCCGCGACTTTCTCCGTGATGCGGGCTACACGGTGCTCTTGGGCAACACCGGTCTCCAAGGCCTACGGCTCGGTGTCCAGCACGGCGGGACAATCGACCTGCTGGTCACCGACATGTCGATGCCCGGGATGATGGGAACGGAGCCCGCCGAAGCGCTCCGGTCTCGACGCTCCGACATGAAAGTGTTGTACATGTCCGGCTATGAACCGGGGACCCTCGCGGAAGCCGATGAGACCCCCGGTGTTCGATTTCTCCAGAAGCCAGTCTCGCTGGCGGCGTTGGGGGAACACGTCCGGGGGCTGCTCGACTCACCTCTCGCCTCCTGACAGCGCACCGCTTCTTGTCTCGTCGGCGAGCCGATCACCGTTCTACGACCCGTGCGCCGGCCGAGCCGTGCCGTCGGCGCTCACCCGCCACGGCCGCCACACCAGGTGCCGGAACAAGACGGATCCGGCGTTCTCGTGTTCCGTCAACCGCCGGCATTGATTACAGTAGTCAGCGTGCGGCCCTTGGTGATTCGGCTTCTGTTCATCCCGTCCCTCATCTACAACCTGGTCCTGGAACGGCTGCTGCCGAGCCGACACTGGTGGGACGAGGTCGAGGACCATGTCCTCCTCGGTGCCCTCCCGTTGCCGTGGCTCGTCGACGACATGGCCGCCGCCGGGGTGCGCGCCGTGGTCAACACCTGCGCCGAGTATGGTGGCCCGACCGCGGGCTACGCCAGACACTCCATCGAGCAACTCCGGACGCCGACGCTCGACTTCACGCCACCGACGCTGGAGAGCATCGAGCGCGCGGTCGAGTTTGTTGAGACCCACCGACGCCGCGGCGACACCGTCTACATCCACTGCAAGGCGGGTCGCGGCCGAAGCGCCACGGTCGCCCTGTGCTGGCTGGTCGCATACCGCGGGATGACACCCGAACGGGCGCAGGCCCACCTGGAGTCGGTGCGTCCGCACATCAATCGCACGCTGTGGCAACGCGACGTGGTGCGGCAGTTCGACCGCGCGCACGGCCAGAATGCTTGCTCGAGCCCGTAGAATGGCGGTTCGTGCGCGTATCGACAACCACCATCATCGGTCTGGTCGCCGTCATCGGCGCGGCATGTGGCCTCGGCGCGGCCGGGGTGGCGGGCTCCAGACACGGCCTCGTGGCCCGCTACTACTCGAATCCGGAATGGACGGGAGCCCCGGGAGCAGAGGGCCGCGACCAGCGCATCACGACAGGGGCGCTCGACGAGCGGGTGATGGCCATCCCCGAGGCCGCCGATGGCGGTTTCAGCGCCAGGTGGCAAGGGTTTCTCCAAGTCGATCGGTCGGCCGTGTACCGGTTCACGGTGGTCGCGGAGGACGTCGCCTGGCTGTATCTGGATGGACGCCTCCGCGTGAACAACGGCGCCTACGGCCCATCCGAGCAGACGGCGGCAGTCTCGCTCGAGGCCGGTCTACACGCGATCGAAGTGGCGTTTGTCAGCCACGGCGGCGACTACACTCTCGAGCTGTTGTGGGCGGATGGCCCGGGGCCCGTCGAGCCGATCACGACCGACCGATTGTTTCCGACGCGCACCGCTTGGCGTGCGTACGATGCCCTGTGGGGCCAGGCGTATCTGTGGCCCCTCACCGGCTCGCTGTTCATTTTCGTCGGCTTCTGGTGGTGGCCTCTCCGCCACGTCGCCCGGCACTGTGACACGCGCGCCGACGAGCCTGACGCCAACCGGATCTTGTGGCTCTTGTTGGCCACCAGCTTCCTGCTGAGCGTCGTCGCCATCGGCTGGGGTCTTCCGCAACCGATCACCTGGGCCCCCGACGAGTTGCACCCGATCGACGTGACGGACGCGGTGGCCCAACGTTTCTCGGGAGGCTGGCACCTGAAGTACCCGCCGGTCCAGCTCTATCTGCTGACGACCCTCTATGCGCCGTTCTTCGTGGCCCAATGGTTCGGTGTCGTCGACCTCACGGCCGACCTCACCCACACGGCGCTCTTCATGCTGGCGCGCCTGATGAGCGTGGCCATGGCGGTGGGCACGGTCTATGTCGTCTACCTCTGTGGCTTGCAACTGTACACAAGTCGACGGGCGGGGCTGGCGGCGGCAGCATTGGTAGCGGCCATGCCGCCGTTCGTCTACTACGCCAAGATGGCCAACGTCGACGTGCCGTATCTGTTCTGGTTCGCGCTGTCGTTGTTGTTCTACATTCGTGTAATCCAGGCCGACCGCGCCAGCGACTACCTGCGGTTCGCGCTCACCGCGGCATTGGCCGTCTGCACCAAGGACCAGGCGTATGGGCTCTACGTCCTCCCGGTCCTGCATCTCGTCTGGCTTCGTGCATCGCGGGCCCCGGGTGAGGGGGCGTGGGCCCGCGGCGCGTCGGTCTGGGCGGACCGCCGCCTCCGATGGGCGGCGGTGACCGGTCTCTGCGTGTTCGCGTTGGGCCACAATCTCCTGTTCAATCTGACCGGGTTCCTGAGTCACGTCGCGTTGTTGGTCGGACCGGTCAGCCAGGAGTACCGCATGTTCACCGCGACCCCCGCAGGGCATCTCGCGATGGCCTGGGAGTCGGTTCGGGTGCTGGCGTTGTGTCTGAGCCTGCCCGGGCTCCTGGTCTGCATCGCGGGCTTGGTCTCCAGTGTTCGCGCGCGCGACCACCTGTTCCTGTTGCTGCCGGCGCTGTCTTACTATCTGTGCGTCATCAGCGTGGTGATGTATCACTACGACCGATTCTTTCTCGGGATCTGCTTCATCCTCGCCCTCTTTGGCGGCAAGCTGCTCTCCGATGGACTGGGTCCGGGACGGTGGCTCGTCTGGCGTCGGGCGGCCGTCGCCGGACTGTTCGGCTACCTCTTGCTGGCAGGGGTCACGGTCGACGTGGTGATGGCCAGCGACTCGCGTTACGGGGTCGAGCGTTGGCTCGCGGAACCGGTGCACGCGGCGGGACAGATCGGGATGCCTGGGATGACCATCTATCTGCCACGGGTCGACGCGGCGCGGGCGTTGGAAATCCGAGAGTCGTGGGCCGAGGTCGACGAGATACGGCCCCGCTTCATTGTCGTGAATCGAGGCTTCAGCTGTCGGGCCGAGCCGGGAAGCTCGGCCGCCGACTTCTACGCGGGGCTCCGCGATGGGTCAAAGGGCTACCGACTATCCTTGGCCCACCGATCGACCCCGACCTGGCCGATGGTGGGACCAGATCGGGTGTGGCGGGGCGTCTGCGAAGACCCCTTCACGGTCCTGGCCAAGATCAACCCGGAAATACAGGTATTCGAGCGGGTCGGCCAGTAACGACGCCCGAGCGCCAGTGCCCACGACGGAGGTCGCGCTCCGTCAGTGTTCTCAGGCCTCGGGCGCCCCGCCCTCAACCCCACTGCCGTCCGACTGCGAGTAGAGGCCGCGCCGGTCGTTGACCCGCAGACGCACGATATCGGCGAGCATGCGGAGTGAATCGCGCACCGGACGCACACGACTCGACGGATCGTTGACCCAGGTGACCGGCACCTCGACCACGCGGCACCCCTGTTGGCGCGCAATCCACAGCAACTCCACATCGAATGAGAAACCGGCCATGCGCTGTCGCGGGAAGATCCGCTGCGCCGCCTCCGCCCGAAAACACTTGAACCCGCACTGCGTGTCGCGAACGTCGGGTACCGCCACGCGGCGCACGATCTGATTGAAGACGCGGCCCATCGACTGTCGCCACCACGCTTGACGCACGCGCACATCGGAATCAGCCAGCGCCCGCGAACCGATCGCCACGTCGGCGCCGCCGTCGATCGTGTCGATCAATCGATCGACGTCGGCAATCGGTGTCGACAGGTCTGCGTCCGAGAACAGTCGATACCGGCCGCGGGCCGCCAGCATGCCACGTCGGACCGCGTACCCCTTGCCCTGATTGACCGCGTTCTCGAGCACGACCAGGGCCGGCCAGTCACGAGCCAGCCCGCGGGCCAACTCCACTGTCCCATCACGGCCGCCGTCCACCACCACCACCACTTCACTCTCGAAGCGTCGGTGATCCAGGAAATAGCGGACCTGTTCGAGAGTCGGACCAAGCCGCGCGGCCTCCTCGAACGCGGGAATCACAACGCTGAGGTGGATGGGAGCCTCGGTCACGGTCGGCTTTCCGAAGCATCCCGAACGCTCATCAAGCGCCACATCATCTCATGGTGGTTCGTGAAAATTTCGGCCCGGCGCTACGAGCGTCCCGTCGAGGATGCAGTGACCCAACGAGGTCGTCGTCGATGAACTGGGGAACGTGCGGGCCGGCCTGACGAGTACCCGATGGACTAGTGTCGGTCGTATGGAGACGCACGGAGTCAGCGCGCCCCGGCGGACTCGTCTTCCGCCGCGTCGGGGTCGACCGCGCCGAGCTCGCGCAGGACGTCGGCGGTGTTCCCATCCGGGGCCCGGTCCGCCAGTATGGAGCTTCGTTCCCGGCCGGCGGCCGCCGCGATGGCCAGTTGCAGGGGCGTGCGCCCGCTCCCATTCTCTAGGTTCAGATCGGCGCCCTGCTCGACGAGCAGCCGCACCACGGTCGTGAAGTTGAGCTGGGCCGCAGCATGGAGAGCGGCGCCGCCACGCGCGTCGGTCTGGTTGACGTCGGCGCCGAACTCGACCGCGACCCGAACCGAATCCAGAACTTTTTGGGCTTCCTCATTCTGGTCGCCCGCCGAGCCCAGGAAGAAGCGTCCCTTGTTGGCAGGGCCGCGGAGTGCCGCGAGAAGCGGCGCCACGAACCCGCCGGCGTTGTACGGAGCCCCGACACCGCCGGCGCGCTCGAACACCGGTCTCCACAATTCGAGCGTGGTCAACCGTGGATCAGCCCCGGCCGCCACCAGATCGCGCATGATGTTGGGCTCACGAAAGTACGCCGCCAGCCAGTAGGGCGTCGCGCTCACGAGCGCTGGGTTGAAGGCCCAGTCCTGACTGGTCCGCCTCAACGGTGTGCCACTCTCGAGACGCAGGTCCGGGTCCGCTCCGTGTTTCAGCAGTGCTTCGACAAGGCGTTCCTCACCCCGAAGCGTCGCCGCATGTAACGCGGTGTACCCGGCGCCGATGGCGTCCGGATCAGCCCCCTCGTCCAGCAGGAACGCGGCGAACTCAGACTGCCCGCTGTGCGCGGCCACCACGAGAGGGGTGGCGCCGGTGGGCGCGGCGGCGTCGACATCCGCGCCGGCACCGAGCACCAGTTTGGCTGACTCGATGTCACCATGTCGGGCGGCAAACAGCAACGAGGTAAACCCGCCGCGGTTCCACATCATCCCTTGGTCGTACTGCGAGGCGTTCGTATTGGCGGCATGCATCAGCCGCGGCCGCTCCATGGACCGGGCCGTCACGTCCGCGCCGTGCTCGATGAGGGCAGACACCACCGCGTGGTGCCCTTGCGCGACGGCCCACATGAGGGCGGTCTGTCCCCGGGTCGTCTCGGTCGCATTGACGTCGGCGCCAGCCGCCACCAACGCATTCACCGCATCGACACTCCCGGTCCGCGACGCGGTCATGATCGGGGTCTCGCCCTCGGGCAGCGCGACGTTCGGGCGGGCCCCCGCCGCCAAGAGACGCAGCACCATCGGGGTGCTCCCGTTGTCAGCGGCGAGCCAGAGCGCGGTGGCACCCAGTTCGTTGGCCACGCTGACATCGGCGCCGGCGTCGATCAGCAGGTTGACAATCGCCAGGTTGTCGCGGAACACCGCCCAATGCAGCGCCGTGGCTCCGTCGGGCTGCGCCGAATCGACATCCGTCCCCTCGCCCAGCAGAGCCGCAACCGCGGCGGGGTCTTCTGACTTCACCGCCGCGATGAGCGGCACCTCGTCCGCCTCCAGGCCGAGTGACCGCGCGGCCCCCGGCGTCGGCCAACCTGTCAGTCCGGCGCACACCACCAGCGCCACACACAGACGCATTGGCGGCTTGAGGACTCGGAAAGAGCACAGAAGGGAGGTACGCAGATGCATCGACGTCATCTCCATGGGGGGGACCTTGTGGGCGCGGCCGGCACTGCCGATTGAGCCCGATCCTACCGCAGCCGATCGCGATTGACAACGGACGACGTCTGCGGCGACACTAGCCTATCTTGTACTGTAATTGGATGACGACCTCGCAGAAAGGCCGGTCAGTGGGCAGACGCGTGGGCGCGGTCGGAGCGGTGGTAGTAGCGGTGGCCACTTGGGCCTCGCTGACCCCCCAGGCCGCCGGGCAACAGCCGGATGTCGAGCCCTCGGCGACCGCCGTCTCGCCACAACGCGCCCTGGTTGACGAGTACTGCGTCACCTGCCACAACGGCGACTACGTCAACGGCACCGATGAGCCCCGATCGCTCCTGATCTCGCAACTGCGCGCCGTGGGCCTGGCGCTGGATGACGTCAACGTCGACAACGTCGCCGAACATCCCGCAGTCTGGGAGAGCGTGGTGCGCAAGCTGCGGGTGGGCGCCATGCCGCCGCAGCCGAGACCTCGCCCTGACAAGGCACGCTATGACGGCTTTCGACGCTGGCTCGAGGACGAGCTCGACCGCGCGGCCGAGGCGAACCCCAATCCCGGCCGCACCCAAGCATTCCACCGACTGAATCAGACGGAGTACCGAAACGTGATTCGGGACCTGCTGGACCTCGACATTGATGTCGCGGAGTGGATTCCAGCCGACTCCCCCGATCGGTATGGGTTCGACAACAACGCCGGCGCGCTCTCGCTCTCCCCCGCGCTCTTCGGGCGCTACGTCTCCGCCTCTCGAAAGATCAGCCGACTGGCAATCGGTCGGGCACCGGCCGGTGGCACCGTCATCAAGACCTACGACGTCCCGCTCCGGCGGGTGCAGGACACCCAGCAAAGCGAAGATTTGCCATTCGGGTCGCGCGGTGGGACGGCGGTGCGACATCACTTCCCGGTCGACGGCGAGTATCTGGTCAAGCTGCGGCTGCGCACCAACTATGTGGGCTACGTGCGGGGCATCGACCAGGCCCACGACGTCGAGATTCGCTTGGACGGTCGTCGTATCAGGCAGTTCACGTTCGGCGGCGAGGCGCCCGGCATGCCGGCCCCGATGAGTTTCGCGGGCAATGTGCGTGGTGACGACGTGTGGGAGTCCTACACGCTGCACGCCGACGATGGCATCGAAGTGCGCATCAACGTGGATGCCGGACCCCACCTGATTGCCGTCTCGTTCCCACGCGAGACCTGGGAAGAAGACGGTGTGTTGCAGCCCCGCCAGACGGGGTTCGCGCTGGCCGTCGACGACATGCCGGACAGCAACCCGGCCCTGGACAACGTCCAGATCAGCGGACCCTACACGGTGGATGGACCGGGGCAGACGCCGACACGGGCGAAGGTGTTCACCTGCACGCCGGCCACTGTGGCCGACGAGGTGCCGTGCGCCACCGACATCCTGTCAACACTGGCGCGACGTGCCTATCGGCGTCCCGCTACCGACGCCGACGTTCGCACGCTACTCGGATTCTTCGAAGCGGGTCGAGCCGGAGGCAGTTTCGACGAGGGCATCGGCTTTGCCCTCGAGCGGTTGTTGGCAGACCCGGAGTTTCTCTTTCGGATCGAGAACGACCCGGTGGACGGCCAGCCCGGTATGACCTACGCGCTACGCGACGTGGAGCTGGCCTCGCGACTCTCGTTCTTCTTGTGGAGCAGCATCCCGGACGACGCATTGATGTCGACGGTGGAGAACGGCACCCTTGGCACTACGGAGGTGCTCGAACAACAGGTGCGACGGATGCTGTCCGACCCCCGGTCCAGGTCGCTGGTGGACAACTTCGCCGGTCAGTGGCTGCATCTGCGAAATATTCAGGGCGCCTACCCCGATCCGATCGCGTTCCCGGATTTCGACGAGAATCTGCGTGAGGCGTACCAGATGGAGACCGAGCTCTTCATCGAGAGCCTGATACGCGATGACGCGAGCCTGCTCGAGTTGCTGAGCGCGGACTACACCTTCGTCAACGAGCGCTTGGCTCGGCACTATGAGATTCCGAACATCTACGGCAACCGATTCCGGAAGGTGACGTTCGAACCGGGTGAGCGCGCCGGACTGTTGAGTCACGGCAGCCTGATGACGGTAACCTCGTATCCAAACCGGACCTCGCCGGTCTTGCGCGGGAAATGGGTACTCGAGAACCTTCTGGGCGCTCCCCCGCCGGAGCCGCCCCCCAACGTGCCGACGCTGGAGGAAGAGAACGAGGACGGCGAACCACTCTCCATGCGTCAGGCAATGGTGCAGCATCGGGAAAACCCGGCCTGTGCGGTGTGTCATAACGCCATGGACCCGATCGGCTTCTCGCTCGAAAATTTCGACGCGGTCGGTGCCTGGCGTGAATTGAGCGAGGACGGCACGCCAATCGACGCCTCGGGTGCCCTACCGGACGGCGGGGCCTTCACCGGACCGACCGGCCTGCGCGATCTGCTGCTGGACCGCCCCGACGACTTCGTCGGGACCGTGACCGAAAAATTGATGGGATACGCCCTGGGGCGTGGGCTCGAGTACTACGACGCCCCGACCGTTCGCAAGATCGTCCGCGAAGCGGCCAGCGACGACTACCGCTGGTCATCTATCATCCTCGGGATTGTGCAGAGCGACGCGTTCCAGATGCGGAGAACCGACTCATGATGATCACAAAGAAGGCTATTCCCCGCCGCACCGTGTTGCGCGGCATCGGCGCCGGCCTGGCGCTTCCGCTGCTCGACGGGATGGTCCCAGCATTCGCCGCCATCCGCAACAGCGCCGCCAACCCGGTGCGTCGGTTCGGCGTCGTCTATGTGCCGAACGGGATGGCCATGAAGCACTGGACGCCCGACGGCGAGGGCACCGGCTTCGAGACCACGCGGCTGCTGGATCCGATCGCCGCGTATCGTGATCAGATGACCCTGCTGACCGGTCTCAACGGCGTGCCCAGCAACGCTGGCGTGCATGCCAGCGCGGCCACGCGTTTCCTGACCGGGGTCACCCCGGCCCGCACCGAGTCGAACCTGCGAGCGGGCATCTCCGTCGACCAGCTCCTGGCACGCGAGTTCGCGAAACACACGCAGCTCGGCTCGCTCGAGCTCGCGCTGGATAGCCGTGACGTCTCAGGGTCGTGCGATGTCGGCTTCAGTTGTACCTACACCAACACGATCTCGTGGCGCAACGAGACCACCCCGCTGATGGGTGAGAACAACCCGCGTGCGGTGTTCGAGCAGCTCTTCGGCGACAGCGGGTCAACCGACCCGGCCGCGCGTCTGGCTCGGATGCAGAAGGACCAGAGCATTCTCGACTCGGTCACCGAAAAGATCGATTCGCTCCAGAGCGGGCTTGGCGCGTCCGACCGACTCCGGGTCAACGAGTATCTCGACGCAGTGCGCGACATCGAGCGCCGCATCCAGATGGCCGAGGCCCAGAGCGATCGCGAACTCCCCGAAGTGGACCAGCCGGCCGGCGTACCGGCGACCTACACCGAGCACGCCAAGCTCATGTTCGACCTCCTGCTGCTGGCGTATCAGACCGACCTGACCCGGGTCAGCACCTTCATGCTGGCACGTGAGATCAGCGGCCGGACATACCCGGAAATCGGGGTACCTGACTCGCATCATCCAACCTCACACCACCGGGACGACCCGACGCTCTACGAGAAAGTCGCGAAGATCAACACGTTCCACCTGACGTTGTTCTCGCATTTCCTCGAGAAAGCGCGGGCGACGCCCGACGGCGACGGCACGTTGCTCGACCACATGGTCATGCTGTACGGGGCCGGGATGTCTGACAGCAACCGCCACGACAACAGGGGCCTGCCGCTCGTGATGGTGGGTGGCGGGTCAGGTCATCTCAAGCCGGCCGGACACATCCGGTATGAGGAGCGCACACCGATCAGCAACCTGCACCTCACCATTCTCGACAAGATGGGGGTGCCGGTCGACCAGATGAGTGACAGCACCGGCAAGCTGGATCTGCTCAGCGTCGGCTAGGCGAGGGCAGCACGAATACGCCGGGTGGGACATCCATCCCTCGCGGCATCACCCTGAGGCCCGGCACTCGCGCCGGGCCTTTTCGTTGAGTCCGACGGAGACGAGTCATGGGTTATCGACTACGCAAGATACTGGGAGCTGGGGTCGTCGCCGGGGCGCTGGTCATGACCCCGGGTTGCGAGGATGGGATGCCCTCCGACGGCACCGGGGCGGGCGCCGTCGACATCGATGGCGACGACATCGGCGGGGTCGTCACCAGTGTGGACGGTCCGGAAGCTGGCGTCTGGGTCGTGGCCGAGACCACCGACCTCCCGACCCGCTTCATCCGGATCGTGGCGACCGACGACCAGGGTCGGTATGTCCTCCCGGATCTGCCGGACGCCACGTACGAGGTGTTCGTGCGTGGGTATGGCCTTGTCGACTCGGCCCGGGTCGCAGCCACCCCGGGACAGCAGCTCGACCTCGACGGTGTTGTGGCGCCGGACGCCCAAGCCGCGGCCCAGGTCTACCCCGCCGCCTGGTGGCTCTCGATGGTGGAGCTGCCGGAGGGTGAACACTCTCAGCAAGCCCTCGGCAGCACCGTGACCGGCTGCCTGAGTTGCCACCAGATCGGCAACCTGGCCACCCGAGAAATTCCCGGTGACATCCTCCGCGAGTCGGATTCGCATCTGCAGGCGTGGGACCGGCGCGTGGCCATGGGCCCGATGGGCTCGGCCATGGCGGGCGCATTCGGACGGCTCGGGGACCAGCGCGCGATGTTCGCCGACTGGACTGACCGTATCGCCGCGGGTGAGTCGCCCACCCAGACCCCATCTCGCCCCACCGGGATCGAACGCAACGTCGTCGTAACCCTGTGGGACTGGGGCACGGAGACCGACGGACGCACCGACAGCACCGCCTCTGACGTGCGGGACGCCACCGTCAACGCCAACGGGCTCGTCTACGGCGTCGTGCAGCCAAGCGACATTCTGACCGTGCTCGACCCCGTCACCCATACGGCGAGCGTCATCGAGATCCCCTCGAACGGCCCGACGATTCAAGATCAAACGCCGACATCGCCCTACTGGGGCGACGACCCGGTCTGGGCCCGCCAGGCCGACCCCCGCAGCGTGGCGATGGACGCGGACGGTCGTGTCTGGCTCACGGGCCGCGTACGCGCGGCCGACGCGCAGCCGGCGTTCTGCACTGATGAGGCGAACCGGTTCGCCGCGCACTTCCCCGTGCCGCGCGGCTCTCGCCAGGTGTTCATGTATGACCCCGGGACCGAGGCGTTCGACGAGATCGACACCTGCTTCTCGGCCGACCACAACATGATCAGCGAGGATGACGTCATCTACTACGGGTTCAACGACGGCGTGGGCTGGATCGACATGGACATGTGGGACGAGACCGGTGACGCCGAGACCGCGCAGGGGTGGTGTCCGGCCGTGCTTGATACCACGGGCGACGGTGTGGCCGAGCCGGGGTGGACCGAACCGACCGCCGAACTCGACCCCACGCGTGATCACCGGGTGCAGTTCAACTGCTACTCGCCCGCGGTGAACCCCGCCGACGGGTCGGTGTGGTGTTCGGGCAATGGCCCGAGGGACAACAAGCTCGTGCGTATCGAGCTCGGTGACAACCCGCCCCAGTCGTGCCGCGCCGAACTATATCTGCCGCCGCCCACGGTCACCAACCCGACCGCCTACGGGAGTGGGGGGCTCCACTTCACCGAGGACGGCGTCGCCTGGCAGGACTGGCGCGGCAGCGGTCATCTCGCGTCGTTCGATCGCGGCCAGTGCGCGTCGACCGTCCCGGACCCGACTGGCCAACGCTGCCCCGAAGGCTGGACGTTCCAACGGCTGGAAAAGCCCACGTATCAGAACGCCGACTTTCCGATCAATTCTGACGAGAGCTACCTCACACAGATCGACCACCACGACGTGCTCGGTCTCGGGCACGACGTTCCGCTGTACGGAGACGTGAACACGGATTCGCTGCAGGTCTTTGTCCCGGACACCGAGCAATTCATCACGCTGCGAGTCCCGTATCCAATGGGCTTCTTCTCGCGATCGTCCAACGGCCGAATCGACGATCCGACGACCGGATGGAAGGGCAAGGGGCTGTGGTCGAGTTACTCGAACTATGCGGCCTGGCACTTGGAGGGCGGCGCCGGCACGCACCAGAAAAACGTCAAGTTCCAGATTCGTCCGGATCCGCTCGCGAAGTAGCGACGCCGACCGTCAATCGACGCTGACCGTCGTCGGAGTAGGAGTGATGTGGCCAAGAGACACGGCGTGCCAATCAAACTGGCCGCGGACGCGAAGGAACGCTCGCTCGCCTCGATCAAACGCTTTTTCGAGGAGCACATGGATGACGACGTGGGCGACTTGCAGGCCAAGCTCCTCCTCGATTTTTTTCTCGAAGAAATCGGCCCGTCGGTCTATAACCGTGCCATCACCGATGCCCAGGCGGTGATGCAGGACCGCGTGGTCGACCTGGACGGCACCTGCTACCAGCCTGAGTTCAGCTACTGGCGGTAGGACCGGATGCCCCGCCGGACCGACCCGAACGAGATCCGCGCGATCCTTCGCCGTGACCCTGTGTGGAGCGTCTACGCACTGGGCGATCTCAAACCAGGGATGGAAGCGAAGGCCCGGTGGTTCGCGCCGGATCTCACCCTCGTCCTGCACGATTACGGTACGAGCATTCTCTTCGCGATCGGAACCGGCAGCGTGCGGGAGGCTCTCGCTCACGTGACCTGGCCGGTGCACCTCCAGGTGCAAACGGACGCGCTCGAGGAAATCGCACGACACACCCCGGTGACCGACGCCCACTCGATGTGGCGCATGGGTTGGAGCGGCACGCCAATTCCGGTCTGCCCCCAGAACGCGACGCGCCTCGGCGCGAGCGATGTGCCCGCGCTCCACCGACTGTACTCCGATGGCGACGAGACTGGCGAAGCACCCGACTTCTTCTTTCCATCAATGGTGACCGATGGTGTGTTCTTCGGGATCTACGCAGACGAGGTGCTGGTGGCGGCCGCGGGCACGCATCTGCTATCGCGCCGCGAACGCGTCGCCACCATTGGCAATGTCTATACGCGTCGCGACTTCCGTGGGCGCGGGCTGGGACGTCTCGTCATGAGCGCGGTGCTCAAGGCCCTCGCCGGCATCGAGACCATCGGTTTAAATGTCCGGGCCGACAACCGTGCCGCTATTCGTGTCTACGAATCGCTGGGATTCGTCCGACACTGCCCGTTCTACGAAGCGCTCGCCACGAGAGACCCGTAGGTTTTCCGACGAGGTGCCCGTCTGGCGGTGTTGCTTCGTCGGTCACATGCCGCCTGCATGCTCCCTCCTTGCGCCTTGCCAGACAGACGCCTCGTCAGAAAACACCCTCGGATTTTCTTGGTGACGAGATCGGGTTCCGTCGCGGTCCGTGGAGACTGAGATGCGTGGTGCTCCTGCCCACACGCTACTGGCGCAGTGCGAACACCCACACGACGCCACCTTGGGGGACCTGGATATTGCGGCCGAGGTGTGTATTCACGGCGCGCTGCATGCCTTGCGCGTCGACGCCCCAGCCCGACTGCACCGCGATGTATTGCACGCCGTCGATCGAGTAAGACGAGGGCACACCGGTCACCCCGGAGTTGGTCCGCTGTTGCCACAGCAATTCCCCGGTCCGCGCGTCAAACGCCCGGAAGTACCGGTCGTGGGTACCGCCCGAGAAGATCAGTCCTCCCCCGGTGGCCAGAATCGGACCCCAGTTCTGGGACTCGGCAAACTCATGCGTCCAGACGTTCTCGCCCGTGGAGAGGTCCCAGGCCTGAATCTCGCCCAGGTGATCGGCGCCATCCGCCACGAAGGTCTGTGCCGTCGCGCCGGTGTAGCCCGCGCCCGGACGGTACTCGACTTCCCGCCCCACGAGCGTCGAGCAGAGGTTCTCATTCGCGGGGATATAGAGGTACCCGGTCTGCGGGCTGTAGGCGGCCGGCGGCCAATCCTTCCCCCCCCACAGCGATGGGCAGAACGTGGCCGGCTTGCCGGTCCCCGGCTTCCGCTCCTGGTCGTAGGTCGGCCGGCCGGTCACGGGGTCAATCGACGCGAAGACGTTCTGGTCGACATACGGCTTGGCGTCGACGAAGTTGATGGCATTCGCCTCGCGCTCCAGCAGCCACAGATAGCCGTTGCGGGCCGGATGCACCAACGACTTGATGGTGCGACCGTCACGGCGCACGTCAATCAACAACGGAGCCGAGACTTCGTCCCAGTCCCACGATCCGTTGTGGTGGTACTGGTGGTGGGCCTTCATCTCCCCGGTGTCAGCGTCGAAAGCGACGACCGAGTTCGTGAACAGGTTATCTCCGGGCCGCTGGTCGCCGATCCACGGACCTGGGTTCCCGGTGCCCCAGTAGGTGAGGTTGAGGTCCGGGTCGAACGAACCCGTGACCCAAATCGAGGCACCCCCGGTCTTCCACGTGTCACCGGGCCAGGTCTCGTTGCCCGACTCGCCGGGTCCCGGCACGGTGTACGACCGCCACACCTCGTCCCCGGTGGCCGCGTCGTAGGCGGCGACAAATCCACGGATGCCGCGCTCTCCACCCGAGGCGCCGACCAGAACCTTCCCGTTCGCGATGAGCGGGGCCATGGTCATGTAGTACCCACTCCGGTAGTCGGCCACCGACGACTCCCAGACGATCTCGCCCGTCTTGGCGTCCAGCGCGACGACGAAGGCATCATGCGTCGTGTAGAACACCTTGTCGCCATAGAGACCGACCCCGCGGTTGGTCCAGTGCGCTCGCAGGGTCTCCTCGGGTAACTGGCGCCGGTGACGCCAGATCAGATCACCCGTGCGCGCGTCGATCGCCAGGACCTGGTCTTCGGGGGTGGTGACGAACATGACCCCGTCGTTGACGATCGGCGGCGACTGATGCCCGGACACGACGCCGGTCGACAGGGACCAGACGGGGACCAATCGTGACACGTTGTCGGTCGTGATCTGGTCGAGGGCGCTGTAACCCCAACTGTTGTAGGTGCCCCGATACATCAGCCAGTCGGCGTCGTCGGGGGTGCGTAATCGCTCGTCGGTCACCGGGGTGTAGTCCATCTCTGGCGCCTGGGCGTTCGCCGCCCGAAACGTCGTCGCCACCACCGCCACCGCCACGAGTAGCGTCACACCCAGCCGTTTAGTCGATAATCTCGCCATGTCCATCTCCTCGCCACTTCCCTAGCAGCCCGCTCAGGAAGACGTCGTCCACTCTGGGCGGTTCCTAAGTGTATCGTCGCATCGCACACGCCAGGCCTCAGGCCCAGATTGCAGGCCCGGTTCCAAAGCGAGTCAGGCCGCCCGCTCCACCAGCGCGCGCATCGCCGCCTGCACGCCCTGGGCGTCGTGTGGAATCTCTGCCAACGACAGTCCCATCTCCACTCCGGCCAGGGTCCCGAGCAGACTCACGTCGTTGAGATCGCCGAGATGCCCGATGCGAAACACCGTGCCCGCCAATCGAGCCAGCCCGACCCCAAGCGAGAGGTCAAACCGATCGAGCACGACGCTTCGGAGTCGATCCGCGTCATGGCCGTCGGGGGTCACCACGGCTGTGATCGAGGCGCTGTACTCGTCCGGGTTGGCACACAGAATGTCGAGCCCCCAGGCCCGCACGGCGTGTCGCGTCGCCTCGGCATGACGCTTGTGCCGGGCAAACACGTTGGACAAGCCCTCTTCGCGCAGCATCGCCAGCGCTTCCTGCAGTCCGTAGAGTAGATTCGTCGCCGGAGTGTAGGGGAAAAACCCTTTCTCGTTGGCCGTGAGCACGGCGGTCCAATCCCAGAACGACCGCGGCATCGCCGCCTGCGCATGCGCCGCCAACGCTTTGTCACTGACCGCGTTGAAGCTCAGACCCGGCGGCAACATCAGTCCCTTTTGCGAGGCTCCGACCGTGACGTCGACCGACCACTCGTCATGGCGATAATCCATGGATCCGAGTGACGAAATTGTGTCGACCAGGAAGAGCGCCGGATGGCTGGCGCGGTCGAGCGCGTCACGGACCTGCGCGATCCGGCTGACGACCCCGGTCGACGTCTCGTTGTGCACCACGCAGACCGCCTTGATGGCGTGCTCCCGATCATCGGCGAGCCGCGTCTCCACCGCGGACGGGTCGACGCCGTGACGCCAATCGCCCGGTATCCAGTCGACCTCGAGCCCGAGTCGCTCCGCAATCTGCTTCCACAATGTCGCGAACTGCCCCGTTTCCACCATCAGGATCCGGTCCCCGGGCGAGAGGCAGTTGACCAGGGCCGCCTCCCAGGCGCCGGAACCGGAAGCCGGGAAGATCACCACCGGATGCGTCGTCTTGAACACCTCCCGCACACTCTCGAGCAACTCGTAGCCCAGTGCCTGGAACTCCGGTCCGCGATGGTCGATGGTCGGGCGTGACATGGCCCGCAATACTCGACCAGGGACGTTCGTCGGTCCGGGTATCTGCAGGAAGTGGCGGCCAGCGCGATAGGACATGGCGTGAGTCTACTCTGTCGGTCGGTCGGAGCGGAGCCCTCGCCGTTCCGGGCCGCCGTGGCGCTCGGGGCGGCTCCGATGAAACCCCAAGATCGCACCCCCTGGCGTGGTGTGGGCGTTGGTCACGGGGCGGCTCGCGCCGGGCCTCCGCGCCGGGGGGATGGCGGTCTGGTCCCTGCTGCGCTGCGTCCGCTCGGTCGCGACGCCGGGAGACGTTGTTCGACTGTACGTGGCCACGCTGGAGGGCGATCTAACCGGCACCCGCTGCGAGGCTTGTGGCGTACTGGTCAGACCGCAGGCGCTGTGACAGGCCTCTCTCGGCGCGTCTCACACCTCATTGGTCCCGTAGCGCCCGCATCGGGTCGATGCGAACGGCCCGTCGAGCCGGAATCAGACTGGCACTGACCCCGACCGTCGCCAACACCAGACCGGCCGCGACGAACGTCGTGAGATCGAACGTGCTGACGCCGTAGAGGATGCCGGCCATCGAGCGCGCCAGCACCGCCGCGGCCACGAAGCCGACGCCGACGCCGGCCCCGATCAAGAGCATGCTGTTCCCCACGACGCCGCCGACGGTCTCGCGGGCACTGGCGCCGAGCGCCATCCGCAGTCCGATCTCACGCGTCCGTTGGTTGACCGAGTAGGACAACACCCCGTAGATACCCAAGGCCGCCAGCAGCAACGCCGCGCTCGCGAAGATGGCCAGCAACGTGGTGCTCATCCGCGGGAGAAAGACCGCGCGCGCCAAAATCTGGTCCATGGTGCTCAGATCGTAGATTGGCTGGCCCGCATCCACCGCCCAGATCTCACGCTGGAGCGTGCTCGCAAACGCCATCGGGTCGCGCTCGGTGCGCGCCACCAGCGACATCGCCGGGACCGGGTTCTGGCGCAACGGCAGATACACCTGCTTCTTGGGTTCGCTGTCGAGTCCCTGGTTGCGCACGTCAGCGACCACCCCCACCACCTCGTTCCGACCGTGCGGGTTCTCGATGAACAGACCGACCGGGCTGCGGTCCGGAAAGTATCGGCGCGCCATCGTCTCGTTGATCAGGGCCGTGCGTGTGGCATCCGCCGTGTCCCGATCGTCGAAGAAGCGTCCGTCGAGCAACGGAATCTTCATTGTCTCGAAGTAGCCTGCCGCGACCATGCGCACATCCGCCCGCGGGTCCTCCGTCTCGGGTGGCACCCGGCCCTCGACCGAGAACGGCAACGCGGACGCGATGGCCACCGCCTGCATCGGGAGCGTCGAGACGGCCGAGGCGGCGGTCACACCCGGCGCCCCTCGCAGACGCTCGATGACGTCCTCGAAGAACTGGGCGATCTGCGGGCGCTGACTATAGGTCGTCGTCGGCAGGTAAACCTGCGCCGCCACCACGTTGTTGGGCTCGAAGCCGGGGTTCACCTGGAGCAGGGCCGAGAAGCTGCGAACCATCAACCCGGCGCCCACGAGCAGGACCAGCGCCAGCGCCACCTCGACCACGACGAGACTACTCAGGGTCCGCCGCGCCGCAAAGCTCCCGGTGGCGCCGGTCGACTCGGTCAGGTTCTCTCGCAGGTGCGATCGCGACGCCTGCAGGGCCGGCAGCAGACCGAACGCTATAGCCACGAGAATCGACACCACGGTCGTGAACAGCAGCACGCCCCCGTCCAGCGTCACCGCCTCCATCCGCGGCAATCCGCCCTCGGGCAGCGTGGTCAGCAGGCGGAGCCCACCCACGGCAACCAGCAGCCCCAGACCGCCACCCACCACCGACAGCAGCAGGCTCTCGGCCAGAATCGGCCGCGCCAGCTCCCAGCGCCCGGCGCCAAGCGCGCCGCGGACGGCGATCTCCCGACGTCGACCGGAGAGCCGCGCCAGCAACAGATTCGCCATATTGGCGCAGACGATCAGCAGGAGGAATGCGACGGCGCCCATGAGTACCAGCAGGGCCGGACGCGAGGCGCTCACGAGTTGTTCGTGCGCGGCGACCACACGCACGCCCCAGCCCGCATTGCTGCTCGCAAATTCGTCGGCGATCCGCCCGCCCAGCACTGTCATCTCTTGCTGCGTCTGGCCAACGGTCACGTCCGGCGTCAGACGACCCACGACGAGAAGTGAGCGCGCGCGACGAGAATTGCCGTGCATGTCGTTCGGGTTGAACGCCAGCGGTGTCCAGAGTTCGACATCGGTGCTCGTCGGAAACTCGAACCGGGGCGGCATGATGCCGACGATGGTGTAGGGCTCGGCGTCGAGATCGATCGTCGTGCCGACCAGTCCGGACCGTCCGCCCAAGGTGCGTTCCCAGAAGCCGTGGCTCAGCACCACCACGTGGTCGTTACCGAGCACGGCTTCGTCCGCCACGAAGGTGCGGCCTACGCGGGCATCGGCGTTGAGCACGGCAAACAGTTCCGGCGTCGCGCGCACCCCCAAGATGTCGCGCGGGTCCCCACGTCCGACAAACGTGTAGTTGACTTGCCGGTAGGCCGCCAGTGCCTCCAGACCGCGTGTCTCGTCCCGCCAGTCGCGATAGGTCGGGATGGAGACCGACTCCAGGCTGCCGTCTGGATTGACTTCCCACAGCACGACGACCTGCTCCGGGTCCTCATACGGCAATGGGTTCAGCAGGACGGTCTTGATGACGCTGAAAATCGCGGTGTTCGCGCCAATGCCCAGCGTCAGCGTCAACAGAGCGATCAGCGTGAACGTCGGCTGCCGGGTCAGCGCGCGGAACGCATAGCGAAAATCGGCAATCCAATTGACCATTGAACCTCCGTGTTACAACCGTCCAGGGTTGAGTCGGCGATTGGCCTCTTGAGCATACTCCACCCGGGCGCTGTTGCTTGTCACTCTCCGGGCGCCGACATGACCACGGGCAGACGGTCTTCGACCACGTCGACCACGAGTTCCTGGCCCACGGCGAGCGTACGCGTGCGGTTCGTCTCGCGGGCGTTATATCGCGACGCCCCCCGAGCGCCAGGCGGGCCGCAGACGTGCAGGTCGATCGCTTCGTGGGTCCCCAGGTTGCGCACGAGGTGAATGGTGTCGCCCTCGGCGAACTCGGTGCGCTCCGACGGGCCAAGCTCCATGCGCCCGGTGACTCGAAGACGATCTGTTCCGGCGCGCTCGAACTCGACGACCTCGACGGTTCCCTCGATGCGCCGACCCACGGCCGAGTAGTCGTGCGAATGGATGTGCGCCGTCGTGCCCGGCGTCCACAGGATTCCGACGAGTGACGAGCCGTGCTCCGCGCTGCGCCAGTAGGTCAGCCGCCGGTAATTGATGCCTCCCTGAATCGGGCTTTCGCGCAGCGAGACGAGCTCGCCGATGGCCGGCTGCACCCGGTCCATGACGCGCCGGGCGAGGCTCTCACTCACCGGGCCCTCCCGATCGAGCAGGTCGAGCACTTCGACCGCCTCGCGGAGGGTGAGCGGTTCACCCTCGTCGAGCCGGGCCCGCAGCGAGACCGCGGTGGGACCCCAGCGGCGAAACGCCGTGAACCCGAGACTCAGCACCACCAGCCCCCCGGCCACGTTCACGGCGGTCACGCCCGCCGCCCCGCTCACGAGCAGGCCCAGCGACAGCCCGGCGATCGTGACCCAGGCGGCCCCGGCGGTCAGGGCCACCCGCCACCCGACGTCGACGAGCGTGCGCAGATGAATCTGCAGGCCGATCGACGCGCACACCGTGGCGATGGCGAGGCCGACCACGCCGTCGTTGAACGCCAGCAGTGCCGGCCACACGGCTCCGTCGGCGGCGAACACTCGATCACCGCCCATGCGCAGCCCAAACATCAGGAGATACCCCACGACGAACAGCGGCAGGTACGCCGCCAGGCGGAGACGTAGGCTCTCTTCGGCCGGAGCACGCCGTCGGAGTTGGCTGAAGACGACCAGCAGCGGGCCAAGCAGCACGATCCGAACCGTCTTGCCCATCGCCGCCACGATGCTCTGGTCTTCCCCAAACTGCCCTCCCACGGCCACACTCGACGACAGGTCGTTCACGGCCAGACCAGCCCACAGCCCAGCCGATTCGGCATCGAGCCCGAGCGCCGTCCCAACCGGTAACAGCGTCATCAACGCCACGACGCTGAAGAGAAAGATCGCGGTGACGGCGAGCCCCTGGTCGCGGCGCCGCGCGAACACGGTGGGCGCCAGCGCGTTGATGGCCGACGCTCCGCAGACCATGGTGCCGATCGCCACCAGATCGGCCATCTCGCGCCTGAGCCCCAGCAACCCGGCCACGGCGTGGGCGATGAAGAACGTCGTCGGCAGCGTCACGACCAGGACGAGCACCACCCGGGCCAGCAGCTGCGTCTCGATGAGATCGGTGCTGGCCTTGAGCCCCATCAGCACGATGGCGAGACGCAGCACCCACTTGCCGGTGAAGCGAAGTCCGCGCTCGTAGGCATCGCCCTCGCGACCACGATCAACCGCGAGCCCTATCCACGCTGCCACGGGAGAGTTCAGGACCAACGCGCCGAGACCGATCGCCATGACGACGGGCGAAACCCACGGTGAACCGGAAGACACCACGGGGGTGAGCCACAACGCGACGGTCGCCAGCCCCGCCGCAAGCCCCAGCCCCGGGAGCTCACGACGGGACGGCAGCCAGGCAGGCACAGGACTGTGTTCTTGAAGACGGCTACCGTGCGGCGATGTCGGGCCGAGGATCGATGACAAACCCGTCACGGTTCGGCATCGCGATCCGTGGGAGGGTGTTGGCATCAACCGGGTCACGTTCGCCGACGAGGTCGTTGAGGAACAGCACGTAGGCCACCGCCGCGTAGACTTCGTCCACACCGAGCGACCCCGGCTGGTTGAACGGCATGGCGCGGTTCACGTAGTCCCAGAGGGTCGTGGCGACCGGCCAGTAGCTACCGACGGTTTTCCGCGCTTGATCGGTCGCCAGCGATCCTTGTCCCCCCGCCAGCCGGGGATCCGGCCCCTCGGTCCCGGTCGGGCCATGACAGCCGGCACACCGCCGGTCGTAGAGGGCGCGTCCCTCGGCCGCAGTCGCCCCACCCGGCGGCAACTCGTCGCCGTCGGGACCGATGATCTCCCCCCAGGCCTCGATGTCCGACGCCGTCGCCGGGCTTCCAACCCCAGTGCGCGACCCCTGCGCAACCACCGGGCCAGCCCAGAGCATCGTCACCGCCGACACACCGATGATGGCCAAGACCAGCTTCCGGAGCGCGGCACCCGTCTGGCCAGGCCTGGCGAGGTGGGTTTTCCTGGCGAGGCGTTCGTCTGGCAAGGCGCGACGAGGAAGCAGCCAGGCAGGCTGTGACCGAGGTAGCAACGCAGTCCAGACGGACGCCTCGCCAGGAAAACGGCTAGACATCGACGTTCTCCACGGTGCCGTCGCGACCGATGCGCCAGCCCTGAATCGCGTTGTTGTGGTAGCTCGATTGGGTGCCTCGCACCGCGATCAGCGATGCTCGGGTCGGTTGCACGTCGCCGCTCTCGTCGATGCAACGGGAGGCCAGCGTCGTCTCCGACCCGTCCCAGCTCCAGTCGAAGCGGAACCGTGTGTGCGCCAGCGGCAGGACCGGCCCTTGCAGTTGCGCCTCGGACCACGACCGACCGCCATCGGTCGACACCTCGACCCGTTGCACGCGCCCGCGCCCCGACCACGCCAGACCAGAGATTTGATAGAAACCGGGACCGTCCAGCCGATGCCCCCCGGACGGACGGGTGATCACCGACTTGGAGTCCATGACGAACGTGTACTGCCGCGCCTCACCGTTCGGCATCAGGTCGGTGTACTTGGCCGTCTCCTCGCGGGTGAGGTACGACTGGTCCACGAGCTGCAAACGACGCAGCCACTTGATGGAGATGTTGCCCTCCCACCCCGGGATCAACAACCGCAGCGGGTACCCCTGGGCGGGTCGAATCGCTTCGCCGTTCTGGCCGTAGGCGACCAGGATGTCGTCCATCGCCTTGTCGAGCGGCACGCTCCGCGTCAAGCGACACGCATCGGCCCCCTCGGCCACCATCCAGCTGGCGTCGGGCCGCACGCCCGCCTCGCGCAGCAGCACCGACACCGGCACCCCGGTCCACTCACTGCAACTCGTCATGCCGAACGCCGCCTGGGCATCGGTCTCCGGCTCGGCCGGAGACCATTTGACCCGGCCGTTGCCGGAGCACTCGACGAAGTAGACGCGGGTCACGGCCGGCATCCGCTGGAGTTCGTCGACCGAGAAGACCAGCGGACGGTCGACCAGACCATCAATCAGCAACCGATGCTCTGCCGGATCGATGTCAGGAATCCCTGCGTGATGTCGCTCGAAATGCAGCGCCGACGGCGTGATGGTGCCGTTGAGGTCCTGCAGCGGGGTCAGACTTCCGGCCGCCTGTTCGTAGCGCGACCCGCGCACGCGGCGCAGCGTGCTCTCGAACCCCGAGCGCTCGCCGTAGCCGCCAACTCCCCCGCCCAGCGACCGCCCGTTCCGCTCCTGCCCGACCAGCGTCGAGGGCCGAAGCACGGCCGCCGCCGACCCCAGCGTCGCCGCCTTCAAGAATCCGCGGCGGCCTCGCCCAGTTTCGGATCGTCTCTCATCACCTGCCATCGCTGTCCCTCCAATACCACGCGCGCGCCCCCCGGAGCCGTCGGCGTCGCGTTATTGTGTCACTGAATACGCCCCCTCAGGAATACGAGAAGGCGGAGCCAGTGGGATTCGACCAATCCCGTATACTCGCCCGCGTGAGGGAACAGCTCCGGCACGACCTCGAGTCCTCGCTCGACGGTGACGTCCGCTTCGACGCCGTCACGCGGTTGCTGTATTCCACTGACGCGAGCGTGTATCAGATCGAACCAACCGGCGTGGTCATGGTGCGGTCCCGGGACGATGTGGTGCGCACCATCGAGATTGCCGGCCGGCACGGGGTGTCGATCACGGTGCGCGGCGGCGGCACGTCGCAGGCGGGACAGGCGATCGGCGCCGGACTCCAGCTCGACACTGCCAAGTACTTCAATCGTCTTCTCGAGGTGAATGTCGAGGAGCGGTGGGCCCGGGTCGAGCCAGGCATCGTGCTCGACGAGTTGAACGCACACCTGTTGCCGCACGGTCTTCGATTCGCGCCGGACATCTCCACCGCCAGCCGGGCCACCATCGGCGGCATGGTGAGCAACAACTCCAGCGGCGCCCGCTCGGTGCTCTACGGCAAGACCATCGACCATGTGCTCGACCTCCATGTCGCCCTGAGCGATGGCTCCATCGTGCATTTTCGCGCCTTGGAGGGGACCGAACTGGAGACGGTGTGTGACACCGACACGCTCGAAGGTCGATGCTACCGCGAGGTGCGACGGCTGGGGGCCGAGCACGCGGCCGAAGTCGCGCGCCGCTTCCCAAAAATCCTGCGCCGTGTCGGCGGCTACAACCTGGACGCGTTCAGCGACCCGGACCAACCGTGCAACCTGGCCAAACTGGTGGTCGGCTCCGAGGGCACGCTGGGCGTCCTCGTCGAAGCCCGGCTGAACCTGATGCCGTTACCACGCGCGACAGCCGTCCTGACGATCGAGTTCGACGAACTGCTCGACGCACTGGGGGCGACGCCGACCATCCTGGTCCATCAACCGTCCGCCATCGAGGTGATGGACCGGTTCATCCTGGACCACGCGCGGGAAAGTCCGGCGCTCGATGCGATCCGTCGAACCGTGCTCCAGAGCGACGACACGCCCGGTGCCCTGCTCTGTGTCGAACTCTCCGCCGACGACGCCGCGAGCCTTCCGGGTCGACTCACCGCTATCGAGCAGGATCTGCGCGCGCGGGGCATGACCGTCCGTACTGCCCGAGCCGAGACGGCGGACGCGCAGGCGCGTATCTGGAAGTTGCGACAGGCGTCATTGGGGCTCTCGATGGCGATGAAGGGCGATGCGAAAAGCATCTCGTTCGTCGAGGACACCGCCGTCGATCCGGAGCGGCTGCGGGCCTATATCGAGCGGTTCCTGGCGGTGGTGCACCGCCATGGCAGCCGCACCGGTATCTATGCGCACGCCTCAGTCGGGTGCTTGCACGTGCGCCCGGTGGTCAATCTGAAGACCTCCGACGGCGTGGCGCAGTTCGAGGCGATCGCGCACGACATCGCGGATCTGGTGCTGGAGTTTGGCGGCGCACTCTCGGGCGAGCACGGAGACGGCCTGGTCCGCGGACCGTTCATGGAACGTATGTTCGGCTCGCAGCTCTACGAGGCGTTTCGCGACATCAAGCGCACGTTCGACCCCGACGGGCGGTTCAATCCGGGCAAGATTGTCGACACCCCGCCGTTGACGGACAACCTCCGGTACGGCGCCGGCTACGAAACGCCGAACCCGCCCGCCCGGTTCGACTACGGCGAGTATGGCGGACTGGGCCGCGCGGTCGAGATGTGCAGTGGGGTCGGCGCCTGCCGGAAGACGCTGGACGGGACGATGTGTCCGTCGTACATGGTGACCCGCGATGAGGCGCATTCCACCCGCGGCCGGGCCAATGCGCTGCGTTACGCGATGAACGGCCAACTCGACGAGGCCGGTCTCGGCGACCAGGGGGTGTACAACACCCTCGATCTCTGCCTGGAGTGCCGCGCCTGCAAGGCCGAATGCCCGGTCGGCGTCGACATGGCGCGTTTCAAGAGCGAGTTCCTCGCCGACTACTGGAGCCGCCACGGTACCCCCCTCAGAGCCCGGTTGCTGGGCGGCATCCACGAACTGTCGGCCTGGGCCAGCCCCTTCGCGCGGCTGCTCAACCCACTGGTGGCGAGCCCGGTGGTCCGGCTCCTGAACGAGCGGCTCCTGGGCCTGGACCGGCGCCGTCGGCTGCCGGCGTGGACCACGCGAACGCTGGCGGCGCGCTGGCTCGAGCGGCCGGTCACCAAAGACCCGGACGCCGTCGTCCTGTTCAACGACACGTTCACGAACTACTACCACCCCGAGATCGGGCTGGCGGTGGCGGCGCTCAGTGACCGGGCCGGCATCGGGATCGGGCTGGGGCCGGATGCGTGTTGCGGGCGACCGCTGATCTCTCAGGGGCTCCTGGACGAGGCGCGGGGTCAAGCGGTGGAGACGACGCGGAGGCTTCACCCGATCGTCGCGTCCGGGAAGCCGGTGATCGTGCTCGAACCCAGCTGCCTCTCATCGCTACGCGACGACATCCCCGCCCTGCTGGGTGGCGAGGACGGGCGCCGCGCCCGTGAGGTCGCCAACGGCTGTCTGCTGTTCGAAGAGTGGCTCGACGGGGTCCTCACGGATGAAGCCACGCGGCTCAGCTTCCGACCTGGCCCGAAACGGTTGCTGCTGCACGGACACTGTCATCAGAAGTCGCTCGGCCTGGTGCCGCCGGCCCGGGCGCTGCTCAACCGGATCCCGAACACCGAGGTGATCGAACTCGACGCCGGCTGTTGCGGGATGGCCGGATCGTTCGGCTACGCGCGCGAGCACTTCGATGTGTCGCGACAAGTTGGCGAGCGGCGGCTCCTCCCGGCCGCTCGGGCGCTGGGTCCGGACGAGGCGCTGGTGGCGTCCGGCGTCTCCTGTCGACACCAGGTGCATGATCTGGCCGGCGTCACGGCCCGACACCCGGCCGAGCTGCTCGCCTCTCTCCTGGCCCCGTTATAATTCGTTGCTAGAAGGACCACGGGACCCCGGCTGCGTCATCCCGGATACGCCCCCATATGCAATCCCTGCTCAGGAACGATACCGCTGTGATGCTGGCCACCATCGTGCTCGCCGCCGCCCTCTCCTCGGTTCCGGGCCATGCGCAAGTCGGCGTTCCACCGCCGAACAACCTCCCACACGCGTTCATCACGGTGCTGAACTGGCCCAAGTTGCCGGACGGTCGCCGTTTCGGATCCACGGCCGGCGTGGATGTGGCGCCGGACGGCAGCATCTGGGCCTATGACCGCTGTGGAGCCAACAGTTGTGTCGAGTCCGATCTCGATCCGATCCTGCACCTCGACGCGTCCGGTCGGCTGCTCGACAGCTTCGGGGCCGGGCGGTTCAACTTTCCACACGGATTCCACATCGATCCCGACGGCAACGTGTGGGTGACCGACCATGGCGTAGAACCGGGCAACGGGAAGGGCCACCAGGTCTTCAAGTTCAGCCCCCGGGGGCGGGAACTGATGACACTGGGACAAGCCGGGGTGCCGGGCGGAGGGCAAGACACATTCAATCAGCCGTCCGACGTGCTGGTGGCTCCGAGCGGCGACATCTTCGTCGCCGACGGCCATGGTCCGAGCACCAACGCGCGGATCGTCAGGTTTGCCGCCGACGGCACGTTCATCGCGTCGTGGGGGCACCACGGGGCCGGGCCGGATGCGCTGGAGGGGCCCCATTCACTCGCCATGGACTCACAGGGGCGCCTGTTCGTCGCCGACCGGACCAACAACCGGATCCAGATCTTCGACCAGGAGGGCGCGCTCCTCGACTCCTGGACGCAATTCGGACGGCCGAGCGGGCTCGCGATCGACCAGCACGACGTCCTCTATGTGGCCGACTCCGAGTCGCGTGACAACGAGGGTGGCTACGGGCATCACCCCAACGTGCGCCGGGGCATCCGGATCGGCAGCGCCATCGACGGTACCGTCACCGCCTTCATCCCCGATCCGGCGGAGCGCGGTGGCACCAGCGGGGCCGAAGGCGTAGCGGTGGACGCCGACGGAAACATCTACGGCGCCGAGGTCGGCCCGCGCGACGTCAAGAAATACATTCCGCGATGACCGCGCCCATTAACACTGGCCACTGGCTGGCGGTTCGGTGCCTGGCGGCCGCGGGCGTCGTGGTGGCGACACTCTCGTCGTCGACCGCATCCGCGCAAGCGCCGACGCGTCTGCTGGTCACGGTGATGGATGAGGCGGGCGCCCCGGTCGCCGGGTTGACCCGTGACGAGTTCACGGTCCGGCTCGACGATGTCGAGCTCGACCTGGTCGGCGTCGAACCCGCCCCGACGAGTGTGCAGATCGTCGCGATCTTCGAGGGCCTGGCGGTGACCCAGCAACAACTCACGTCGGCGCTCTCACAGTTCATCGAGAGCCTCGACGACGAGAGCATCGTCGACATGCAGAGTGTCGATGGAGAGCTCGATGCCGCCATCATCGAGGCGATTGACGATCTCTCCGCGCGGGCCGCCCCGCGGCCGATCATCCTCATGCTGGGACAAGCGAGCGAAATCGCCCCGTCGGGTCTGCAATCGTCACAAGTGCGTGGTCGCCGCCGGGCGACCGATCTGAACGGAGATATCGACCGCCTGGCCGCCTCGCTGCGGGAACACGGCATCCTCTTCTACGGCGTCTCCGCAGCGCAGGTCCCGCTCACGAATCTCGAGCGTCTCGCCGCGGGGGCCGGTGGACACTTCGACACCATCGCCGCGCCCGCAGACCTTGGCGGAACGATGGACGCCATCGGCCGTGAACTGGGCACCCAGTACATCCTCTCGTTCTCGTCATCCACCCCCACCGAGATGCCAGACATCAGCGTGTCGCGCCCCGGAGCCACCACCGTCCGCGCCATCCCTCTCCCCCGCCTCAGATAAGGCGGGCTTCCTGCCGACCGCCGGTTGTCGGCGCACGGCGTCTGTGTCTTGAGAAAACGTACGTAGCCGCCGGTCTTCAGACCGGCGGCTACGAATGACGACGTCGTTTCCTACAGCGCCAGGAGGGCGGAAGCGACGCCAAAGGCGGACGCTTCCCCGTCTCGCACGTCCAGGGGGTTTTCTGACGAGGCGTCCGTCTGGCTAGGCGCGAGGAGGGAGCATGCAGGCGGCATGTGACCGACGAAGCAACACCGCCAGACGGGCGCCTCGTCGGAAAACCTATTTATTGGACGCGCGGCGGAGGTCATGCCGCCGCATGATTTTCAGAAGACTGGAGTGGTCGGCGAGACCGAGCTGACGAGCGGTCTGGGAGATGTGCCATTGGTTGGCGTCGAGTGCGTCGACGACGATGCGGCGCTCGGCCTGGAGCCTGAGCTCTTTCAGGGTCGACTGGTCGGGGAGTGCCCCGGGTGGCTCAGCCTCACCCTGTTCACGTATTTCCTCTGGGATGTCGTCGAGGCCGAGCTGCAGACCGTCGGTCGCGATCACCATCCGCTCGAGACAGTTTCTGATCTCGCGTACGTTGTTTCTGGCCCAGTCATACCGGGCGAGTCGCGCCACCACCTCGGGCGGCGCACTGATCGGACGTACGCCGAAGCGGGTCGTAATGTCGACCAGCAGATGCTCCACCAGCTGCGGCAAATCTGACAGCCGCTCCCGGAGGGGTGGGACGCGGATGATGTGGACGTTGAGGCGATAGAACAGATCCTGACGAAAGGTCCCCGCCTCCACTTCACGCTCGAGATCGCGGTTGGTGGCGGCGACGATGCGAGCCCGCACCCGCGTCGGACGGTCTCCGCCCACGCGAGTCACGGTGTGGTCTTCCAGCACACGCAGCAACTTGGCTTGCACCGACGCCGGCAGCTCGCCGACCTCGTCGAGGAACAGGGTGCCGGCGGCCGCGGTCTCGAACGCTCCCTTCCGCAAACGATCCGCCCCGGTGAACGCGCCCCGCTCGTGTCCGAATAACTCGCTCTCCACCAAATGCTCCGGCAACGCCGCACTGTTGACCACGACCAACGGGTGTTTCTCACCGGCGCCGAGCCGGTGCAACTCGCGCGCCACCAGTTCCTTTCCCGTTCCACTCTCGCCCAGGATCAACACGCCGCTGGGAATCGGGGCCAATTTCTCGATGAGCCCGCGGAGCATACGCATCGGCATACTGTCACCGATCAGCGGGGTCTCGGCCCCGGCACGCCCCCGCAGCGTCTTGAGCTCGGCCAACATGCGCCCTCGCGACACCGCCTGTGCGATCTCCTGCACCACGCGCTCGATGTGCTCGGCCTTGTCGATAAAACCCAGGGCTCCTTGTCGAACCGCTTGCACGCATCGGTCGTACGAACCGGTGCCGGTGTAGACGATGACCGGTGTCTCGATGCCGCGCTGCTTCATCGTCCGGAGCACCTCGAACCCATCCGTTCCCGGCATCTCCAGGTCCAGCACCACGCAATCAACCGGCTCCCGACTCAGTACCTCAAGGGCCTCGTCGCCCGTGGCGGCGATGCACGTGTGGTAGCCCCCGACGCGCCTCAGGTCATAGGCATAGTGCTCTGCCATCACCGGCACGTCGTCGACGACGAGCACGTGGATCATCTCGCGCCGTTCCGTTTCCGTGGCTCGAGGTTCACTCGACATGGTCGACCTGGGGCTCGGACCGGCGTGGGCTCGCTGGCGCGGCCGGAATGTCGACGGTTACCTGTGTGCCCTCGCCGAGTTCGCTGGCCACGCGAACGGTGCCTTCGAGGTCAAGCACGAGACGACGCACGATCGAGAGCCCGAGGCCGGTACCGGTTGGTTTGGTCGTGTAGAAATCGGTAAACACTTTCGACGCCTCGGTGTCACTCATTCCGCACCCGTCGTCGGCGACCGTCAGCCGCGCCGTCGCCCGACCCGCGTCGTGCACTCGCGCGGTCACAATCGTAACGGCGCCGCGGCCGCCGGTCAGACTGTCAACCGCGTTGGCGATCAGGTTATCCAAGATACGCCTCACCGCCACTGGGTCTCCAACGATCGCCGGCACGTCCTCGGCCAGGCGTCCCCGGAGCACGGCGTGCGGACCATGCGACACGTGCATGGCCTCGCTCGCGATCGTGTTCAGGTCGCACATCCGGCGCTCTGGGGCGGGTGACAAACGCCCATAGTTCGTGGCCAGCGTCTCGAGGTAATCGATGCTCGCGTCGATGGTGCCGCGGCGCTCATCAAACACGGTCGCCAGGGCGGTCGGATCATGACGATCGACCTGCGACAGGTGGCGGAACACGTTGCGCAGCGGAATCAGCCCGTTCTTGATGTCGTGGGTCACCTGACGGGCCATCTGCCCGACCGCCGCCCTGTGCTCAGCCTCCCGGAGCTGGCGCCGGCTCGTCTTGAGTCGCGTAGTCAAGTCCCCAAGCAACCGGGACAGGATACCGATCTCGTCGCCGCCTCGAGCATCGAAGTCGATGTCGAGACGATCGAGGTCCAACGTCGCCGTTTTCTCGGCCAAGGCGGCGAGCGGCCGACTCACCCGCAAGGACAACCATGCCGCCAGCACCAGCGCCACCACGGAGGTGGTCACCGCCGCGCCGATGAACCAGGTATCGACACGTCCCACCAACAACCGGAGGGGCTCGAGCGTGTGGGTCACCAATACCTGGGCCGTTGCGACCGGTGGGCGTTCGCCATCGGCCCCCATGACCGTAACCTCGAGGCGCCCCGCGATGAGGTCGTCGAGGCCAACTGCGCCGTCAGGGGGTACGACCGACAGTTCGGCCAACCGTGGCACCAAGGCGGGACTCGATGACACCTCCAACCCCGGATACACCAGTGAGACCGATACCTCTCGGTCTCGAGCGAGTCGCTGGAAGAACCGCCGATCGAGGGACACGCCACCGACCATGGTGAAGGCGCGCCCGCCTACCTCCAGTTCCTCGCCACGAACCAGCGCCATGAACGCGCCCTCCGGGGTACGAGCGGTCAGGAACGCGACGTCATCAGGGTTCGCCACGAGACGTCTCGCCAGCACTGGCGCCAATCGGCCATGCTCGTTGCGAAAGTGTCCAGAGCTGACGATACGGCCGTCTTGATCCTGAATCTGCAGGACCGACAGTCCGGTCAGCCCGATGACGACACCGGCATAGTCCAGCAGGTACTGGCGCTCGGACTCTGCCCCCGCGACCGCGGCGGCGCGAAACCGGTTGTCGTTCTGCAACCCGTCGCCAAGCGCCACTAGTCGCTCCGTGATCCCATCGCTCTCGAGACGAAGGTCGGCTTCGATCGCCGACACCGTGGCCTCGATCCGTTGCCCGTACTCGTCCGACAACTGTCTCGACACTTCGCGACGCAGCCCGAACGCCAGCACGGCCAGCGACACGAGCGCGACGACAGCCACCGTCATCAGGAGTCGGGTACGGAAGCTCATGATCTACCGCACGCCATCCAGCCGCAGGGCACCATCCCACTCGACCTCGACGCCGGCTCGTCCCCGCCGGATCACGGCCCAGGTCCTGGTGTCTACCAGCGGGACCACGGCCGCATCAAGTGCCTCGGCGGAGCGCACGAGCCATGTCGCCCGGGATGTCAAGCTCCGCGCTGGCTGACACGGGCCGAACGGGCGACGGTCCAGCGCCAGAACGTAGCCACTGTCCAGACCGGCGGCCAGGGCGCGTTCGAAGTCGGCATGGCTGAGACCGACCGTGACGAGACCTGTCGCGCCAGTGGGAAACAGTGCGCGCATCAGCCTGGCATTGTCCGCCTCGTCAAACGCGCTGAGCGCGACCAAACGAGCCGCCAGTCCTCCGGCGACCGGGTCATGGGCCGGGAACACCACCCGCTTGGCGTACACGCCGGCCCCCACGGGCCGGTTGCGAGTGTATGGAACGCCGGTCGCACAGTCGGCCGGCAACTCCCACCAGAACGTCCCTCTCGCCCCACGGGCTTCGCCCCGTACGGCATCGGTCGCCAGCGCCTGTCGGGTCGCCGCACCGATCACCGCCTGCCCCGAGCCGCGCGGTGGTTCGCGCGCCGGGGCCAACAGGACGTGGGTCCGGAGCCACGGGAGCGGCACGCGGCGGAATGCCGGCACGGTCGCGGCGTAGGACAGGACCGCGGGGTCGCGGGTGACCAACAGATCGACGGGCAGCTCGGTCGTCCGGCCAGCGTGGTTCGATCCGTCCGTCTGATCCAGCCTGTCCCGAAGGTCAGCTTCCGGCTCCACCAGAAACTGCACCAGCCCACTCCGCCTCGCCCCGGTCTCGCGACCATCCCCGGCGTGGCGCCCAATCGTCACGACGTTGATCTCCCCGGACACCCTCGACTGATGGTCAATCACCCGGAGTCCGGTGGTCCCCAGCGGCCACGGGTTGCCGGACTGGCGAGTCGCAATCGCCAACGCGGGGTTGGCCAGCGCCCGCAGAGACGCTCGGCTGTCTGGGTCGTGCAGCGTGATGCCGATCACCCGCGGATTGACCGCCACCATCGAGCGGACAAACCGTCGCACCCCGGGGCGAAGCGCGGCACCCCGCCCCGGCTCGCCCCACCCCGACAGCACGTGGGCGGTCGTCAGCGGGCTGCCATCGGAAAACCGAGCCTGCTCGTCGAGGGTGAGGACCCAGGTGGGCCCGGTCGGATCCAAACGCCAACTCGACGCCAGCCCCGGTTGCAGACGGCCATCACAGTCGACACGCACGAGCGTGTCATAGAGCTGCCTGAACAGAAACCGCTCGCTGTCGTTTCTCGGATACGGCGCGTGTGTCGGATCGATGTGCTCCGACAGCGCCACCGTGCGAATGGGCGTACCGGCCGGCGAGACTAGGGAGCAGTCGGCCGCGACCGGTGCCGCCGCCGGTGGAGGATCGACCGCGGGCTCGGGCACCGTCGGCTCGGGCGTGACGGCGGCGGGTGGCGGCACGGCGACCGCGATCGGAGCCGGTTCCGGCTCGACCTGCGGCGCGACCGGCGCGGGGCGCGGCTCTGGCGGGGGCACGGCGGGAGCGGAGCGAGCACCGCAGGCCCACCCCGAGGCACTGATGCCGGCGACGCACGCGAGTCGAACGGCTATCAGTCGTGGCATCCCCATCTGACCCTCAATCGCCATGATAGCGCGCGACCGCAGGGCACTGACCACTATCACCGTGCCATCTTGGGCGTCGCCGCACCCGTTCGACACGGCGAGGCGCGCACACCGGACGTCTACCACCCGTCGGGGAATACCCCGGACGCGCCGACGCCAGATGCGCCGACGCGCCCGGGTGTCGCCGTCCGCTTATCCCAGCACTCGGACGACCACCCGCCGGTTCATGGCCCGCCCGTCGACCGTATCGTTGGGCGCAATCGGTTTCTCCTCGCCGTAGCTAATCACGCTGATCTTGTGCAGGGGCAGTCGATGCTGCTCGTGCAAGTAGCGCCGCACCGACTCGGCCCGTTCCAACGCGAGCCGCGCGTTGTACTCCGCGGGGCCGGTCGCGTCAGCGTGGCCTTCGATCTCGAGGTGGGCCGGCGCGTCCAGCGATCGAACCCGATCCACGAGCTCGTCCAACCTGGCCGATACCGGGTCGGGCAGGGCCGCGTCCCCGAACCCGAAGTGCCCATGGTCTTCCGCCACGGTCACCTCGAACAGGAGCCGCTTGGCGGCGGCGTCGAGCCCGTCAGACACGCTCCGGGCGTCATTGGCCGTCATCTGAGCCAACCTGGCCGCGGTGGCCGCCGCGTGGGCGGTCTCCTGCGCACTCGCCGCCTGGTCATGGGCGTTCGTCGCGGTTTGGTCGACCTCGCGGATGTAGGCGGCATTGCGACCGGTGCTCAGGGTCGCGTCCTCGGCCACCCGCTCGACCTGCGTGACACGCTGCTCCACCTCTCGGGTCCTCTCGTCAACCGTTCTGGTGACGTACCCTCGTGTGGCGCAGCCAGTGGAACCAGCCAGAGCCAGCCCGGCGGCAACAACGATCAGGGAATGCGTGGGCATGGGAGCCTCCTCTCTCTCGGGAGGATGTAACGCAAGGAGCGGACCACACGTGGACGGTCACACCTAGGCTCTTGTCTCGCAATGACTTAGTCGCATCAGGCGTCAGCCGTGGCGGCGCCGACGTGGTCTGCACGACACGCACAGAGCGGTTCGACTGTGTTCATCCGGACACCCCTTAGCCACGGTGCGTGGGTTGTGGACCCGTGCAGGAATAGGTCAACCATTCCCGCGCGGGTCCTTGCGGAAGAGCGTCTCGCGGGAATGACTTCTGAGCAGCACGAATTCGTCGGCCGTCAGGGTGCCGAACATGCGGTGGATCTCTCGGGTCGCGAGGACTTCTCGCCGAGTGCGGGTCGCCGCGTACGTCTGCAGCCGCAACCGGTCGTCGGCCTCCAGCACGAAACGCGTGTAGTGGGAGAGTTCGATGGGCGTCGTCCCGAACAGCCCGTAGAGTACCCCTCCGGGCCTGAGGAGACCGGTCAGGCTCGCGGCCAAGGTGCGACTGGTCGGCACGTCGAGATAGTCAAAGAGGTCCCAGCACAGAATACCGCCACAGACTCGCGCGGCTGCAGCAAGTGGGACGCCAACGGGCCTACGTCCGGGTCACGCGCCCGCCCCCGGGCGTGCGCCTCCACGTTGGCAAACAGATCTTGGACATGGATCGTGCAGTCCAGCCGTTCGCTGAGGAACCCGACGTTCGAACCGACCACGGCGCCAAGATCGACGACGACTGGCGCCGCCCGGCGGGCCACTGCCGCCATGAACTTCGGCATGACGGTCGAACGTACGACGGTCCCGGGCCTGACCTGCGACACCTGGGATGCCGTGGCTCCATCGTCCCGGTCAAGCCGCCGCTTGAACATGCTTTGTGTCCCGTCTCAGCTGAGACGCACGATCCTACGACGAAGCGGGCCTCGCTGAACGGGTCGACACACTGCCGCCCCTCGTGACGGGGCGGACCGCGTCGGCCCGCGCTCCAGCCGACGGCCGCGCTCTCGCCGCCCCAGGCACCTGGTCAGCCTGTTGCATGTCGATACTGCCACGGAAGTGGCAGCGGGTGGGGTCGTGTGTTCTGGCTCTTGTCGCTTCCACATGGTCAGGGCTCCGCTGGCGTGGCAGACGGCCGTCCACGCCGGATCATTGGCAACTGTGCAATATCTGAGACGGGACACTACTGACGCAGGAACCATGCCACGCCGACGGATCACACGGCAGCCGGAGAACCGGCCGGGCAAGCGCGACGGGCGTGGGTACGGACCTATCTGGCGTGTCCGCGTCCACACGGCGGGTGTCGCGACGTGTGGCGCGCTGGACACGACGGTCACACCGACGACGCTCGTCCACGCGCGAAGTCGACTATGCTTGCGTCATCGAACCACCCAGCAGGGTGACGTGCGCCGACGCGCCCGCGACCGTGATGTCGGCGGGAGGCTACGATGGGCAAGCATACGCAGCTCGGTCGACGGTCGTTTCTGAGAACGGCCGGAGCGACTGCAATCGCCGGAGCGGCGGGTGCCGCCCTGCCAACCGCGCCCGCTAGCGGCGGCCAGCAGCCACCGGGCGGCCGCTACGACTTCGACACCATCTACAGTCGCATCGGCACCGACTCGTCGAAGTGGGACGCCCAGATTGCCAAGTACGGCCGACGGCAGGTCGAGGTCGGCATGGGCACCGCCGACCAGGATTTCCGGATCGCCCCGGCTATCACACGCGCGCTCCGCGACCGCGTCGCTCACGAGAACTACGGCTATCTGACCAAACCCGAGTCGTATCTCGAATCGATCGTCGACTGGAACCAGCGTCGCTACGGTCTCGAGATCGCGCCTGAAACCATCTTGCACTCGGACGGGGTGCATCCGGCGATCATCAGCACCTTGCGTGCGTTCTGCCCTCCCGGCAGCAAGATCCTCCTCCAGACTCCGGGCTACAACGGCTTCTACACCGATATCCGCGTCGTGGGCGCCGTGGCCGAGGAATGCCCGCTGCGACTGTCGAACGGCCGGTACAGCATGGATTTCGAGGATCTCGAACGTCGAATCGACCACGACACCTACGCGTTCATTCTCTGCAACCCGCAAAATCCGACCGGCAACGTCTGGTCACGCGACGACCTGATGACCCTGGGTGAGATTTGTACCCGCCGCCGGGTCGTCGTCCTTGCCGATGAGATCCACTGTGACTTCGTGACCCGAGGGCACACCTACACGCCGTACGCGACCCTCGACGACGAGGCGATCGTCCGCAACAGCATCACCTACAAGTCGGTCAGCAAATCGTTCAACCTCTCGAGCCTGAAGTGCGCCTACCTGTTCTCGACCAATCCGGACTACCTCGACCGGATTCGCGGCGCCGGACAGCACCGACAGGGCATCAACACCTTGGGCGTCGTCGCCGCCGAGGCCGCCTACAACGAGTGCGAAGGCTGGCTCGACCAACTGCTCGACTACATCGACGGCACGCAAGACCTGGTCGAGTCGTTCGTCGGTGCACGCGTGCCTCACGTCCAGGTCGTCAAGCCCGAAGGCACCTTCTTGTCATGGCTGGATGTCAGCGAGGCTATCGACCGGGTCGATAGCGGCGATGTGGCAGAGAACGGTGAAACGCCCGAACAACGGTTCCAGCGCTACCTGCTGGAGCAGGCCCACATCCACATCATTCCAGGATCCAGCTATGGCACCAGCGGGTCGGGCTGCATGCGGATGAACATCGCGACGAGCCGGCAATTGGTTGAGCGGGCGTTGAGCAACCTGGCGAGCGCGATGGCGCGCGTCTAGTAATTAGACGGGGCTGCGCCCCGAACCCCCCGCGGGGCGCGCATTGTGGTGCGCCTTCGCCTGGCCGACAGACGCCTCGTCAGAAAACCCCTGGGACCGTTTTCAGCGACCTGCGAGTCTTCTGTCACGGTGATTTGCGGCAAACGTCGGTCAGCACGGCACGCGAGTGGAGAGGCGAGCCGGTCCAGGAGAACCCTGTGAACCCGAGAAACAGAAGTGCCGCGGTGACGGCCGGGCTGGTCGCCACGGCGGCGATCACGCTCAACGCGCAAACCACGTCGCCGGTCGAGGACATGCAGCGAGCGCGATCGATCCTCTCCGAGCTCGTCGAAACGAACACCACGAACAGCGAGCGGGGCGACAACACAGTGGCGGCGCGTGCGCTTGAGCGGCGGCTGCTTGACGCGGGCTTCCCCGAGCAGGACGTCCACGTCCTGGTACCGGACGATGCGCCGACAAAGGGAAACCTCGTCGCCCGATATCGGGGCCGGGACTCCACCCTGAAGCCGATCCTGTTGCTGGCCCACATCGATGTGGTGGAGGCGCTGCCTGAAGACTGGAGCGTCGACTTGAACCCGTTCGAGTTTGTCGAGCGCGGTGGCTACTTCTACGGTCGGGGCGTGACGGACGACAAGGACGAGGCGGCGATCTACACCGCCAACTTCATCCGGATGCGTCGAGAAGGATTCGTGCCCGACCGGGACATCGTCGTGGCACTGACGGCCGACGAGGAAGGCGGCCCGCGCAACGGGGTGCAGTTCCTCCTGGCGGAGCATCGGGAGCTGATCGACGCGGTGTTTGCCCTCAACGAAGGCGGTGGGGGCATGGAGCGCGATGGCCGGAAAATCTCGCACAACGTCCAAGCTGGCGAGAAGAAGTTCCTATCGTTCTACTTCGCGGCGACCAACCCGGGTGGTCACTCATCGCGGCCGGTCGAGAAGAATGCGATCTACGACCTGTCGGGGGCCCTATTGGCCGTCCAGGACCACGATTTTCCGGTCCAACTGAACGAGGTCACCGAGGCATTCTTCGCGGGTTCAGCCGGTCTGGTTGGCGGGGAGATGGGCGAGGCGATGCGACGCATCGTGGCCGACCCCGGTGACGGATCCGCCGCGGCCACGCTCTCCGAGGATCCTGGCTATAACTCGCGGCTACGTACCACTTGCGTGGCGACGTTGCTCGAGGGGGGCCACGCCCAGAACGCGTTGCCACAAACGGCACGGGCGAACGTGAACTGCCGGCTCCTACCGGACCACGACCCAGGCGACGTGCAGGCCCGCCTCGAGGCGCTGGCGTCGCCGTTCGACGTGGAGGTGACGGCTCGGGGCGAAGCCACTCCGAGCCCGCCCTCCCCTCTCACATCGGAGGTGTTGGGGCCGATCGCGCGGATCACCGAGGAAATGTGGCCGGGGGTGCCGGTGCTCCCCGTGATGTCCACCGGCGCGACCGATGGTCTATATCTGCGCCGAGAGGGCATCCCCGTCTACGGCGTGAGTGGGATCTTCGGAAACATGGACGACTCGCGAGCGCACGGTCAGGACGAACGGATCCTCATCGAACACTTCTACGAGGGTCAGGAGTTTCTCTACCGACTCGTCAAGGCGCTGGCGGGAGACGGTGCGTCCTAGCAGCCCTCTACACCTTCTTCACGGAGAACATCAGGACATCACGCACCAGCTCGGACTCGACCACCTCCACGTCGAAGGAGGGCATCCCAGGCGCATTCGCGAAGGCGCGACGCGCGCGGCCCCGCCAGCCTTTCTGTCGCCTCGCGTGTTGATAGCAGACCAGCAGGTCTCCGGGCCGTAGAGCCTCGAAAACCCGCGCGATGTCGGCCGACGTGACGTGCTCGGGCCCACCCTGTTCGGCTTCGATACCGATGTCAGGGTCCAGGAACACGATGACTCGCCCGGAGCGCGCCCGCACCAAACCGCAGACCTCGCCAAAGTAGGCCGCCCGGTCGGTAAAGGGGCTCTTGAAGACGTCGACCTCGAGCCCGGTCGCGGTGGCCAGCCGTTGAATGTCATCGACGTCGCGAAAGTGGCGCAGCACCTCGTCCGGCGGTGCGACAGCACCGAACGCGGTGGCCAGCGGGGCGATCGGCTGACTCGGACGATACATGGCGACGTGCAGGATTCCGGTGACCGACTCGCGTCGTGCCAAATGGACGAGCGTGCTCCACTTGAGGACGTCCCGGTCATCGCCGTACCACTGATCTCGCATGTCATTCCTGCCCTCAGCGGCTCTGAGGGCCCTTGCAAACTAGTCGCGGAAATTGCCGCGACGGGCTTCCAGGTGCTCCCAGCGAGTGTAGGACGATTCCAGTTCCACCCGGGCGGCCTCCAGACGCGCCAGGGTTGCCTTGATCGACTCCGGCGCCTCGCGATAGAAGTCCGGCGCCATCGTCGTACCGTTCAGCCGATCCACATCGACCTCCAACCGCTCGATCCGCCCAGGTAGCGCCACCAGCTCGCGCTGCTCGTTGTAGGACAGTCGCGCTGGGGGGACCACCGCCGCGTCGGTGGATGTCTGCAGTTCAGCCGTCTGGGCGCGAGGTGTCGTGAGACGCCCCGGACGCTCCGCGGGGGACTGGGCCCGGCGTTGACGCAACCAATCCTGGTAACCGCCGACGTACTCCTGCACCTGGCCATCGGACTCGAACACCACCGTACTACTCACCACGTGGTCGAGAAACACCCGGTCGTGACTGACGAGCAGGACCGTACCCGACCACCCGACAAGCTGCGACTCCAGCAACTCGAGGGTGTCCAGATCGAGGTCGTTGGTCGGCTCATCGAGCACGAGCACGTTGGCCGGACGCGTGAACAAGCGTGCCAGCAGGAGCCGATTTCGCTCGCCGCCAGACAACGACTTGACCGGCGAGCGGGCGCGCTCGGGCGAGAACAGGAAGTCGCTCAGATAGCCGTGGACGTGACGGGACTGGCCATTGACGGTGACGGTGTCGTTCCCGTCCCCCACCGTGTCGAACACGGTCCGCTCAACGTCGAGCTGTTCGCGTTGCTGGTCGTAGTAGGCGACCTGGACGTTGGTCCCGCGACGAATGTGACCCTGGTCTGGCTCCAGATCGCCGAGCAGCAAACGCAGCAACGTGGTCTTGCCGGCCCCGTTGGCACCGATCAGACCGACCCGGTCTCCCCGCAGCACGCGCAGATTCAACTCCGGAATCACCGCGGTCCCGTCGAACGACTTGGCGACCCCCTCGAGCTCGAACACCAATCGACCGGAGGCGTCGGCCGTGACGGGCTTCAGCCGGACACGCCCCATTTCGGCGCGTCGCGCCGCCCGGTCCGCTCGCATCGCCATCAGCGCCTTGACGCGCCCTTCGTTCCGGGTGCGGCGGGCCTTGATACCCTGGCGCAACCACGCCTCTTCGACCGCTTGTCGCTTGTCCTGCTTGGCGTGCCGCACCGACTCGTCCGCTCGGCGCTCTTCCAGCCGACGCTCATAGTTGTCGTAGTCTCCCGGCCAGGAGGTGAGCTGTCCCCGGTCGATCTCGACGATCCGCGTCGCCACTCGTCGGAGGAACTGACGGTCGTGCGTGACCAGGACCACGGCGCCGGGGTAGTCGACCACGAACGCCTCGAGCCAATCGATGGCCTCGATGTCGAGGTGGTTCGTGGGCTCGTCAAGCAACAGAATCTCCGGCTGGGCGACCAGCGCCTGCGCCAGTAACACTCGCCGCCGCCAGCCGCCGGACAGCGTGTTGACCACCGCGTCCGACGGCAGCCGCAGCCGCTCGATGATCAGCTCGACGCGTTGTTCGACCCGCCAGCCGTCGCGCTCCTCGAGGGCGTGCTGCAGACGGCCCAGCGTGTCGAGCCGGGCCGAGGTGGAACCGGCGCCCAACTCAGTGGCGGCACGATGATAGGCGAACACCAGTTCGGCCAGGTCTCCCAATCCTTCTGCCACGACCTCGAAGACGGAACGGTCTGAGACCAGCGGAACATCCTGCGCCAGCAGCGAGATCCGCACGTGACGCTCCCGGCGGACGTGTCCTCGGTCCGGCGTCTGTCTCCCGGCAATCAACTGAAGCAGAGTGGACTTGCCGGCGCCGTTCCGCCCGATGACGCACACGCGCTCGCCAGCCTCGATTCGCAGGCTGGCCGATTCGAGCAACGGCACGTGCCCGTGCACCATCGAGACCTGGTCCAACGAAGTGAGCGGCAATCGACTGTCCTGTCTGGTATCAGTACTTCGCAAGCATGCGTCGTGGACGACCTGCGGTGCGCGGCGCCCGGAGCTGGCCAGAGGCGACGAGGACGGTGTGGTGGCAGGGCACTACTGCCTGGCTCGCAGGACGGCAAGCTGGTCGGCCGCGGCGGCCCGTACCGTCTCATCGTGATCGACCGCCTGGACGTAGTCGAGTAACTGCATGGCGGTGGATCCGCCGATGGCGCCGAGGGCATCCACGGCCCGGAGACGATGTAGCCGCGAGCGATCGTGCAGGACGCCCGTCAACCCCCGCGCGGCTCGGTCTCCTCCAATGCGGCGGAGCGCCTCGATCGCGTCCAGACGGAGGCCGATCTCAGCATCCCGCAAGGCCACTTCCAGCAGGGTGACCGCATCGTCGCCGCCGCGAGCGGCCAGTGCGTTGACGGCCCTCGCCCGAACCCAGCGGTCCGGGTCGCGCAGCGCGGCCAGCCCCGCTCGTCGCACCACGGTCAGGTCGTCGCTCGCGAGAAGCGCTTCGAAAGGACCAGGGCCGTCGGCGGACTCGCGAATCGGCTGGTGCGCCGCCTGGTCGGCCGGCGGCGCCGTGGCCGCTGGAGCCCGGAATGACACCGTACGGGGGCCGATCACACGAAGCCGGAACAGCGACGGCTCGGTGCTGCCGCCAAGCCCCTGCCCCGACTCGGACGTGAGCGCATATCGCCACCCACTCAGAATGAGCGCGAGCCCATCCTCGAGCGTTCGCCGGCGGAACCGAACCGTCACGTCGCCTCGCAACGCGTCCGCTCTCTCCAGCCGCACACCACTCTCCCGCGAGATCTCTTCGATGAGCCCACGGAGCGACGCGTCGTGGGCGGCCACCGTGAGACGCCCCTCGGCGAGGTGCACGAGCTGCAGCGGCTGTGCCGCCGCCGGCCCCGGTGACGTCGACGTGAGCCACAGCAGAAGCCAGACGCCGGTTGCACACCGGCTCGCCCCCCGTGCTGAACGTCTCACAGACATCGCGTACGTGGACATGATAGCGCGCGGTTCCACGTGTCACCATCGCGCGCGGACCGCGCTACTGGAGGCAGCATTTCTTGAATTTACGTCCGCTCCCGCACGGGCAGGGTGAGTTCCGACCGAACTTGAGTCGCCCGCGCTTGAGCTCGCGTCGCAACGCGCCCGCTCGCGCCCGCAGGTTCTGATTGAACACGCCCTCCAGTGCGGCATGCAACTCCGGGTGCTTCCGCGCCATCACCCCTGGCCGCTCAAAGAAATACTCCGAGGCGACCGCAAAGAACTCCGCTTCGTTGGTCAGCGCGTAGCGGTTGATGTCTGACCGCCCCTCCTCGATTTCCGACATCTTGCGCCTGACCAGATCGACCCAGGGACCGATGGCGTCCGGGACCAACCCGACCCCCGGCACGCCGTCGATGACCCCGTCGCTCTTGTCCACCAAGTGCGCGAACTCGTGGACGCCCACGTTACGCTTGTCGGTCGCGTTCCGGAAGCCACCAATGAGGTCCGGCTTCGACAGAATCATCAGGCCGTTCAGGCTGCCGGTGCCAACCATCCCGAGTATGTTGTGATCTTGTCGGTCGCCGAAATCGAACTCGCCGTCGAACCGCGTCGGGTAGACCAGCACCTCGCGAATCTGATCCCATTCCCAGTCGGGAAACCCGAAAATCGGGATGATGGCGCTGACGGCCGCCAGCACCTGGGTGGTCGTGTCCAAGCGCACCTTGACGCCGGTGATCCGTTTTTCGCCGAGAAAGACCTGCAGCTCCCGCCGGAACCGTACCTGGTCCGACGGGTCGAGCGCTCGAAAGAACAGCACATCACGCTGGAGCACGGTCTCCCACTCCGGCGGGAACGATGCGCTGAGGAGGGCACGTCGGCGACGGATGCGCGCGGTGTGCCACACATACACGCCCGCCGCGGGAGCCAGGGCCAGGATGAGAGTCGTTGCGGCCGGACGACCCGCCCGAATCAGCACGAGGGCGCCCAACATCGTCACTCCGAGCACGAGCGCCGCGAACACCAGCGCCCAGAATCTGGTGCGTCGCTCCCATGCGACGAATCTGGGTGGCGCCGCATCGTCGTCGTTCATTGGTGTCGCGGCCGAAGGCACCGCACGATCTTACAGGCTTGAGCGTATGTGACACACGACGTTGGCGTGGGACTTGCGCCGGCGGCGGGCGTCGCTTGGGAGATGTCGCGGAAGGCCGGGGCCTGAGCCCCGTGACTCGCGGTATGTGTCGGGCGGTCCAACAACCCGTGTCGCCCGACCGACAGTAGGGGTCCACAGATGACGTCTCGACGTATCGCGCTCTTCTCGGACCACACGCTGGGTGTGGGTGGCGGGAAGTACTACACCTACTCGTTGCTGCGGGCGCTGCTCGCGAGGTATGAGGTCGACCTGAAGTGAGAAGCGGACCGCGCCGCCCCGGATCCGGCGCGACTCGAATCCGCCTTCGGGTTCCGGCTGACACATCCTCGACTCAGGCTCCGGACCATCGACACGCCCTCGAAGCTGCGCGGATATGACCTGCTCATCAATCTGTCGCACTTTCGGGCATGGCCGCCGGCCGCCCGTCGCAATCTGCTCGTCGTCTTCTTCCCCCAGATGCTGAACGACCGCGTCGGGGACTACGACGCCGTCCTCACCATTTCCGAGTACTCAGCCCGCACCATTGCGCGTCGGTGGGACGCCGAGCACACGGTCATCGCCCCACCGGCCGTCTCGGCGGACCGTTTCACCGTAGGGTCGGCCGAGTCGCTGATCCTGAGCGTCGGTCGGTTCTTCGACGTGCCTGACGGAAACACCAAGCAGCACCTGCTGATGGTCGATGCCTTCAAGACGTTGTGTGACCGTGGCATCACCGGATGGCGTCTGGTGCTGGCTGGGTCGAGCGACGCCGCCCATGCCGACTATCTGGCCCGAGTCCGATCGGGAGCCGCCTTCCGGCCCCAGACTTGTCTGGCCGACATCACGTGTTCGTCACGGTCCAGAACACCATGGCGGCCGAGCCCGCGCA
>JAPYUM010000011.1:59985-75505 GCA_029940535.1 Vicinamibacterales bacterium
GCCGACATCACGTGTTCGTCACGGTCCAGAACACCATGGCGGCCGAGCCCGCGCACTTCTTCGCGGACCTGACCCATGTCTCGATGAAACCGCTCGCATGGTGGCAGAACCAATTCACCCGCGTAGGGTTCGACCTGCGCGCAGATGAACTACCGCTCGGGGAGTTCCGGAATCACCAGGTCGTGGCGTCCCCGCGCCATAAGTATGCGGAGATGCCGTCGGATGTGCTGCAGCAGCGCTGTCTCGACCAGCTTGGCGCGGCTCAGCGGCACACGCGAGAGGGGCAATGGCAGACGGCCAGGCGCGGGCTTGAAAGTACCCTGGCCCTGCTTGACCATGTGGAAGCTGACGGCGGCTGTGCCGCTGCCTGGAAACCACGTGTCTACACCCAACTCGCCCGATGCGCCCAGATGGCCGGCAATACGGAGGAGGCGCAGGGGTTCCTGCTGCTCGCCCGGTCCCTGCCACCGACCCGCCACGCGGCCTAGTCGAATCGGGTCTCGCCCTCGCCGTCTAGCCCTCTGGCACGACGCGGATCGAGTACCTTGAGGGGGATTTGAAGTTGCCAATCCGTCACGTGGCGCACCGCGGCGACCGCCACATCACCGGCCCGTCGACGGCATCCTACGGCCTCATCTGGACGGACGGAACTCATCTTCCGTGTTTTTCGTCAGACCGGGCAGACCGATGTCGACCACGTTGAAGTTGGCCCTCGGGTCCAGCGGATTCTTCGCCGTCCTGATCCTCGGCGTGTGGGCCCTGCCGGCCGAGCACGACCGCGGGGACCTGACCGGGAGTTGGCGGGTCACCGTGCGACTCGAAGATTCGGGCCGCTCCACGATCCGCTTCGTGCTCCGTCAGGATGACGACCTGCTGACCGGCCACTACGACGGGTCCTATGGCACGCAACCCATTACCGGGACGGTGGCCGATGGTCGTGTTGAGCTCTTCTTCAACATCCGAGACGAGACGCAGGTCGCGTTTCACGGCACACTGGGCGAACGCGACATGAAAGGCACCTGCGACTTCGGCGAGGTGGCGGGCCAGGGCACCTGGAGGGCCGAACGAGCAACCAGCGCCTGGAGCTTCTAGGTTTCCTGGCCAGGCGTCCGTCTGGCGGTGTTGCTTCGTCGGTCACATGCCGCCTGCATGCTCCCTCCTTGCGCCTTGTCAGACGAACGCCTGGCCAGGAAACCGGCTCTGCGACAGGTCTGGGTTTGGCGCGAGGGCCATCAACGGTCACAGCCTGCCTGGCTGGGCCTTCCTCGCACCTCCAGTTCCTCACGCGCCCGCGGCACGAAGCCTCGGGCAGGCACGGGTGAGGCCCTGTGGCGCAGGCCTTCAGGCTTGCGATCGTACGGATCGAGCCGTGCGCCACAATGAGACCTGTGCCCGGTCGAGGTGGGCGCGCTCCCACCGCCCGACGCGATAGACCATGTTTAGCGGCCCCGCACGGGTGGCATCTCTCCCGGCGCGAATCGGGGAAGGCGCTCATCTCGCATCGCCAGGTGATACACCGCGGCTGCCACCGCAATCGACGACGCGATCGCGTCCTGCTCAAGGACGCGCTCGTAGGTATCGAGGTTCGTGTGCCAGGTATAGCTCCCGTACTGGATCGGATCCTGCTGCATGCTGATCCCGGGCAAGCCCGCGGCGTTGAACGACGTGTGGTCCGACCCGCCGCTCCGCCGGCTGTTGGTGGTGCGCGCGCCGATCACCCCAAGATCGCGGAACGGCGCAAGCACGTCGTCCAAGATGGCCCCCGCCGCCGGTGGCCCGAAGACCTGAGCCCCGCGGGCGCGGCCGGTGCCCGCATCGATGTTGAAGTAGCCTCCGAACCGGTCGTGCTCGGACGTCGGTTCTTCAGCCGTGCCGAAGTGTGCTTCCACGTAGGCTTTCGAGCCGAGTAGCCCCTGCTCTTCTCCGCCCCACAGCGCCACCCGGATGGTACGCCGCGGTTGCACCCCCAATGCCGCCAGCACGCGGACCGCTTCCATCATCACCGCAGCGCCCACGGCATTGTCCGTGGCCCCGGTCGCCGCGTGCCACGAATCGAGATGCCCGCCGAGCATGACGACTTCCTCAGCGAGATCGGTGCCGGGGAGCTCGGCGACCGCGTTATAGACGGTGGCGCCGTCAGGATGGGTGCGATTGCGGATGTCGAGTTCCAGCTCGACGGGGTCGGACCCGAACGCCAGCAGGCGAGAGATACGGCCGTAGTCCTCGTTCCGCATCACCACCGTGGGTACGACCTGGCTGACGTCGTAGGTGCGATTGTGAAACGCGCGGATCTGTCCATGATCTCGGCCGGCATCGTTGACCCGAGCCACGGCGCCAGCTTCGCGCAGAAACGCGGCCACCCGTGCCTCAACTTCCCGCGCGGTGAGCTTGCGGTCCGGCGACTCGCGATCCCGGCCCCCACCGCGTCCCCCCCGGCCCCCACGAGGCGCAGCCGGAGGTGGCGCGTTGAACTGCCTGCTCAGCTCCGCGTCCTCCCGCCGTCGCGCAGCGGCATTCAACGACACCCCCACCTCGGTATGCGGGCCCACCAGCACCACCTTGCCTTGCACCTCGTTGCGCACACCCCGCAGGTGCGCCTCGAGCGTATCGCTGGTTGGGCGCTCCGGCACGGTCAGCTGAAACACCCCGGCCCGTAGCGCGCCGTCGGTGCCAGGGGTCCAGGCCAACGCCTCCACCACCAGCGCATCGGTCACCGGAGACACCAGATGTACGCTCAGCCGTTCGTTCGACCACCCTGCGTGCCCGAAATCGAACGGCTCCATCCGTCCCGCCGTCAGCCCCCACGCCTCCATCTGTTCGATCGCCCAGCGCCCGGCCGCCTCAAGGTTGGGAGAGCCGGTCAAGCGGGGCCCATAGACGTCGGTCAGCTTGTGCACGGTCAGCATGACCTCCGAATTGGCTGTGGCTTCTTGTCGTATGCGCCAGTTCGTGCTGGTGTCCAGCCGTTCCTGGGCCACTACCAAGGCACCGCTCAGCCCCAACGCCGCCACGCAAATCGCTACACGCATATGCATCTGGTCTCCAACCTGCCCCCGGAGGCAACGCGTTCGGCCGGGATTCGGCCACGCCGCCCGTGCCGCGTCGACACACGCTACACCTTTTCTGTCTATACACGACACGGTCTTCTTACGCTTCACCTTGGGCGTGCCACGCTGAAGCAGGTGAGAGACGGATGCGAGTGAATTACGAGGCACGAACTCCTCGTGGCGATCGGAGGCGACATGCGCGCCGAACCGGAACGAGACCGAGATACGTGCTCCATTACAGCACACAATAAGTTCTGACAAGATCGGAATATTTGACCAATACGGGTGTCTAGGAGGGCATATAGGGACATGGTTGGAATCCATGCTGTGTTCTTTCTAGTATAATAAAACCTTTATTAACAGTTATTTAAAACTATTAGATCAAGTGAATAAAACAAGCAAAACGATCGATGTGTTCAATTTAGGCTCACTACAGGGTCGGTCACCGCTTGGATGGATCCCGTCACAACCGGCATGAATCTATCAAGACGCTTTTGTACAACAACTTATGGTCACTCATTTGCGATCGTCGAGGTTGGAAGGTAGTTGCTCAAGAAACCGTCGGCCGTATGACATCGCTGGCGGGCGAGCGGTCTGGATCAGCTCGGCGTGGCCGCACCAGTCACCATCGGAACGCTCCCGTCAGCAGCGCCACCGCGGCCATGAGCAACGTCAACCCAAAGGCGAGAGGAATAGTCCTCCTCTGGTGATCTCCAAGATCGACCCCACTCAATCCGGTCAATAAAAATGTGGCGGGGGTGAGCGGGCTCACGGGAAAGCCGGTGGTCATCTGCCCAAGCAGGGCGGCCCGGCCGACTTCGACGCCGGCCACGCCGGACGCTTGGGACGCCTCCGCCAGCACCGGCAGCACACCAAAATAGAACGAGTCTGGGTCAAAGACGAGACTGAGCGGCATGGCCGCGACTGCAGTCAGCGCCGGGAGATGGGTCGTGAGCCCGGTCGGCAGGCTGGCCACCAAGCTCTGTCCCATTGCCCCAAGCATTCCCGATTCGCGCAGGACACCGGCAAAGACCCCGGCGGCGAGGATGAGCGCCACCATCTGCATGGCGTCGCTCCCGTGTCGTGTCAGTTGCTCACGTTGGGCCGACACCGCAGGACGATTGACCGCGAGTGCCAGCGCATACGCGGTCATGAAGACGATGGGCAGTGGTAACAACTCGAACAGCAGAGCGGCGAGCGTGACGACGGTCAGTCCCGCGTTGAAGAGGTAGAGCCGCGGCGAGGGACTCTCCGTCCCCGAGAGCGCCGTCCCGTCATCCAGCAGCTCGGGCATGCCGGCTGGCCGCGTGTCGCCCAGTCGGTGGCGTTCTCGCTGTCCGAGCCACGCGGCCACCCCCAGCACGCCGAGCAGGCCCACGACAACCGACGGCAGCAGCGGGCCGAACAGCCCCCCGACGTCGGTCTGCAGGGACGCAGCCGCCCGCAGGGTCGGACCGCCCCAGGGCATGATGTTCATGGTGCCGGCCGCCAGTGCAACAGTGGCGGCGAGAACGCCACGGTCGAGACCCAAACGCTGGTAGACCGGCAGCAAGGCTGGAATCGTGATCAGGAACGTCGATGCACCGGCTCCGTCGAGATGCGTCAGCATGGCGACAACGGCAGTACCAACCACCACGTTGCGGGGGTCGCCACGGCTGACCCGTACCACGGTCCGGATCAGCGGCGTGAACAGCCCGCGGTCGTTCATGAGCCCGAAGTACAGCACGGCGAAACCGAGCATGGCGGCGGTCCCGGCCACACTCTGGATGCCGGCCAACGCGTAGCCACCGACATCGCCCCCCAGACCGGCCAACAGTCCCATGACGAGGGGTACCAGAATCAGCGCGACCAGGACGGAGGTCTGCCGGCCCAGGACGAGGGTGAGAAATGTGCCGACGGTGACGACACCAAAGAGGGTCAACATACCGACGCCAATTCTCGCTCGCCGAGGCGACGTCCAGGACGGTTGCCTGGCAAGCCGTTCGTCTGGCCAGGCGCGAGGAGGGAGCATGCAAGCGGCATGTGACCCCGCTGAGTCAATGTCGCGACGTCCGCCTTTTTTCGGACGGATCGCCAGGAAACCTAGGACCGTTGATGCTTGAGCACCTGCGTCCAGAGCACCGAAAAGAGACAGTAGCCCAGAAAATAGTAGAACCCTGGACCGAGCGTCGAGGTCAGGTGTGTGGCCATGTCCACATCGACCTGAGTGATCAGCACCTGGACGTTGAAGCTGTTTGTCTGGGCCTGATCGCGTGTCGCGAGAAACGCCAGAAACACCGCCACCACGAACACGTCAGCCATCGACCACTTGCCGATCAGGTCCACCAACGTCACCAGCCTTCGCTTCACGGCGTCCGGTACCGCAGCGAGCGACGCCAGGAGCATGGCGCCCTTGGTCACGGGCACGACAATGCTGAACAACAGGATCAGGAACGACACCAGGTAGTCGGCCGACCGCCACAGTTCTTGCACCGTGCCGAGGATGGACCGAGTCTGCTCGTAGACCGTGACCTCGACCGGGTCCGGAATGATCGTCGCCTCGACCAAGGTCGTGATGGTTACGCTATAGATCGGAAGGGTCACGCCTGGGACCAGAAGCGCGAAGTTCACCAGCGTGAGGGCGACGATTGCGATCTTCACTCCGCCTGACCGCCTTTCCGGACAAGCCCAATCTTGCGATCACAAGCGGAGGCGAACCGCGCCAGGTCACGACGGTAGTTGGCGTCGAGTTGCTGTCTGGCCTCCGGATCCATCGTCGCCGCCAACGCGGAATGATACAGAATCTCCACCTCGGCGACGTTCGCCTCGTAACTGCGCCTGGCGGCGGCGATCGCCAGCTTCTGGTCCTCGGTCAGCGACGTCGACTCACCGCTGGCAGTCGCGTCTTGCTTCTGTAAGCGCTCCATCACCAGTTCGACGGCACTCTTGGGGGCGTCTGTCGGCACGTGCTTTCCTTCCTTCCGGTCTCAGACGGCCGCATTCGAACGGCAAGTGAGAATCGAATTATAGCGCGCGACATCAAGGCCGTGAGACACCGCCCGCCGCTGGAGGCGCACCTGACCTGTCGCTTTTCTTCCGGTCCCCCCTTGACCGCAGGGCGACACTTCCGAGTATGCTAGTCACAGCTGTAACGGCGTCGCCCTTGCGGGTGTCGTCACACGCGCGGCGCCAGCCGCGCATTCAAGTAGTCGGCAGTACACGGTCAGACCGATCTCCGACGAACAAGACGTGTAGGAAGAACATGGCTAATACGGGTACGGTGAAGTGGTTCAACGATGCAAAGGGTTTCGGTTTTTTGACTCGCGATGATGGGGAAAAGGATGTCTTTGTCCACCACTCCGCCATTCAGGGTTCGGGCTTCAAGAGCCTGACCGAGGGTGAGCGAGTGGAGTTCGACGTGGTGCAGGGCCTCAAGGGCCCCGCCGCCGAGAACGTGGTCAAGATCGGCGCCTGAGCCACGGCGCGCTGGCGGGCTCTTGCTACGCCGACCGGGGGCCGGTGCCCCCGGTCGTTTTTTCCACGGGTAGATCCCAGCCGGACACCAGAACTGGCCGGCGGAGCTGTGCCAGCCAGTGACCCAGCGGGCCCGTTTCATCGACAGTCAGCGTCCCGCCATGCGGACGATCTCCCGCCGAGTTGTGCTCCAAGCCCTCGCCGGGCGCGCGGTGGCCGCGGGTACGGCCTGGGCGCAATCGCCTGCCACCAGACCAAAACCGCTCGCACCAGACGCGGTCACACACGACTGGGCGTCATTCCTCGGCCCCACGCACAACGCCGTTTCCACCGAAACGCATCTCAGCCGGGAACTGCCTCCGCCGCTGGTGTGGGAGGTCGAGAAGGGCCCCGGGTACACGTCGCCGGCCATCGTCGGCGATCATCTCCTTTTTTTTCATCGCGCCGGCGACCAGGAAGTGGTCGAGAACCGGCACTCGTCGACCGGCGAGATCCGTTGGCAGTTCCGCTACGCCACCGCCTATCGCGACCGCTACGGCTACAACAACGGTCCGCGGTCGAGTCCCGTCATCAGCGACGAGCGGGTGTACACGATGGGAGCGGAAGGCCGGTTGCACTGCTTCGATCTGGCGACGGGTGACGGTATCTGGACGCGTGACCTCCGCGACGACTACGACGTCAGCCAGGATTTTTTTGGCACCGCCTCCACGCCGCTGGTGCACGGAGGCCGCCTGATCGTGAACGTCGGCGCTCCGGAGGGTCGCTGCGTCGTCGCGTTCGACGGCGCCACCGGACGAGAGACCTGGCGCACCGGAAACTGGGGTCCGAGCTACGCGTCGCCGGTACCGGCCGTCGTCCACGGCCAGGAACGGGTCTTTGTCTTCGCTGGGGGCGAGTCGACGCCGCCGGCCGGCGGTCTGCTCTGCATCAATCCGGCTGACGGCGCCATCGACTTCGAGTTTCCCTGGCGCAGCCGGACCCACGAGTCAGTCAACGCATCCTGCCCGGTGGTGTTCGACGACCGTGTCTTCGTGTCGGCCAGCTACCGCACCGGCGGCGCGCTGGTTCGAATTCTCCCCGACTTCTCCCCGGAGGTGCTCTGGACCACACAGGAGTTCGCGTTGCACTTCAACACCCCGATCCACCAGCACGGCCACCTGTACGGCTTCGACGGTCGCAATCAGGGCGATGCGTCGCTCGCCTGCATCGATGCCACGGACGGTCGAGTCGTCTGGCGTGAAGCCCCGACTTGGACCGAAACGTTCACACAGGGTGACCGGGAACGACAGGCCACGGTAGGCACGGCGCGGGGTTCGCTGTTAGCGGTTGACGGGAATTTTCTTGCCCTCGGCGAACTGGGACATCTGATCTGGCTCGACTTGACGCCCGACGGGTACCGGGAAATTTCGCGGGGCTGGCTCGCCGCCGCGCAAGAATCGTGGACGCTCCCGGTCCTCAGTCGAGGCTTGCTGTATGTCGTGCAGAACACCCGCGACATCTTGACCGGGGCCAGTCCCCGCCTCCGCTGCTACGACCTTCGAGCGTGACCCTCTCCTCGCAGGGTCCCAACGCCGCCGTGACCGACCGGTCGTCATCGAAGATGCCCTGGCCTGGTTCGGCGATCGAACCGGTCTGGGATACGATGCAGAGGCGCGCGATAATGCGCTCCCCGCGGCCGTGGAGTGGGGCACTCGGGGTCCCCGCGGAACGGCTATGTGGGGTTCGGGGCGCATCCCCGTCTGAATAGGGTCAGCCCCGTCTTAGTAGGGACCGAGGTAGCCGCATGGGTGACACACCGAACGTCAGCCACAGTCTGACGCTCCGGGTCCAGTTCAAGAACGACAGCGGCATGCTCGGCCGCCTCGCCTCGAACATCGGTCGGCTCGGCGGCGATATCGGTTCGGTCGACCTGGTCTCCGTTGGCGACGGCATCATGGTTCGAGACTTAACCATCAATTGCCGGGACGATGGCCACGCGACCGAGCTCCTCAACGACATCCGAGCGCTGGACGATTTCACGCTGCTTCATCACTCGGACCGCACCTTCCTCCTGCATCTGGGCGGGAAGATCGAGGTGGTCAGTCGATCGCCCATCCGCACGCGGGACGACCTCTCCATGGTCTACACGCCCGGGGTCGCGCGGGTGTGCATGGCGATTCACGAGCACCCCGAAGACGCCTACTCGCTGACTATCAAGAAGAACACGGTCGCGGTCATCACCGATGGCACGGCCGTCCTGGGCCTCGGCGACATCGGACCGGCCGCGGCCATGCCGGTGATGGAGGGCAAGTGCGCGCTTTTCAAGGAGTTCGCCGGCGTCGACGCGTTTCCGCTGGCGCTTGACACCACCGACACCGCGGCGATCGTCGACACCGTCAGCCACCTGGCTACCGCGTTCGGCGGGATCAATCTCGAGGACATCGCGGCCCCACGATGCTTCGAGATCGAAGAACAACTGCAAGCACGACTCGATATCCCGGTGTTCCACGACGACCAGCACGGTACGGCCATCGTCACCCTGGCGCCGCTGATCAATGCGCTCCGGCTGGTCGGGAAGGAACCGGGCGACCTCAAGGTGGTCTTCAACGGCGTCGGCGCCGCCGGGGTGGCGGTCAGCAAGATCTTCATGGACTACGGCATCACGAACCTGATCGGGTGCGATCGGAGCGGCGCGATCTACCCTGGGCGCAGCGGGCACATGAACTTCATGAAGCAGTGGTACGCGGACCACACCAATCCCAACGACGAACGGGGCTCACTGGCCGACGTCATCGACGGCGCCGATGTCTTCATCGGTCTCTCGGCGCCCGGGGTGCTGACGGTACCGATGCTGAAGAAGATGAATCGGGATGCGATCGTGTTCGCGATGGCCAATCCCACACCTGAGATCATGCCCGAGGAGGCCACGCCGCATGTCCGCATCATGGCGACCGGCCGCTCAGACTACCCAAACCAGGTCAACAACGTCCTGGCGTTCCCCGGTGTCTTTCGGGGCGCGCTGGACGTGCGCGCGACCACGATCAACGACGAGATGAAACGGGCCGCCGCCTATGCGATCGCCGGGGTGATCCCAGCCGACGAGCTCCACGAGGACTACATCATTCCGAGCGTCTTCAACAAGGCGGTCGTGGAAGCGGTGGCCAAGGCGGTTGCCAAGGCGGCCCGGGCCAGCGGCGTGGCCCGGCGCGAGACCAAGGGGTAATCCCCAGGGGACACGACACTAGCATGGCCCTCCCGTCCACGCTGGTCCTGGTGCCGACCGAGAAGGAACGTCGACATCTCGCCCGCCAGCCCGGGTTCGGTGTCGCCGGTCCGTGCGAGTTGTGTGGTTTCGGCCCAGTCGCCGCCGCGGCTCGAGCCGCGACCCTGATCGCGCGACACCAACCGGACCGCGTGCTCCTGGTCGGTATTGCCGGCACCTACGAGCCGGTCGGTTTGCCGGTCGAATCAGCCGCCATCTTTCCCAGTGTCACAATGCACGGTGTCGGGGTTGGGGTGGCCTCGGGATTCGTCTCAGCCGCCACCCTCGGTTTTCACCACTGGCGGCGAGCCGGGCCGCCGCCGGAGGTGGACGAGTTGCCGCTGGCCGCTCCGGTGCCGACCGCCTCGGGTCCGTTACTGACATGCTGCACCGCGTCCGCCTCCACTGATGAGGCGGCTCAACGCCATGGCCAATATGTTGGCGTGACGGCCGAAGACATGGAGGGCTTCAGCGTAGCCCTGGCCTGCCGTCTGGCGGAGGTGCCACTGGCCATCGCTCGGGGAATCTCCAACGAGGTCGGCGACCGTCGGTTCGAGCAATGGCGCATCCCCGAAGCCCTCGACGCCGCCTGGCTGATCGCCAACGACCTGATCGCCCGACCTACGTGGGGCACCCGCCCGTGATACCGATACATCTCGGCATCTCGACGTGTCCCAATGACACGTTCACGTTCCACGCCATCCTGGCGCACCGGATCGACCTGCGTGGTCTGGCATTCCAGATAGAGCTGCTTGATGTCGAAGAACTGAACCGCCGGTTGTTCGCCGGAGACTTCGATGTCGCGAAAGCGAGCTTTCACGCCGCGCTCCATCTGGCCGGCGACCTGGGCGTGTTGCCGGTGGGCTCCGCCCTCGGGTTCGGGGTGGGGCCGCTGCTGCTGGCGGCCACGGCCGACGACCATCCAGGCACGCCCCGCCGGCGGGAGGGTGGCTCGGGTCAGGCCAGGGTGCTGTGCCCAGGCGAGCACACCACGGCTACCCTGCTCTACAAGCTTTTTCATCCGGGCCAGGGCAGGCTGGAGCAGGTCGTGTTCTCGGAGATCATGCCCGCGCTCACCCTCGGCGACGCCGACTTCGGCGTCTGTATCCATGAAGGTCGGTTCACCTGGCGTGAGCACGGTCTGGCGCTGGTCGAAGATCTCGGCGAGGTCTGGGAGCGGGAGACCGCAACCCCGTTGCCGCTCGGCGGCATCCTCGCGCGCTGGCGACTCCCGCCCGACACGATCGCCACCCTCGCCGCCGTGCTGGCCGATTCGCTCGCCTATGCGGTGGCCCATCGCGAGGAGACGGTCTCGACAATGCGACGCTACGCACAAGAACTGACCGACGAGGTCATGTTCAAGCACGTCGACCTGTACGTCAATGAATGGACCGCCGATCTAGGTCCCACGGGACGCGCCGCGCTGGAGATGTTGAGCCGGCAGGCCGCGAGCCTCGGGCTGCTGCCCGCGAACACCCCGCCGCTACACGTCTTCTAGGGTTTCCTGGCCAGACGAACGGCTTGCCAGGAAACCGCCCTGGATCGTGGTTCCGTCCCCCCGTCGGGTTTCCGAACGAGGCGTCCGGAAACCGCCCTAGCGGCGTGCTTCGTCGGTCACATGGCGCCTGCATGCTCCCTCCCCGCGCCTGGATAGTGCTGCTGAATCTCCACGATGCGCCGAAAGGGCGCGAGCAGCCGATGGCTCTCCTCAGGTCCGAAGTCTTCGTGACCGTCGGCGGCCAACAGGGTCAGACAGCGGTGCGCAGCCTCGATCGTGGCCAGACACTCCGGCCGGGGTTGGCGCTTGATACGGAACTCGGATGTGGGGCCCGGGTCGAAGCTCACGCGTGGCAGCCCGCGAACATTGGCGCTTCCCCGCAGCACTTTCGTGACGCAGCCCCAGGAACTGTCGATCAAAAAAAACACCGGCCATCGCCCCGGACGTGGTCGATACTCGCCGCGGGAAAGGTTCCTGGTGACGGAACCCGGATAGACCAGGTGACAGTCGGTGCCAGGATCATCGATCAGCGCATTGACCCGCTCGTGACGACGGAAATCGATCCCCACATGCACTTCGGAGTTCGGCAGCGCGAGATGTGTGAGCCACCCCGTCCCATTTCTCACCCGCCGATGTTCCATTGGATGGATCAGCAGAACGAAATGGGTTCGGGTCCGCACCGGCGTGATGCACCGGCAGATGCAGGTGACCTTTGCCCGACGGCAGACGTAGCACCACGGACGAGACATGTTGTGTGCAGGCCGTAGATTCGTTGCGCCTGGCTGCCTATCCAAACATTGGTCGCGGACCAGCCCCGGGCGCGCGACAATGCGCGCCCCGCGGCCGCGGAGTGGGGCTCTCGGGGTCCCCGCGCAGCGGCCGCGTGGGGCTCGGGGCGCCACCCCGTCTAAGTACGGGAGCCTCGGGGTCCTGGCCGGGGATCGTCTCGCCGGGTAGCCACACCATGGACAGGTCGAAATGATGCGGCCAGAGTTGAATCGGGCTCGTCTCTTCGCGAATACCGGCCCGCAGCGCGATCATGGCCGCGGCCACGTCGCCCCACGCCCGAGCGATGGCCTGGGCGCACGCGGCCGAGTAGCCCGCACCCGGCGCGGTCTCGTCCGCGACGGGCTCACCGGTGGGCACAAATTGACCGTCGAGGCCGCCGCGCTGCACGAGGAACTCTGCGAGTCGGGCCACCAACCGACCCGCCGATTGTCCTCCCAGCGGCTCGACCAACGCCTCGCCGCCGGCGGTGCGTGCCAGCAGCTCGTTGCGCTGGAGATCGAGCGCCAACTCGAAGTCCTCCACGCCCGCCTGGATCACCACGGTCGTCAGACCGTTGAGCGCGGGTCGCAGACTGCCCTGCCACCAATGTTTCCGGGGCGCCCGGCAACTCGTCATCCACGCGCCGAGCACGCGCGCGTAGGCGTGCAGCGCGTCGCCTGTCTCCGGGAGCGCCCGGTTGTCAAGTCGCGGAAATCGCTGCATCGCTGGTGTCCCTCCTCCGTCGCAGACAGAGCCCATCGTATAGTGTCACCATGTCACTCGGTGACAATACGGCGTCGGCACGTCGACGACTCTAACAGTTGAGTTATCCAGACATGGTTCCCCAAGACAGATCGTCTGCCAGCTCACTTGATCGGTTTCTTCGCTTGTTTGCCGACGTGCGGCCCGGCGAAGGCATCACCGCCGTGCTCCTGGCGCTCAATATCTTCTTGCTCCTGACCGCGTACTACGTGCTCAAACCGGTCCGTGAAGCGCTCATCCTCGGACAGGGCTCCGCTGAACTCAAGAGCTATATGTCAGCCGGCATGGTCGTCGTGTTGGCCGTGGTTGTGCCGCTCTACGGGCGTCTGGCCGCGCGCGTCACCCGCCGCCGGTTGATCAACGTCGTAACGGCCATCTTCGCAGTCTGCCTGGTCGCCTTCTACGCGCTGGTGCAACTCGACGTGCAGATCGGGATGGTCTATTTCATCTGGATCGGCGTCTTCAACATGATGATCGTGGCCCAATTCTGGGGGTTCGCGAACGACCTGTATACAAAGGACGAGGGGGAACGGTTGTTTGCCATTGTCGGGTTCGGCGCCTCGCTGGGGGCTGTACTCGGGGCCGTCGTCGCGGGCTGGCTGATTGCGCCGATCGGGCTTGACCAACTCTTGCTCGTCGGAGCCGGACTCCTCGTCGCGCAGGCGGCACTCACCAACTACGTCGATACACGCGAGACCGCGCGCACTGGCGTGCAGTCGCCCGACAGCCCTTCGCCGTCGGGCGAGGTCGAGAAGGAGAAGAAGGCCTCCAAAGGGGCGTTTGGTATGGTCTTCGCCACTCCCTACCTGCTCTTGCTCGGCCTCATGCTCATGTGCCTGAACTGGGTGAACACCACCGGCGAATACATTCTCGGCAGCGTCATCGAAGACGTGGCGCGCGAGGCGGTGGCGGCCGGCACGGCCGATGGTCTGACGGTCGAAGAGTACATCGGACGGTTCTATTCGCAGTTCTTCAGCGTCGTCAACGTCGTCGGACTCCTGATTCAACTGTTCCTGGTGTCGCGCATCATCAAGTACTTCGGCGTGCGCTTCGGAGTCATGGCGCTTCCCTGTATCGCCATGGGCGCCTACAACGTATTGGCGTTCTTTCCGGTGCTCGCGGCCGTCCGCTGGGCCAAGACGGCCGAGAACGCGACAGACTATTCACTCAACAACACGGTCCGGAACATGCTGTTTCTCCCGTGCACGCGCGAGCAGAAGTACAGCGCCAAACAAGCGATCGACTCATTCTTCGTTCGGATCGGCGACGTGTTATCGGCGGCCCTGGTGTTCGTCGGCACCACCTACCTCGCGCTGGGAGGCAGTGGCTTCGCGGTCGTCAATATCGTCATCGTCGCGGTGTGGCTGGTCCTCGCCTTCATCATCGGACGTGAGTACAAACAACTCACGACGGACGGCGTCGCTCCGGGGCCGACGCTGATCGGTGGTGCGAAGTGATCTGGCGAACAACGTAGCTGGACGGGATGCATCGGTGGTCAGAATGGTCGAGTTATTCCTGAGAGGTAATCCCCAGGATCAACATCGACGGTGACGTTCTTGAGCACCAACGTGTTGACAATGCCCTCCGCCGAATCCGAGCTTTCCGGTGGCACCGTCACATGTGCCAGGGAGGCCACCGAAATCCGCAAAAGAAACCGAGTCGATGTCCGTCGCTGGCTGAGTGTCACCCAACATCCCTCTCTGTCAGGACGGTTCGCGCCGATCCGCCGAGTCCTCGTGAGAAGAAAATGCAAGTCCTGCGCCAGCACCCAGCGCGCAACCACGATCGGTGGCTTGGGAGCTGTTTTGGACCTCTACAACGGGGCCTGAACGGGCTTGGGCTCCAACGTTTCGGAGGCGGACCAGCGCGTGGCACGTGCTCAATAATGGCCCATTACGAGTCACTGTGTCTCGTGCATGTGTACCGTATGAACACTACACGATCACGTCATTGCGGACGCCTCCGTCCGCGGGCCGGGGATGACGGGATTCCGACGGTCACCGGAGGGCGGGCGGTTACGTGGGTTCGTGCGGCTTGAGGAGGGGGTCGCGCAGCAGGAACCGATGGAGCAGCGCGAGGTCCTTCACGATGGGAGCAGAGTCGAAGCGCGGTCGACCGCGGGCTCGACCGACATAGGTGATAACGACGAAATATTCTGGCGTCTTGCTGCCGTGGGCGCGCCGCTCGAGGGCCACCCGGTATATGCGCCCAGACCGCCGGTTCTCCACGAGAAACCCTCGGGACCGTTTGTATCGTGACTGACCGCGTTTCATCTTGGTCACCCATGGCACCTTTTCCAGATCGTGTCGTGACACGAGTGGGACACGTGTGACCGGCACGACATCGCGGCTGAAGATCGGGACCGACTTGGTCGCAACAAACTCCCGGGGCCGCCAGCACTCGAGCTGCGCTCCACTGATGGTAATGGACAGTCCTTTGTAGACGCCCTCCACGGAATGTTCGTGCTCTTCCAGAAGCACCGGGTGCGTGAAGTACGGGCGAAAGGTCTTCGAACTCTCCAGGTAGCGCGCCAGATTGACGTAGTGCTCATGGTGCTTGTATCGCACCGGCCGACTCGCAAATTCCGTGGAGAGTCGGGAACCGGGCAGCTCGTCGAGGAATCCCTCTCGACGAATCTGATGGGCCGATCGCAGGCTCATGCCACGGTATTTCTTGGAGGGCGTCCGGAACGCCCGGAAACGGGTGATCGTCTGCTTCAACCAGTCGCCAAAGGGCGTACCTGTGACACGT
>JAPYUM010000079.1 GCA_029940535.1 Vicinamibacterales bacterium
GTGTGTCCCACCGTCAGCGATTCGATGTTGAAGGCCCGGCGGCGAAACAGCGAGGCCACCCGATTCAGCACCCCTGGCTTGTCTTCGACGTGCACGACAAAGGTATGTCTAGTCATCGGCAGTCTCCACGATGGGACTCGGGCTGGGTCGCCGGATCATCGCGTGGAGGTCGGCGCCGGCGGGCACCATGGGATACACGGTGTCTTCCTGCTCGACCTTGAAATTGATGACGACCGTACCTTCCTCGGCCTGAGCCATGGCAATAGCCGGCTCTACATCCTGGCGCCGTGACACAGTCGCGCTCCGCAGACCGAAGGCGTCAGTGAGCTTCTCGAAGTCCGGGCTCAACAGCGGCGTCGCCGCGTAGCGACGCTCGTAGAAGAACTCTTGCCACTGACGCACCATGCCCAGGTAGCCATTGTTGATGATGGCCACGTTGACTTTGATCTTCTCTTGAGCCAGCGTCGCCAGTTCGCACATGGTCATCTGGAACCCGCCGTCGCCGACGATGACCCACACCTCAGCGTCCGGTTTGGCCACTTTCGCGCCGAGCGCCGCCGGGAGTGCGAATCCCATCGTCCCCAGGCCACCCGACGTAATCAGTGTCCGAGGCTCCTGGTGGTGGTAGTACTGCGCCTCCCACATCTGATGCTGTCCGACATCGGTGACCACAATGGCCTTCCCGTCGGTCAACCGCCAGATATCGTTGATGACATGCGCGGCGTAGAGGTGCCCGCTATCCGGCATGTTCTGGACATCGCGCACCGCCGAGTCGCCCTTCATCTCCCCGATGGCGGCCATCCACTCGGTGCGGTCCCCGCGCTCCACCCGCGGGAGCAGGTCGGTCAACACACTCGACAGATCGCCGGCCAATGTCACGTCCACCAGGACGTTCTTGTTGAACTCGGCGGGGTCAATATCGATGTGGACCTTTCGCGCGTTCGGCGCATACGTCTTGAGGTTGCCGGTCACCCGGTCGTCGAACCGCATGCCGAACGCCAGCAACAGGTCCGCCTCCTGAATAGCCTGGTTCACCCAGGCTTCACCGTGCATCCCCATCATCCCCAGATTCAGCGGGTGGGACGCCGGCACCGACCCAATGCCCAACAACGTCATCGCGATCGGCATGTCCGCACGCTCCGCAAATTCGCGAACCAGATCCATGGCGCCGGAGAGCAGAATGCCGTGCCCGGCGAAAATGACCGGTCGCTTCGCGCCGTTGATGAGCGCGATGGCCTGGTCATACTCCGCATCGGACGCCCGTAGCTCGGGCCGATACCCGGGCATCTGCACCGGGCCGTCGTCCCAGACAAACTCGGCCGACGACTGCTGGGCGTCCTTCGTGATGTCTACCAGCACCGGCCCCGGGCGACCCGACTTGGCGACATAAAACGCCTCATGGATGGTCGCCGCGACATCGGAGGCCTCGGTCACGAGATAGTTGTGCTTGGTGACGGGCAGGGTCACCCCGGTCACGTCGGTCTCCTGAAACGCGTCGGACCCGATCAACTTGCTGCCGACCTGACCCGTAATGCAGACCATTGGTGAGGAATCGAGCATCGCCGTCGCGATGCCGGTCACCATATTTGTCGCCCCCGGGCCCGAGGTGGCGACGGCAACACCGACCTCACCGCTGGCCCGCGCGAACCCGTCGGCCATGTGGGTGGCCCCCTGTTCATGCCGGACCAGGATGTGGCGAATCGGGTAATCGAGCATGGCGTCATAGGCCGGCAGAATCGCTCCTCCCGGATACCCGAACACCGTTGAGACGCCCTCGCGCACGAGGGACTCCCACAAAATCTGTGCGCCGGTTTTGATGTCAGCCATGAGGCTTCCTGATTTCTTGACGGCTCGACCAACGCCGCATCACACCGTGGTCACCGCGCCCTGCGCCGCCGAGGAGACCAGCCGCGCGTACTTGGCCATGACGCCACGCTTGAACCTCGGCTCCGGCGCCCGCCACTCAGCCAGGCGTGCCGCAATCTCGTCGTCACTGACGTCGAGCTGCAGCACCCGGTTCTTCTCATCGAACAGAATCATGTCGCCGTCGCGAACGATTGCGATCGGGCCGCCCCGGGCCGCCTCCGGCGCCACGTGTCCCGCCATCATGCCGCGGGTCGCGCCCGAAAAGCGCCCGTCGGTCAGCAGCGCGACCGACTCGCCAAGGCCGGCGCCGACGATGGCTGCCGTCACCGCCAGCATCTCTCGCATACCCGGACCACCCTGCGGCCCCTCGTACCGAATCACCACCACGTCACCGGCCTGGATACGACCCGCCTCGACCGCCTCGAACGTGGCCTCTTCGCTGTCAAACACCCGCGCGGGGCCTCGATGCTCGGCCAACGCGTGCCCGGCCACTTTCACCACGCAGCCGTCGGGCGCCAGGTTGCCGCGCAGGATCACCAAGCCCCCAGTAGGCGTTATCGGGTCCGACACCGGTCGCACCACCTGCTGCCCGGCCGTTTCCTGGGCGGTGTCGGCGACCTCGCCAATGGTCTGACCGGTCACGGTCATCGCTTCGGTGTGCAGGAGCCCCGCCTCCTTCAGTCGTTTCACCACCAGTTCGAGTCCACCCGCACGATAGAGGTCGGTCGCCACGAACTGACCGCCCGGCTTGAGGTCGGCCAGCAACGGCGTCCGCTCGCTGACCCGGTCGAAGTCTTCGAGCTGCAGGTCGATGTCCGCCTCGTGCGCAATCGCCAACAGGTGCAGCACCGCGTTAGTCGAACCTCCGGTGGACGCGACCGCCGCGATGGCGTTCTCGATCGCCTGCTTGGTGACGATCTGACGGGGACGCACATCTCGTCGCACGAGGTCGAGCAGCAGTTCCCCCGCCTGCTTCGCCACGTTGGGCTTTTCCGCGGCCATCGCCGGCACCCCGTTGGCGGCCATCGGCGACACCCCGAGGAGTTCGCAGACGGTGGACATCGTATTGGCCGTGAACTGCCCACCGCAGGCGCCGGGACCCGGGCAGGCGACGTCCTCGAGCGCGCACAACTGCTCGTCGGTCATCTGGTGGGCGGCGTGGGTACCGACCGCCTCGAAGACATCCTGAATCGTGACATCCTTCCCGTTCCACTGACCCGGCGCAATCGAGCCGCCGTAGAGCACCAGGCCCGGGATGTTCAACCGGACCAGCGCCATCACCCCGCCCGGTATGGTCTTGTCGCAGCCGACCAAGATGACGATGCCATCGAAGAGGTTGCCACGCGCGACCAGCTCGATCGAGTCGGCGATGACCTCTCGGCTGATGAGCGACGTCTTCATCCCCTCGGTCCCCATGGTGATGCCGTCTGAAATCGAGACGGTGTTGAACTCCATGGGGGTCCCGCCAGCAGCGTGAATACCAGCCTTGACCTCTTTGGCAAGGTCGCGGAGGTGGTAGTTGCACGGCCCGATCTCGGTCCAGGTATTGGCCACGCCGATGATCGGCCGCCGCAACGCCTCATCGTCGAAGCCCACGGCCTTCAGCATCGACCGTGCCGGCGCCCGCGAGGGGCCATCCGTGATCGCGCTGCTCCGAGTCTTGCCTGGTATCTCGCTCATGTCGTGTCCTTGCTCACAGCCCGTCGTGAACGCCTGGCTACCGTCACCGGCGCTTCATCCCGTCTGGCCGCGACAGGATGGTCCAATTCGCGGTGCGGCACCGAGACTCACGAAAAAAGGCCACCACCCTGCTGCGGATGATGGCCCCTGATTCGTTCACGCTGTCGGGTACATCATCCGCTGGCTGTCGGCGTAATGACCACGCCGACGCGGCTAACCACGACCACGACAGGGCGAAAACTCATGGAATGCATCGGAAACCGGAACCGAACCAAGACACCATCTTATCGCGGCGCCGAATTCGTCTCAAGCCCATAGTGCGTACCGCCTCAGTCCCGCAGCGCCGGCAGCGGCTCTCCTTCGGGCACGAAACAGAGCGCCACGCCATTGTTGCAGTACCGCTCACCGGTGGGCGGCGGGCCGTCTTTGAAGACGTGACCCTGGTGACCGCTGCAGCGAGCGCAGTGATATTCCGTCCGCGGCAGAATCATCTTGAAGTCTCGCTGGAAGCCGAGGCGACCCTCGATGGGGGAAAAAAAACTGGGCCAGCCGGTCCCGCTGTCGTACTTGCCGGACGACTCGAACAGCGGCAGGTGGCACGCCGCGCAGACGAACGTCCCGACGCGCTTCTCCTGATCAAGAGGACTCGACCCGGGCGCCTCCGTCGCGTGTTTGAACAACACGTCGAACGACCCGTCCGGCACCAGGGCCCGCCAATCGTCCAGTGATTTGCCGAGCGTGCTGATGTCGTCGGTCACGGTCCCTCCTCGCCCGCTCACGGGTGACGCACGGGCACTGCCGTTGAGCATATCACCAGGCCTGAGTGCCCTTGGGGAGCGCTGTGCCCGGCGGGTTGACAGTAAACGAAGCGGCTCCCAGGCTATCTGGTAGCTGGTGCCCGTCTGCTCCCTCCGGGTCGACATACGTCAACCATGTACTGCGCCGCGCAACCGATGGTTGCCTTCCGCAAGACGTACTCGTCAGGCCATTTACAAGACCGTAGCCCCCTCGGTGCCCACCACCAGTTGTCCAACTCTGGCCGTGGTCACGAGTAGCGGTTACCCGTCCGCGCGCCCGTGGCCATGTTTCAACGGGGTTTCCTGTCTCACGCGCGACTGGCACGGCGCTTGAAGTGTCAGGTGTCACCGGGTCGTTGAACGGTGGACGGTCCAGATGGCGCGGCATGACGTCGCGCACCGCACGGGAGGAAACATGACACAACGCAAGGTACTGGCGGCGGCAACCCTCACGGCAATCCCGCTGTTCATGGGATCCATGCAGACAGGCGTCGTCCCGGGCACGGCGGAGACGGAGTCGGCGCACACGTTGCAGGTAGAGGCGCAGCCGGCCGGGCCCCAGTGGGCGTACTTCTGGGGTATGGAGGGCGAGGAGGCGGCGATGTTCGGCGCCGCCAGTGCCATCGGATGCGCATTCTTCGGACCCGTTGGCGGTATGGCCTGCGGGATCACCGGAGTGGCCTGACGCAGCCACGCGGGCTGAACTCTCATTGACGTGACATGACATGCGGAGGCTCTCGAGATGGTTCCGATCGCTGTCAGCACTTGTGGTATTGAACGCCATTCTCGTCCTCGTCGGCGTGGCCATCGGCTGCCTCGCCTTCGCCGGCGAACGACACCGTCCTTCCACTGGCCCAGGGACATCGACCGGGCACGCAACCGAACGGACCCTGCTCGAACACGCCGGTCACATCCTACGAGTCAACCTCAGTGTGGCCGGCGGCATGCTGGCTGGCGTTTGCACCCTGGGTGGCCTCAGTGCGCTCACGCTGCTGTGGAACGCGTTTGGTCTGGGATATGGACTATTGACGCTGGGTCACGTGGAACCGGCGGTCATACCGCTCGTGTTTCGGTACGTGCTCATCGAGTTCTTCGCATTGGTCCTCGTCGTCAGCGTAGCGGAGCACCTCGGCGGAATGGTGCTCCGCTGCCTGGCGGCCAACGAGCCGGTGCGGCTCAAGACTCCACTGGTCGCCCTAGGGGCAGCGGTGGCTCTGCTGACCGTAGCCGCCCTGATCGAAGCCGACGTCACCGGACGGGTTGCGAGAGGCCTCGCGTGAAACGTGACGGGCGATGACTGCGGATCCGTTTCTCGAGCTGGATGGCCTGTGTCGTGTGTTTCCGGCGTTCGAACTCGGGCCACTCTCGATGTCGTTTCAGGCCGGGCACGTCTACGGCGTGTTGGGACCAAACGGCGCCGGGAAAACCACGCTGTTGAACCTGATCACGCTGCAACTCAAACCGACCAGCGGTGCGGTGCGAAATCGGGGATCAGTCATCCGCTGGGGCGACCCCGAGTGGAAGCGGCGCTTCAGCTACATTCGCGAACGGCCCTCGTTCTACGACGAGCTCACGGTTCGCGAGACCTTGGAGTTGGCGAGCCGTCTCTACGGCCGATGGGACGCGACTCTCGCACATACATTGGTCGGTCGATTCAAGCTGCCGCCATCTCAGCGAGTCGGACGTCTCTCTAAGGGCACCAAGGTCAAGCTGGGTCTGGTCGCCGCGCTTGCGCATCGGGCCGATCTGCTGATTCTCGACGAACCAACCGCCGGTCTGGACCCGACCGCCAGGGCTGATCTCCAGGACACCGTCAACGAACTCGTGAAGGAACACCCGGCCCTCTGCGTCGTGCTGTCTTCCCACATCTTCGAGGACATCGAGCAGACCGCGACGGACGTCTGCATCCTGCGACAGGGACGTCTCGCGCTCGAGAAGACGTCCGACGACCTGAAACGAACCGTTGTGTATTGCTCCATCGCGGCGGGCGCGGTCGCCCCCTCGTCAGACCTGGTGCTGCAGTGGACCCGGCGCAACACCCACTGGTTGGCGGTTCGAGGCGACAGCCGACTCGACCGCGATCTCACGCTCAGGTCAGACCACGTCAAGGCACAGCCCGACAGCCTGTTGGGGGCGATTTATCACGGAACGGAACATAGCCATGTGGACTAGACAGGTGCGCACGTTTCTAGCCAAAGACGCACGTCTTCATGGGCGGGCGGCAGCTGTCGTGATAGTAGGAACCCTCATTGCTATTGCGACCCTCGTCGTCTTCATCCCCCAGGGGGTCGGTCCGCAGGTGGCGCTGGTCTTCAACATCAATTTTCTCCTCGCCTTGCTATGGAGCGAATGGCTGATCACTCGCGAGCGCTCGAAGGGCACGTTCGCCTGGCTTCGAACATTGCCCACCGACGACCGGGCCCTGGCGGGAAGCAAGTTCGTAGCGAGTGCAGGCCTGACCGTCCTCCTCTGGACCCTATCCACAACCCTCTTTGCCAGAGAGTTCTGGCGACCCGTCGGCACCTGGATCGTCCTACTCACGTTGCTCTTGACGTTCGGAGGACTCGCCATCGCCGCGAAATGGCGGTTTTCGTGGCGGGTGGGACACATCGGGCCGTTGCTCGCCTTCGCGGCGCCGCTACTGCTGTTCATGACCGTTGCCGGAGACGGAACGGAGAGACGGGACGCGCTGATCGCGCTCTGGAACGCCCCCTGGGGCCGCACGGTGGTCTCCGTCGCGTTCTGCCTGGTCTACGTCGCGATCGTGGTCATCACGACGCGCTGGGTCACGCGCGCGGACACCGTCGACCTCGTCGACTGAGCAGCCATCGCCATGCTGCAACTCTTGTCCAGCCCGCTACGCTTCTTCGATCACCTCCTCGTTCGCCCGGTCGACTGGGTCACGGCGCTCGCTGCGCCAGTATTGTGCGCCGCCTTGCAGGGCCTGGCCGCGCTCGTGCTCACCGCCAAGACGCGCCCGCTTGTGGAGGCCGCTCTGGAGGGGCGACTGCCGGCGACCGGACTCCTTCCCACGTATCTCGTCGCGGCGGTGACCGCCTTGAGCTACCCCGTCTTCTTCGGGCTCCTGGTCTTGGCCATGCTGGCGTTGAACGTAATGGTCAAGAACCCAGGGCCGCCGGATCGACTCACGGAATTCACCGCGCTGAGCTTCTACACCCAGGTGCCCTGCGGCCTGCTCTTGCTGGTCATCGCCTGGCAATGGGAACCCCAAGGCATACGACTGAACCTGGACGTGCCGACGGCAGAGTTGCTGTCCGCCGTGAACGCTTTTCGCGACACGCTGTTGTCTGATCCCTTGCCGTCGACGGGTCGGCTCCTCTCCATCTACTCGCTCATCTGGCTGGCCAGCGTGCTGAGTATCGCCCTCAAGGCCCTGACCCGGCTGTCGACGGGCGCCACCGCGATCGTCGCGGTGGGCCTGCTCGTTATCTGCGTCGGCGGACCGCTTGTCGGCATGGTCCTGGAGATGCTGCTATGACCGTCGACCCGCTGACTCGACACGCCGAACAGGCCGGCTTCGCGCACGTGGCCTCAGACATGGTCTTCGACGCCGAGCATGAACGGCCGAGACTGATTGCGGCGCTCGAACCGCTCTGCGCGCATATCCAGGCGATCATGGCCGGGCTCCGGCGCGGGGTGCCGGTGGCTCCGAACGCGTCCGAGGGGGTCACGGGGCAGTTCTACCGCCTGCCCGGTCACTTCCGCAGTCTCTGCTGCTCGGTTCCGGACGCGAAGGGGCCCGAAGAGTTGTGGGCCGGTGACGTCATCGCGCTCAAGGGCACCGAACCGTTGATGCCGGACTTCGACGAGTACCTGCGGTGGATGATGACCGCGCCATTCCGGGGCAGTGACCTGCCGCTGGGCCTCCACTTTCCACTGGTGATCAACGTGCCACCCGGCGCGGTGCCGCTCGACGAGTGTCTTCGCGAACAGCGTATGGCGGCAGCGGTGCACGAACGCCACCTGGAGGTCTACGGCGAACTGGCTCACGCGCCCGTGCCGCTCTTCGTCCATCGGTGCCCAATTGAGGTCACCACCAACTATGTCGACGCGTTGGATCGCCACCTGACCCCGCAAGCGTTTGAACGGGTCGAGAGTCGCGCGCTGGCCGGGTGCGGCGTGTCGATCTGGTATTACCCGACGGCGCCCATCAGGGTGGACGACTTGCGGCGGTTGGCCGTAACCAACCCGCAGCTCCGGGTGGCCGCCACCGAGGGCGAAGAGACCATCGCGCTGTGGTGTCGTCTCTTCGCGCGATTCCTGCAGCTGGGGTTCATGCCCTACGCCCCATGGAACAAGGGGCGCGGCTCCTGTATCGATGCGGGCAACGCGTGTATCGATGGGGGCTTTACCGACCTGCTAATGCTGGTTCCATTCGAGTCGATCCCGGATGACCGTTGGTTTCGGCTGAGCCTGCTGGCCAGCGCGCGGATGCTCTCCCACACGGTCTCGATGTTCACGGTGTGCCTCGGCGCCCGGCCGGCCGAACGGCCTGACGCCAGTCTTGACCCGTTGAGTCAGGTCTTCCTGCAGCCCCGTCTCCTCGACGCGATCCGGACCGAGACGCCGGCTGGCCGGGTGCCCGATGCCAGGGTCGTATCGTGCTTCGCCCTCGACGGGCTCGAACACCTCGTCGCCGCGTCCCGCGCGACTGACCAGCCGAACACGCCGTATCGAGCCAACGTTACCGGCACCTGACCGCGCACGCTCACCCGCCAACACTGGATAGTGAGGACGACGGGCAGTGCCCGGTGGCCCACCGGTCATGGCCATGGCACCATGCGACCGTGTTCTCCTCGGGGAGCAGCTCGACCCAGCAATGCGCTCACACAGGTCGAATGTCAATCCGTCAGCCCTCCTCACGCCGGTACCTGTCACAATTCGCCGACGGGAAGCGTTATGAAGATGTGAGCATGCTGAGCAAGACGGCCAACGCGACGGAGGACACTCCGACGACCGAGGGACCGTTCGATCTCGATGCGACGTTCCGGGCGCACTACGCTCGTATCACCCGAGTCATCGCGTGGGTCGTCAACGACCCGGCCCGGGCCGAAGAGTTGGCGGTGGACGTGTTCGTGCGGCTCTGGCGGGAACCAAAGGCGCAAGGAAGCCAGACCCCGGGCTGATCGTACCGCACGGCAGTGCATCAAGGGCTCGACGAGTTGCGGCGGGTGACTCGCCGCGAGCGATACGAACCATTGCTCCGGCTCGCCGACGGCGGGTCAAGCCCTGAAGAGGCGGCACCGGCGGACCAAGAACGCGGCCGGGTCCGGCTGACGCTGCTCTCATTGCGCCGAGAGCGGGCCATGCTGCTGGTGCTTCGGGGCCAAGGTCTCAGCTACGATGAACTAGCGGACGCCGCGGGTGTCGCGCCCTCGTCCGTCGGCACCCTGCTGCGCCGCGCGCGGGAGGGGTTCCGGAAGGAGTACATCTCACGCTATGGCGACACACGATGACCCGGAACTGGAACGCTGGGTGGACGACAGAATGGCGACACTGGAACCGGAACCACAGAAGCAGCCGGATGTCGATGAGGGGCTGGCGCAGTTGAAGGCCCATCGGGCGCAGCAACGTGGCAGGAAGCCGATCGGTCTGTGGTTGGTCAGCGCGGCCGTCGTCGTCTGGGGCGGCGCGATGGTCGTGACGCTCGGCCCCTGGACCGGGGATGATCCCGACCCGGCCGACGTGATGGCAGGGGCGACGGAGGCACCACCACCCGGTACCACCGGCGGTGCGGCCGCGGGCGCCCCACCACCAACTCGGCGTCCGCCCACACCGGGTCTGACCGCGATCGACGAGCGACCGGACGCGCCGCACTTCACGCTGCCTGACGCCGACGGCGGCAACGCCATGCTCGCCGATTACGCCGGACGGGTCCTGCTGCTGAACTTCTGGGCCACCTGGTGTGGACCGTGCAAGGTCGAGATGCCGTGGTTGGAGGAATTCGAGGACACCTTCGGGGACGACGGTTTTGCCGTACTCGGCGTGTCTCTCGATGAACCTGGCTGGGACATCGTGCGCCCATTCCTCGAACGTCAGCCGTTGAACTACCGGATCGCCCTGGCCGACACCCCGGAGCGAGTGGCGCCGTTCGGTGAGACCTATGTCCTTCCCAAGACGTGGTTAATTGACCGCGACGGTCGCATCGCGTCCGAACATGTCGGCTTGGTCGACTTCGATTCCATCGAAAGCCAGATTCGACAACTGCTGTCCGAATAGACGGGACAGCCGCGCCATGGGCCGGTGCCTGATACTCGTCACCGTCGCCGCCCTGCTGCCCTACGCAACGTCCTCCGCAACGGCGGCCCATGGCCCCGGGCCCAAATCGACGCCGCTCTTCAACGACCACGTACTGTTCACCCTTGGGTCTCACCGCCTCATTCCTGTTGAGCCGGTTCGTGAGCGGTCTGCTCCGTGACGTCCCACCGAACGACCCGCTGGCGCTCTTGGCGGCGGCGACCGCACGCCTGTGTGTGGGCGGGCTGGCCAGCCCGATTCCCGCGCGTCTGGCGGTTCGCACCGACCTGATGACCGCGCTCCGCGCCGAGTAGACGGCCGCCCGACCGCTGCGACACGGTGGGACTCGCAGGATGTCTGCGAATCCCCCGGGGTTGACAAGACGTTATTCCATATCAAGCTAAGGCCGTGGCCTATCGCATCGTCAACGCGCGGATCGTGAACGAGGGCACCATCACCGAAGGCGACCTCGTCGTCGACGGCGGTCGCATCGTCGGGGTGAACACGCCATCGCCGGACAGCGCGACCGTGGTCGAGGCAAACGGGGCCTACCTGCTGCCCGGGATGATCGACGACCAGGTGCATTTCCGGGAGCCGGGATTCGAACACAAGGCGACCATCGAGACCGAATCACGCGCGGCCGTGGCCGGCGGTATCACCAGCTATATGGAGATGCCGAACACCAAGCCGCAAACGGTCACCGCCGAGGCACTGGCCGACAAGCACGCCCGAGCCGCGGCTCGGTCAATGGCGAACTACGGGTTCTACTTCGGCGCCACCAACGACAACCTCGAAGCGATTAAAGCGGTCGACCAGCGGCTGGCGTGCGGTGTCAAAGTGTTCATGGGGTCGAGCACCGGCGACATGCTGGTCGACGACGAGCGCACCCTCGATGGCATCTTTGCCGGCTCGCCGTTGGTCATTGCGACGCACTGCGAACACACCCCAACCATCATCGCCAATGAGGCAGCCGCGAGAGCGAGGTATGGCGACGACATTCCTTTCACTGAGCACCCGCGCATCCGGTCCGAGGAGGCCTGCTACCGCTCGTCGAGTCTCGCCGTGGAGTTGGCCACGCGTCACGGCGCGCGCCTCCACGTGCTGCACATCACGACCGCACGAGAGCTGGCGCTGTTCCAACCCGGCGACCTGGCTGACAAGCGGATCACCGCGGAAGCCTGCGTTCACCACCTGTTCTTCAACGACGGGTCGTACGCGGCCAAGGGCGCCGCCATCTTGTGCAACCCGGCCATCAAGTCGGCCGCCGATCAGCGGGCGCTCTGGGCCGCCGTCAATGACGGGCGGATCGATGTCATCGCGACCGACCACGCCCCACACACCATCGCCGAGAAGGCCAGGCCCTACGGGGAGACGCCCGCCGGCCTACCGCTGGTGCAACATGCGATGCCGACTCTGTTCGAGCATGTGCGCGCCGGTCGATTCACCGTGGAGACGGTGGCGGAGAAAACTGCGCACGCGCCGGCTCGGCTGTTCGGCGTGACCGAGCGCGGTTTCATTCGCGAGGGCTATTGGGCCGACCTCGCGCTGGTCGATCCCACGATGCCAACCCCGCCGGACCCCATCTACTCGAAATGCAACTGGAGCCCGTTCACCGACATCGCGCTGCGCTCCCGGGTCCGCATGACCTGGGTCAATGGCGAATTGCGATACCAGGATGGTGCGTTCTTCCCTGGCACCGGCGGTCGTGCGCTGGAATTCGCTCGCCCGTGACCCGACGGCAACGATGAAGACTCCGTTCGCTGGCGTACACCACCGCACTGGACGACGGCGAAGAGAAGCATGGCGGCGCCCAGCCCAAGCGCCAGCGTCACGACGGGTGCCGCGGCAGAGCCGGGGGCTCCGCCGCAGCCGACGAACCGCGTACCGCACGTCGAGGATGATGGCGCTCAATGGGGTTCGGGGCGCAGCCCCGTCTCAGCACTAAATCCCGTCTTCCATCCGCACGGTGATAGTCTCGCAGAGCCCCTCGAGAGTGCGATGCTCGTCGTCGCCAATCTGGACGCTGAAACGATACTCACCGCCTTCGAGCGTCATCTCCATCCCATCGGAGCCGTCACCAAAGTGGACCCAGGGGTCGGCGGCGGGGATAATCTCACCGACCGGAAGGCATTCGGCGTTCACGCCCAGATGGTAGTGACCCATGTCCGCGCGCGGCGTGCCGGCTTCTCCCGGCACCGGGCTGATCTCGTAGTTCTCGGTCCCAAACGTGAACCCGAGCGGAATCTCGGTCGCGTGGTCGGTCTGGTCCCTCGGCGCCGCAAAGAACACACGCGGCTCGGCCGCGGGCGCCTCGGCCATCTCGACCGACCCGGCATCGCCCGACTCGGCGTCGCCCCCGCCGCATCCCACCGCCCCGACTGCGACGACCGTCGCCACGGCCAGCGCACCAGCCACCCTCACTAACTTGTCACCTCGCAGTAGACGCACATTCTCCCCCTTGCATTGACGATATCTTGCTCAAACCGACCATCGGGTCGGCAACCTGATGTTCGACAATCGGCGGCGCGATGCTCCGACCGCTCTCACCGAAACCCCGGCTATTGTCTTACATTCTCGGTGATCGTTGCGCCCCGAACGCCGCTCCACCGCGGACGGCCAGGCCGGTAGCTACGGACGCCTCGCTCGGAAACCCAAGCAGGATGCTGAAAAACGACGGGGCGGTTTTCTGACGAGTCGCCCGCGTGGGGTTCGGGGCGGAGCCCCGTCTAATGAAGCCGAAGCAACGCCGTCAGGCGGACGGATCAGCGGGAAACCTAGGTCGGCCGATTGGCCAGCACGAGACCCGCCCCGGCCGCCGCCATCAGAATGCCGAGATAAAACACCGGCGACGGGCTGTCTTGCGGGGGGTTGTAAAGCATGGCCACAAAGGTACTGACCACCGGCGCGCCGGCGAATACCAGAGGTGGCACCACGGTGGGTCGCCCGCCGTTCACCAACGCGAGGACGATGCCCAGCGCGCCCAACGCGCCCAGCACACCGGCCGCGATCGTGAAGGTCATCCCGCCAGACGTGAAGAGATTCCACGTCCCGGCTCTCGCGATCATCGCGCCTGGAATCAAAATCGCGACCCCCAGATAGGCCACTCCCACCATCAGAAAGGCATGCAGCCCGCTACCACCCAGCGCCATCTGGCCTTTGTGTAGTGTCGGAATATAGGTGCCCCAGCTCAACACGGTCAGCAGGACGAACGGCAACCAGCTACGCATTCTTGTGCTCCTTCCACGGCCCCTGGTGTTCCGGGCAACGACCAAACGCCGTATTGTATCGTAGGGATGTGACGCGACACGCCGCACGAAAACCGCGAGTGGTCGGCTCTCGACGCCCCCGGACCCGGTCAGCGGGTCTGAAGCAGCAGATCCGCCGATTGCAGAATCTTCGCCCGCAGGCGATGCGGAAAGTCAGGGGCGAGTCCGTCGAGGAAACGACGGACGATATCGGCCGCCTCGGAAGAATTGTGCCCACCGAGAGTAGCGTCGAGCCAGTTCGACGGAAAAAAGATATCGCCCGTGCGCTGAATCTCTTCGACCATCTCCAGGCTTGGGCCGATGAACCGGCGGGCGTGCGCCGCGCGCAATGGGTGGTGCAAGTGCCCCAGGGCGGCGATGACCCAGGGCTCGCGCTCACGGCCGCCAGGCTCGGCCAGCTGTTGGAAGAAGAGTTCCCGCGTGAGTGGCGCTTCAGACAGTGACGGGCGGACGAACTCGAAGCGGGCCAACCGGTCGGGGTTCTCGATCCGAGCGGACTGCTGGTCGAGAATATCCTGTCCGTCGGCGACCCCACGCACCGCCAGTCCCTCGGCGAGCGCGATAAAATCGGTTTCCGCGAGACGCAGGCCCGGTATCCGCTCGTCGCCGGACCAGATTCGCCGCATCCGCTGGACCCCCGAGTCGGAGAAGACCACGAGGCGCCAGGCCTGGAAATAGGTGGCCTTCAGCGTCCCCGGGCTGTTGACCATCCCCGTCCACAAGGCTCGTTCCACCTCTTCCGATACGGCACTCCGCGCGTCGTCCGACAGCAGCCTCCAAAAGGTGGTGCGCACATACTGCAACAGCCGCTGGGCGTTCTGCTCGACCGTCTCGGCTGCGAGACCGACCAGCAGCCGCTCGAGCCAGACCTCGGGCGCAATGTCGCCGTCGAGCACGTCTTCCCAGAGCGTGGCCCACCCGACTCCCCGAATGAGCGGATCGCCCAGGCTGGGCAGCCCGGCCAGTAGCCCGTCCCGGCTGTGGCTATCAAGCCGAAAACGGCCGTACTCGATGCCGGCAGCATTTGGAACCAGAAAGCGCGGACGGCCGCGGATGGCGCCATCGTCCAGGGTCACCGAAGCCGTCGTCAGGGCCACGGGGATGCGCACATCCTCGTCGTCGTATGAGAGAAGCAGTTCGAGCTGTTGCGGCCACAAGCGACCTCGGCCGTCCGGATCACGCTGCGAGACCGTCAGGGTCGTGCCCCGGTCCCCCTGTCCTTCCGCCACCTCAACCAGCACCTCGACCAGCGGCCGCCCAGCCTCTTCGACCCAGACGGCACTCCAGGCGGCCAAGTCGGTGTCGGAACGGGTGTCCAGGATCCGGATCAGGTCGGGCCAGGTCGCGTTCCCATACCGGAAGGTGTCGAGATACTCACGCAACCCATCGCGAAACGACTCCTCACCGACCAGCCGCTCGAGGTGTCGCATGACGATGGGCGCCTTCTGATAGATGATCGGGCCGTAGAGGGCGCCCGCCTCTCGCAGGTTGTCCAGCGGCTGTCGAATCGGATTCGCTCCGGCTGTGCGATCGACCGCGTACGCACGATCGTAGTGCGCGAGGAAGAAACGAAGGTCGTGGTCCACTTCGGGAAATGACGGATGAACGATCTTCGCCGCCATGAAGTTGGCAAAGACTTCCTTGGTCCAGACGTCATCGAACCAGTTCATCGTCACGAGGTCGCCGAACCACATGTGCGCGGTTTCGTGCGCGATGAGGCTGGCGCGGCCAAGAAACTGGTCCTGGGTCGCAGACTCGTCGAGCAACAGGCTTGATTCTCGGTAGAAGATGGCGCCCGGATGCTCCATGCCGCCGTACTGGAATGGCGGCAGCAATGCGAAATCGAATTTGCCGAATGGGTAGGGGATCTGCGTGTAGTCCTCGAGCCAGGCCAGCGCCGCCGCATGCAGATCGAAGATCGCGTCGCCATTGCGCGCCACCTTCTCGGCGTCGGTCTCGCGATGGAACATCCGGAACGTGCGCCCGTCTCGCCGCGCGGTGGTGATCTGAAAATCTCCCACCGCGAACGCGAAGAGATAGGTTGGAATCGGTTCGGTCACCGCGAACCGGTGGATGGCGCCAGCACCCGGCTGGGGCGACGGCAGCACGCGATCGAGCGCTTCGCCATTGGCCACCGCCTCCCAGTCGGTCGGAACCTCGAGCGTCAGGGAGAACCGCGCCTTGAGATTCGGTTGGTCGAAGAGCGGCAGCGAGAAGTGCGCGCGGTCCGGGACGAACAAGGTGTAGAGAAACGCGTCGCCGCGATTGAGCGCCTCGTCGCCAGCGGCAAATTCGACCGCCACCTCGTTGCGTTGCCCCGAGTCGAGCGCGGCGGCCGGCACAATCAGATGGTCGTCGCTCACACGCCAGACGACGGCTGCGCCATTCGCGCTGACCTTGCGAACGCGCTCGGTCGCGTCTTTGAAGTCGAGCACCAGATCGCGCCCCCGGTCGTCGGACCATTCGAACTCGGCCACCAGGGTGCCGGTGACGGGCGTGTCGCGCGCGCGGGGAACGGTGAGGCGATACGCATACTCAATGTCGGACAAAGTGGCGGCGCGCAACTGGGCCAGCTCCCATGAGACACCGGCTTGTAACGCAGGTCGTGTCACCGCCGCCATACAGCCCATCTGTACGACCAGCGCCGAGCCGAGCCACGCGGCGCCTAACGACCTGGGCAGAAGCAGTTCCGGCATGAGGCGGTGCGCTCCTCTCGGCTACGGCTCGACGGCGCAGTCACCGTAGTACTGTTCCGGCCTCGAGGTGAACCCGACCAACTGCGTATCGGTGTACTCGTGACGGGCGTGCACCGCCATGAATCTGCCATCTCTGGTCTCGCGGTCGATGACGGTGGTCGTGTACAGCGGACCCACCGTGAACATCTGTACCAGATGCAGATAGTCGCCAGTCTGACGCACGATGATCTGCGACGCGCCGTAGGGCCCCACGATCTCCGCGGTGGCGCCGTCGGTATCTATGTCCTCGAACCGCAGCGACAACGTGGATGGTCCCACGTCGCCCCCGGCGTCGCCGTCGGCCCACCCGGCGGTCGACATCGCGCTGAACGCGCAGTCGAGCCCCGTCGCATTCAGCAGCCGCTCTTGTCCAAGGACGGACCCGGCCGGCACGAGCGACATGATGAGCGTGACAATGAGCCTGAGATTCGGACCCGGCCTGGTCGACAGCATGCATCCCCCCCTAGTGCGTTACACTCCGTGGAATTCTATCTGGTACCGCATGAGATTCCTGACGCTCGCGCTGCTCTTCATCGCCGTGGTCGGTCTGCACGGACAGCCCGTTCTCGACCCGATGGTCAGAGATCGACTCGTCCGGCTATTTCCCGACGCCACCTCCTTCTCGTCGAAGGAGGGATCGCCACCACACTTCAAAGCCTACGGTGGGGACTCCGGCGAGCGCGCGCTGCGCGGCTACGCCTTCTACACGACCGACCTCGAACCACTGGAGCGCGGATACGACGGCCCGATCCAGGTATTGGTCGGCATCGACCTCAACGCGGCGATCACCGGCATCCTGGTCGTCCGGCACCAAGAACCCTACGGTTCGTTTTCAGTCGACACCCCGGAGTTCGCCGCGCAGTTCATCCAGAAGAGTATCCGCGATCGCTTTCGGGTCGGGGCGGACATCGATGCGGTGGCGACAGCAACTATCTCCGTGCGGTCGGCGTCACGCGCGATCCGCAACGGCTCTCGCCGTATCGCCAAGCGGTTCCTGGTTCCCACAGACTCGAAGTAATGCGCAGAATCTGGATGCTGTTGTTCGTGCTGCCACTGGTGTGGGCGGGACCCGTCGACCCGGCGTTTGCGACGGCTCAGCCGACGACCGACGACTCGGCCGAGTCACCGGGCGACACCGTTGCTGGGCTGGAGGACGAGGGCGAGGATTTGTGGAATTTCGACGACGAGGAGGAAGACGTCGAAACCTGGGGCGCCTTGCTTCGAGATCAGGCGTCCGACCTGGCACTCTTCACTGGATTCGCGGCGCTCACCATGGTCAGCTTCTTCCGTAAGAGTGCCTGGCTGAAGTACGTCACGTTTGTCGCGGCGATCGGTTACATGGGGTTCGCAAAGAGCCAGCTGATCTCGGTGGTCAATATCTACGGCGTGATGACCGGCAACATGCCCGTCTTCCGCTACAGCCTCGCCTGGTATCTCTTCGCCGGGTTCACCGTCGTCTCGACCGTGCTGTGGGGTCGACTTTACTGCGGCCGGGTCTGCGCGTATGGCGCGCTCACCCAGCTTCTCGACCGTTTTGTGCCGGCCCGGCTGCGCGTCGACGTGCCGGCCTGGCTTGAACAACGCGCCGCGTGGATCAAATACGGCCTGCTGGCGACGACCCTGCTGTACTTCCTGGTCACCGCCAACATCACCGCGTATCGCTATGTGGAACCGTTCTGGCTGTTCACTCGGCGCGGCTCGACCGGGATGTGGATAGGTCTGGCGGTTCTGCTCGTCGCCACCGTCTTCGTGCGCAACCTCTACTGCCGGTTTCTCTGCCCGGTCGGCGCGGCGCTTGGTTTGCTCTCGAAGCCGACGGTCTTCAAGATCAAGCGATGGTCAGAGTGCAACACCTGCAAACTCTGCGAAAAGACCTGCGAGTGGGGTGCGATTCGCGGACCGCAGATCGTGATGACCGAATGTGTCCGGTGTGACGACTGCGAGCGGCTGTATCACGACACCTCCCGGTG
>JAPYUM010000080.1 GCA_029940535.1 Vicinamibacterales bacterium
CTGTCACCCCGGCAGGCTTGGTTCCCTATTTATGAGATGCGGTCGATCGCGTTGCCCGGCGCTGGAGCCTACCTACAGCCGAGCCGATGATGCGAACCACTGCCGTGATCTTCCAGCTCGCGGAGGTATACACTGCGGCAACCTGCTTTTCGACCTTTTGCAACTTCCCGCGTTCGCGTTCTACTGTCTTGACCACCTTCTCCAATCTCTTCTCGCACTTTGCGAGCTTCTTCCTCATATCGCCTTTTCTCCGCCGCATCGCCGTCAGGCCCGATTTAAGACCCTCCGTCCGCGTCCGTGCCGCAGAGAGTTTTGTAGAGAGTGTTTTGGCGCGCGCGCTCAGTGTCTCGAGGCCGACTTTGTCCACCTGGATCAAAGGGTACTGTGTCTCCAGGTCATGCAGATGCTGCACAGTGCTCGCGGATAGTCGCTTCTTCGCTTCCAAATGCAGATCTGTATTACTACCAAGATGGTCCCAGAGCATGTTCTGCGACGGGTTGATGAACTTCTCTCCATCGCGTTGCCTTTGCCGATGCAGTTCCGGCGCTATGAAGTCCACGACTGAGTTCGGCACCGAAAGACCATTCACACCAAAGCCACTGAGTTCCTCGACCATTCGGGAGGCCTCTACTAGGGGCTCGGCAACCAAGCGCTCATACGACACGAATATCCTCGGCAGCGCCTCCGAGACCCTAAGGGCGGCGCGGGTATACGCTTCCCAAAGGGCGAGGCCCTGTAGGATCGACAAACCGTTGCGTACTTGGAGCGACACCGCGACTTCCATCGGGTGCCGGAGCGCGAGGATGCATACAGGATCCGAGATGACGGGCAGGAGAACTTTCAATAGCAAGCACAGCCGAGGCTCCTTTACCACCCATGTTCCGTGCGCATCCAGTGCGCTAACAATACTGGCAAACTCGTTGCGCCGTTTCTCTAATTCGTCTGCCGGTATTGCTTGGTCGTCAAATTCCGATATGCGCCACCAATCTGCCCCTGCCGACAATAGCAAGGTGTCGCATATGTTACGAACATCGTAACGTTCGAAGAATCCTTTTGAATTTTGCGCTTGAGCATTCTTTAGTTCCGAGTGTTCTCCCATCCATGCCCCGCAAAGTCCAAGGAGACCAGTCACCGCTGACGTGCCCGACCGATGCATCCCGAGCACGACGAGAGATCGTTTCGCCAGCACGCTATTTATATCGTCTTTCCTGAGACACCGGAAAACAGGAGCCTATTTGCTCCCTCCCGCACATTCCATCGCGAGCGACGCCTCGATAGGACGCGGAACCCATTGCCGCTCTTTTTGGACATCGGCGACTTTATCGATTTACTAAAGGATGTCTCGAGCCGGATGGAACTCGCCTATGACCGCAACACCACGGCTCGCGGCAAAGAGCCGGCAACAAAGAGAACGGGCAATATCCGTCATTCTCTCGGCTCGATCCACGGCATCTTGCAACGATCCGCGCTTATCTGACAATTGCAGGAGTTCGCCAGTCGATTCCAAACATTCTCGCCTACAACACTCTCTCATAGTACAGAGTTTGCATATTTTCCGACAAGCTGGAATCGCGACTTGATCATGACAATACCCGATGGACTCAGCAACATCATTCTCTTTACGCACGATATCGACAGCACCGCGCCGGTCAGGCGCTGCCACCAATAGATGCCCGCGGTGGGTGCGCGGCGGGCCTCGAACATCTCCTCTCGTCCGACGTTCAGCGCCTTCATGCGGACGGAGGCTGTCGCCGGGCGGCTCGGGCCGGATCCGATAATGGGTCTTCTGTTAACTGGGGTGTCTAATCCGTCCTATAGTCCGCCACGAGAACGCCGACATTGTGAGTGCGCTGGCAGTCTAGTGACCCAGCCGTCGGGGCGTCAAATTGGGCTGCTAACGCACCACGGCGATGCCTTCGTACTCGAAGCGTGCCGTTGCGGAGTAGAGCGACCGTATGCCGAGCAGCGTTGAGGCAGGCAGGTTCTCGGTCGGGAACCCGTTCGCCTCGCGGGCGCCGGCGATGCCCGTGTTCCCCGGTGTGTAGCCAGGCAGGTAGTAGATCACCTTGACCAGGTCGGCGGGTGTGGCCCCGGCCAGCGTCAACCGCTGCTGCATGCCGGCGAACGCTTGTTGTGCTTGACTCTCGAGCGATTCGCCTGGACGTCCCACTTGCCCGGAGACGTAGATGGTCTTGGCGCCGTCCCCCTGCGCACTGACGACCTGGGTGAAGCTGCCGGCCGGGTCGAGGAACTCTGTGGTCAAGCGTTCGCCACGACCGCCGTCCTCCAGGACGGCGACGGCGTCCACCTCGATCTGGATCCCGTCGCTGACCAGACGATCGATCCCGACGAGCGTGCTCGACGGGGGCTGCTCGCCGAACACCGACGCACGGCCCTGGCTGAACGGACGCATGTCGTCATCCGGCTGGAAGTCGACGATGTAGGTGTTGATCTTGACGACATCGTCCATCGTGGCGCCCGCGTCGGCCAAGCGCTGTGACACGCGGTCGAACACGACGCCGGTCTGCGCCGTCAAGTCGTCGCCACGCCCGGTCTGACCCGCAATCCAGATCGTCTTGATCGCGCCATGTCGGGCCACCACCGCCTGGCTGAATCCGCGAGACGGTCCGATGCGTGTCAACTCGAAGTCAGCGTCCGGGGTCGCGACGACCGCGGTCGCTTCGATCTCGACCCTGAGGCCCTCACGCGCGAGCGCGTCGACCCCGAGCATGGTGCTCGCCGGCCACGCATCCTCAGGAAACGCCGCCAGTCGCGCGGCGCTGATGACGCCGTAGTCCGCGGGATCGAAGTCCGTCACGTAGATCCGGATCTTCACCACATCGCGCATGGACGCGCCGGCCGCCGTGAGCTGCTCGGCCACCCCGCTGAACGCCGACTCGGCGTGGGCCTGCAGGTCCGCGCCCTGTCCGACCTGGCCCGACACGTAGACCGTCTTCACGCCGCGATCTTCGACGGTGACGACCTGGGTGTAGCCACCGGCCGGGTTGATGAACGCCTTGTCGACCTGCGCTCGCGCCGGTGTCGCGCCCACCGCGACGACTGACAGCGCCCCGACGACCGCCAAGCCTGCTCGATTCCGCATAAAGCACCCCTTTGGTTTCCTGCTGCCTCGCAGCAACGTACACAAGCACACCACGAGCCGGTTGTCGGAGCCCGCCGCCAGCCGGGCGCCCTGCCCCCGAAGCCCCCGTCTCACGGCACCGCCAGTGCGACGAGCTCGGGTGGAGCGCCCCGCGCGCCGCGCACCGTGACCGCGACATACTGCCGGCCGTCGACCTCGTAGCTCATCGGAGCGCCGAGAGCCCGCCCCGGTAACGGGATCTCGGTCAGCAACTCTCCGGTCGCCTTGTCGCGCGCCGCCAACACCCAGGCGTCGTCGTTCCCCGGTGTCTGCTGCGCGCTGAAGAGCAGCGTGCGCGTCAGCAGCAGGAAGTCGCGACCGCCGCCCAGCGGCGGCAGGTCGAGATCCCGCAGACGGGCATGCTCCCGGATCGCCGGAGACCCGCCGCCATTCGCCCGTTGCCACACGATCTCGCCACGGTTGAGATCGATCGCCGTGATCCGTCCATACGGGCCCTTGAACAGCGGCAGACCGTCTGGTCCGCCTGGTGGTTGCATGCGCCCACGGGAGTAACGCAAGTTGGATCGGTCCGGTCCCAGCTCGACCAGCGCCGGGATGATCGGCTGCGTGGTCGAGGGGATGAAGAGGACGCCGGTCTCCGGGTCGACGGCAGCCCCGTTCCAGTTGGCCCCTCCGGTGTAGCCGGGCAGCTCGATGGTGCCTCGGGTCTCGTTCGGACCGGTGCCGATGAGCGACGGCGGTGTGAAGATCGGTCCGTGCACGTAGCCCTGCAGGATCTCAACCGCTTCGGCGTGCAGCGCCGGGGTGAAATCGATCAGATCCAGCTCGGTGACGCCCTGCCGATCGAAGGGCGGCGGCCTGGTTGGGAACGGCTGGGTCGGTGACGTGGTTTCGCCCGGCACGGTGGAGGCGGAAACTGCCCGCTCTTCGATGGGCCAGACCGGCTCGCCGGTCACGCGGTCGAACACGAAAGTGAAGGCGTGCTTGGTGACCTGGGCCACCGCTTTGATCGGCCGCCCATCGACGGTGATGTCGACCAGGTTCGGTGCCGCCGGCGGGTCGTAGTCCCAGAGATCGTGATGCACGAGCTGGAAGTGCCAGACGCGCTCGCCGGTGGCACACTCGACGCAGACCAGGCTGTTGGCGAACAGGTTGGTCCCCGGGCGATGCCCGCCATAGTGGTCGTTCGTGGCGTTGCCGACCGGCAGGTAGGCGTAGCCCAGGTCCGGGTCGGCGCTCATCATCGTCCAGACGTTGGCGTTACCGGTATAGCCGGCCGAACCATCGTCCCAGGTGTCGTGGCCGAACTCGCCCGGCTGCGGGACGGTGTGGAACGTCCAGCGCAGCGCGCCGGTGCGTGCGTCAAAGCCCCGGACGTGGCCGGGTGGCGACTCTTTGAACCGCGGCTGGTCGGACACGGCCGAGCCGACGATGATGATGTCGTTGCAGACCACCGGTGGCGACGTGACCGAGTAGTTGATCGGCGGCGGGTCGCGCCGCGCACCCGGAATGCCTCGCATCAGGTCGACGCTGCCGCCATCGCCGAACTCGCGCACCACCTCCCCCGTCCGGGCGTCGACGGCATGCAGCCTGGCGTCACCGGTGGCCCAGACAATCCGCGCCTGCTCCCCGTCGGTCCAGTACGCCAGTCCGCGGCTGCTGAACCCGAGCACCATGATCGGGATACCCGCGGCGTAGCTCTGCGGGTCATACACCCAGCGCGTCTCCCCGGTCGCCGCGTCGATGGCGGCTACCTGCGACAGCGGTGTGCTGAGGTAGAGCGTGTCATCGACCATCAGCGGGGTGCCCTTGAGCCCGTTGATGCTGACGTTGCCGGTGTCGTTGGCGACCCGCAGCGCGGGGTACTGGGCGCGGAGCGCGTCCAGATCGAACCGTCCGTCGACCGACACCCATCGCCAGGCCACGGCCAGGTCGCCGACATTCTCCGGCGTAATCTGCGCTAGCGGCGAGTATTTGGTGCTGCCGGTGTCGCCGCCGTAACTCCGCCACTCGGCGCCGTCGGCGCCGAGTTGGCCCGCCGTGGCGGCCGGGGCGACGACGAGCGCCATCAGCGTTGCCAGCGCTGCCAGCGTTCCGCGATCCGCCCGCGCGATCCGACGTGCGATCGTCATCAACGTCTCCAGTGCCTGGACATCCGGCTAGGGCAGCGCCAGGGCGATCAGTTGTTCGGTGACGTCTCCACCGCCGATCGCCAGCACGATGAACTGCGTACCGGCCGCCAGATAGGTGATCGGGGCCGCGGACGAGCGCGCCGGCAGCGCCATCTCGAACACTTCGTACCCGGTGTCCTTGTCAAAGGCGCGGAGCGTGTTCGACTCGATACCCTGGCCGATGAACAGCAGCGTCTTGGTCAGCAGGGGGCCGCCGCTCTTCTCGTAGTTGCCGAGGGGGGCCAGGTCGAGGCCGCGTAGCGCCTCGTGGTCGCGCGGGCCGTCGCCCAACGGCACGCTCCAGAGCAGGTCGCCCGCATTCATGTCGAGGGCCACCAGCCGCGAGTACGGCGGCTTGAAGAGTGGCAGTCCCTGGGGCCCGGGCAGGTTGCTCACCCGCGGACGGATCGTCAGATCGGAGCGCGCGGGGTCGCCGGGCTCCATCACGACGAACGAAAAGTGCGACCAGCTCGGAACATACAGCCGCGCGGTCTCCGGGTCGAACGCCGCGCCCCACCAGTTGGCGCCCCCGCTCCAACCGGGTCGCACGATATTGCCCCCGAGCGCCGGTGGCGTGTACAGCGGCCCGGCCGTGTGCTGGGCGTAGATCTTCAATGCGTCCGCGCGCAACTCTTCGGTGAAATCGATCAGATCCGCCTCGAGCGCGCCGTTGGTCAGGTAGACGGGCGGCTTCGTCGGAAACGGCTGCGTGGCCGATGTGCGCTCCCCGAGCACTGCCGACTGGGGCACCGGGCGCTCTTCGATCGGCCAGACCGGTTCGCCGGTCGCCCGGTCGAAGACGAACGTGAACCCCTGCTTGGTGATCTGCGCGACCGCCTTGATTTCGCGTCCGTCGACGGTGATGTCGATCAGGTTCGGCGCGGCCGGCAGGTCGTAGTCCCACACCGTGTGATGGACGAACTGGAAGTACCACACCCGCTCGCCGGTCTCGGCGTCGAGACAGACCAGCGAGTTGGCGAACAGGTTGTCGCCGGGTCGGTGGCCGCCATAGTAGTCGGTGACCGGTGACCCGACCGGCAGATAGATGTAGCCCAGCTCCGGGTCGGCACTCATGTTCGACCAGACATTGGCGCCACCGGCGTGCTGCCACGACTCGTTGCCCCACGTCTCGTGGCCGAATTCGCCGGGCTGCGGAATCGTGTGGAAGATCCACTTCATCTCGCCGGTGCGAACGTCGTACCCGCGCACGTGGCCCGGCGGTGCTTCTTGCCGGCCGGTTCCCTCGGTCATCGCCGATCCCACGACCACCGTGCTGCCGGCCACGAGTGGCGCGGAGCTCACCGCGTACTGGCTCGGGTCGATCGTGCGGCCCAGTCCCCGCTTGAGATCAACCCGGCCGTTGCGACCGAAGGTGGCATCGGGCTCGCCGGTCTTGGCGTCGACCGAGACGAGATAGGTCCGGCCGCCGGCGTAGAACAGCCGTGCCTCGTCCCCGTCGGTCCAGTAGGCCAGTCCCCGCGTCAGGAACCCGTGCACGGCCGGACGGCCCTCCAGGTAGAGGCCGGGGTCATAGCTCCACAGCGTCTCGCCCGTCGTCGGCTCGATCGCGGCGATCTGTCCCAAGTTGGTCGTGGTGTAGAGGACGCCGTCCACCACCAGCGGCGTGACCTCGTGCGCGTAGGTGCGGAACATGCGCCCATTCCGGATGACCGGGTTCTCGGCGCGCAACGTCTCGTCGACCGACGTCCAGGTCCACGCGACCCGAAGCTCGCTGACGTTGTCTCTGGTGATCTGGTCGAGCGGCGAATACTTCGTGTGTCCTGGGTCGCCGCCGTAGGAGCGCCACTCGTCGGGGCGTGAGCCGGTCTGAGCCCGGGCCGCGAGTGGAAGCAGACTCACCACGACCATCGAGATCGCGGCAACGGTCATCCAGCGTCGGGATGTGGTCAACAAGGATTCTCTCTCCAGGACGCTCGGCGATTATGGGAACGATCCCCCCCCTCAGGGTGCATCCTCCGCCCGGGAGCCCGTCAGCATATTCGGCACCGAGTGATTGCCCTCGTGGCAGGCGTACTCGAAGAGCGGACCTCCTGACGGGCTCATCGCGATCGCGGCCGTCCACGGCGCGGTCCACTCCGCCGGGTCCGTCACCGTGATCCGATAGTCGATGGTGTCGGCGTCGACCCGCGTGAACCGCTCCTCCACCACGCGATCCGACTCCGGGAGATTGGTCGTCTCGACGACGAGGGTGTCGCCGTCCCAGTGACCACGCGCGTCCCCCATCCACTGGCCGATCGTTGACGGCAAGTGGGACGAGCCGTCCAGCGGGATGATCCGCGCGTCGTGGATCATCTCCACCACGAGGGCGACATGGGTCGGCGTCTGCAGGATCTGGTAGTTGTGGTTGTAGAAGCCAGGCGTCATGGCGCCTGGCATACCCCGCGTGAGGCACCGGTCGTAGGTGCTGAAGTCCAGCCAGGTCTCGAACCCTTCCTGGGCGAACGAGCTGCGTACCTGACCTCGACGCTGCATCGCTTCTGGCGTCACCGGTGGGTACTTCCCGTCCGGCGGGTCCACGAGCAGTGACGTCCGCAGGGACAGCTCGCCCTTCTCGAGCCAGAAGTCGTTGTAGGCGCCGGTCGGCATGAGCGCGGTCAGATCCTCGGTCGAGATACCAGACCCGGGATTCCTGACCGCCCACTCTTCCTGGGTCAGGAACTCGCGGCCCGCGAACTCGTCGGGGCGCACCATCGGGGTGGTCGTCGCGTTGGTCCAGGCGCCTCGCAGGTCGGGATCGCCCCACGCCGTGCGCGGTGCCGCCTCGGACTGGCTCGAGGTCACAGGGGCTTGGGCGGCGAGCGGGGTCGATGCGATGACGGACCCGATCATCAGCCATGCCGACAGACAGACGACGGAGCGACAGGTCATGACAGCCTCTCGCGTGACGGAAGCACCCGAGGTCGAATGATGCCACCGGAGCACGTCGGCGGCCAGTATAGTGCCCTGTCGAGCAGGTTGCAGACTCGAGACGAAGACGGCGTGGCCCTGATGTGTATCCGATGTCTGTCGGCTGGGTCGCAGGCGGTCCCGTGGTCGGTATCATCGGGGCTGAGTCACATTTCGGAGACGCCGGGCGCAAAGGCACCGGTCATCCAGGCGCTATTGGGGTCTAATCATCCTGGTGGGCAGCCGTTGGCCGACGCTTCGGCCTGGGAGGGTGCGAAGTGCGGCTACTGGGATCGATCGTGAAGCAGGCGGCCGCGCCTCGGTCACGTCGTCGACTTTTTCGAATCAGGACCTGCGTATCAGCGTGCAGCCAGCGGTCGAATACAACATTGTCCGTATGACGAGTCGAGTCAGCGGCAGCTGACGTTCCTGTATCAAGCCGGTCCATCGCGAGTCCGCTACGGCGAAGTGACCATCTTCGGAAAGCCGGAAGAGACGCTATGGGAGCAGATGATGGTCACATCACTCAGTCTGCAGCAGCCGTGGGGCTCATCCTCCGTGTCGGTCACCGCTTCGAACTTCATGAACGATGCCTCGAAGAACCGCGTGACCCTGTTCGTGAACGCGAATGTGCGGATCGTGCGTGGTCTGTCGGTTAGTTTTTTGGCAACATCGCCAGGGTACGAGACCAGGTCTTCCTGCCGCGACGGGACGCGTCTGACGAAGAAGTCCTGCTGCGGCAACGAGACCTGCAGACCAGTCTCGACTATCGAGTGAACATGAACATACGTTTCACGTTTGGCTCCATCTTCAACAACATCGTGAATCCGCGCTTCGATTCGGGTGGTGGCAATTTCGTCGTGTTTTTCTAGATTTTCCGACGAGGCGCCCGCGTGGACGGCGTTGCTTCCTCGGTCACCCCCGCCCGGCCGGGCGGGGCGGACGCCTGCATGCTCCCTCGACCTCTTCAGACGGGGCTACGCCCCGCACCCCACGCGGGCCCCCGAAGCCCCACTCCGGTCCCGCGAGGCGCGCATTGTCGCGCGCCCTCTGGCTTGGTTTGGCGCTGGGATGTACTTGCGGGCGGGGCCGTGATTCACGGCTCTCCTGTAATACACTGGTCGGTCAGATTCATGATCAGTGTGAGGCACCGTTATCGGGCCGACGGCTGGGCGAAACGGATCGGCCGTGTGTCGCGTGGCGTCGCGTTCTCCGTCTTGCTGCTTGGGGTGACCGGAGCGGTGTCGCTGGACGCCCTGTCGCCTGCCGCGCAGCGGGGCGCCGCGCCGTCGACGGTCGAGTGGCAGCGCACTTTCCTCGATCAGTACTGCGTGGGTTGTCACAACGATCGCGCTCAGATTGCCGGGTTGTCGCTTCAGACGGTGACGTTGGATCGGGTCGGGCATCTCGCGGACGAGGTCGGGGTCTGGGAAAAGGTCATACGCAAGCTGCGGGCGCAGTCGATGCCCCCGGTGGGTCGCCGTCGTCCGGAGCCGGCCGCCTACGACCGGATGGCCTCGTGGCTCGAGGGGACGATCGACGAGGTGGCGGTTGCCGCCCCGAATCCGGGTCGGCCGGTCGTCCACCGGTTGAATCGCGCCGAGTATACGAACGCCATCCGTGACCTGCTGGCGCTGGACATCGACGGTCGTGAACTGCTGCCTGCCGACGATTCCGGATACGGGTTCGACAACATCGGGGATGTCCTCTCGTTGTCGCCCAGCCTGCTCGAGCGGTACATGATCGCGGCGGCGCGCATCAGCCAGATCGCGGTCGGTGACCCCGGTGTGCGTCCGACTCGGGACACCTACCGGACGCGTCCTACGCTGATTCAGGAAGGGCGGATGAGCGACGAGTTGCCCTTTGGCAGCCGGGGCGGTCTGTCCGTGAGCCATTACTTCCCGGTGGACGGGGAGTATCGCGTGCAGATTCGGTTGCAGCGGACCCATGCGAATCAGATCAAAGGACTGTCGGAGGCGAACACGATCGAGGTGCGGATCGACCGCGAGCGGTTCACGACCTTCGAGGTTGGTGGCAACGGGGTGATCAACCCGTGGGGCGCCGTCATGGCGGCGTCGGCCTACGAGCAGACGGCCGACGACGGTCTCGAGTTCACCCTGCAGGTGGCGGCTGGTACGCGCACCATCGGGGTGACCTTCCCCGAGAAACGCGGCTTGCCGGAAGGCGTGCTCGAGCCGCGCCTGTCATCGGCGTCCTACGAGTTTGCCGGTGACCGCGACGCGTCGATGGCGGTGGACGCCATCGAAATCAGCGGTCCGTATAACGGCACCCGACCCCTCGAGACCGCGAGCCGGACCCGCGTCTTCACCTGTGGCCCGGTCGGCGAGACCGTGGCCGATGAACATGCCGCGTGCGCCACCGAGATTCTGTCTGCCTTGGCCCGCCGGGCGTTCCGCCGGCCGGTGGTCGACCACGACATCGAGACGCTGCTGGACTTCTATCGGACCGGGCACGTCGACGGCGGGTTCGACCGTGGCATCCAGAAGGCGTTGCGCGCCCTGCTGGTTGACCCCGAGTTCTTGTTCCGCATCAATGTTGAGGGGACGCCGGATACGGTCGAACCGGGCACGGCCTACCCCATCAGCGACATCGAATTGGCCTCCCGGTTGTCGTTCTTTCTCTGGAGCAGCATCCCTGACGACGAACTGCTCGCGCTGGCCGAGCAAGGGCGCCTGGGTGCACCGGATGTGCTTCGCGGCCAGATCCGCCGTATGGTCGACAACCCGAAGTCGTCGGCCCTGGTGGAGAACTTCGGCGGGCAATGGCTCTATCTCCGGAATCTTCCCGGCGTGAGGCCGGACCCGGACGCCTACCCGGAGTTCGATGACAACCTGCGTGAGGCGTTCCGCACCGAGACCGAGCTGTTTCTCGAGAGCCAGCTGCGGGCCGACCGGAGCGTGGTCGAGCTGCTCACCGCTGACTACACGTACGCCAACGCGCGTCTGGCCGAGCATTACGGGATCGCTGGCGTGCATGGAAACCATTTCCGGCGAGTGGAGCTGGGCGACGGTCCCCGGTCGGGCCTGCTGGGACACGGCAGTATCCTCACCGCTACCTCGTACCCGAACCGGACCTCGCCGACGTTGCGCGGCAAGTGGGTGCTCGAGAATCTGCTCGGCGCTCCGCCACCGGCCCCGCCGCCCGACGTGCCTGACCTCGAGGATAGCGATGTGGTCAGTCCGCGGTCGGTGCGAGAGCGGCTCGAGGCGCACCGCGCGAATCCGGTGTGCGCGAGCTGTCACGCGCAGATGGACCCGCTGGGGTTGGCGCTCGAGCCGTTCGATGCCATCGGGGGCATCCGGACTCACGACGGTGAGAGCACCATCGATGCCTCGGCCACATTGCCGGACGGGTCATCGTTCGAGGGCCCGACCGGGGTTCGTCAGCATCTCCTCGGGCAGGAGGAGCGATTCGTGTCGGCGCTGACCGAGAAGCTGCTGACCTATGCGCTCGGGCGTGGGCTCGAAGCCTACGACGCGCCGGCGGTGCGGCGCATCGTCAAGCGCGCGGCCTCGGAGCAGTATCGCTGGTCGGCGCTCGTCGCTGGTATCGTCGAGAGCGTGCCGTTCAGAATGAGAAGATCGAGGGACGAATGATCATCACCAAGATGCATCTGCCCCGTCGGACGTTTCTACGTGGGCTGGGGGCGAGTGTCGCGCTCCCGTTGCTCGACTCGATGGTGCCGGCGCTCACCGCGGTCCGGCTGACGGCGGCCCAGCCGGTGCGGCGATTGGGCATCGTCTATGTCCCCAACGGTGTCTATATGCAGCACTGGACGCCGGCCGCGGATGGCCGCGGGTTCGCGCTGCCGTCCACCATGGGACCGCTGGCCGGCTATCGCGACGACATGTTGGTGCTGACCGGCCTGTCCAACAAGATGGGCGACGCCTGGCCCGGCGAAGGCGCGGGCGACCATGCGCGGGCGGCCGGAGCCTACCTGACCGGCGTCCATCCGAAGAAGACCGAGGGCGCCGACTTGCGCGCCGGGCGGTCCATGGACCAGATTGCGGCCCGGGCGCTTGGCACCGAAACCCAGCTCGCGTCGCTGGAGCTGTCGCTCGAATCGCGGGAGAGCGTCGGGTCGTGTGACCCCGGGTATGCGTGCGCCTACGCCAATACCTTGTGCTGGAGTAGTCCCACCACGCCGCTGCCCATGGAGAACAACCCACGCGTGGTGTTCGAGCGCTTGTTCGGCGGCAACGAGAGCACCGACCCGGAGGCGTGGCGCGCGCGGCGCGAGGAAGACCGGAGTATTCTCGACGCGGTCGGCGACAAGGTGTTGCGTCTGCAGGGCAACCTTGGCCAGCGTGACCGCCGCAAGTTGGACGAATACCTCGAGGCCATCCGGGACGCCGAGCGCCGCATCCAGATGGCCGAGTCGCAGAGCGAGCGCGAGCTGCCGGTCGTCGACCAGCCGGCCGGGGTGCCCTCGACCTTCGAAGCGCACGCCAAGATCATGTACGACCTCCAGTTGCTCGCGTTCCAGGCCGATCTCACCCGGGTCATCACATTCATGGTGGGGCACGAGACGAGCCAGCGGGCCTACCCGGAGATCGGGGTGCCGGACGCGCATCACCCGCTGTCGCATCACGGCGGGAACGCGGAGAAGATCGAGAAGCTGATCAAGGTGAACCGCTACCACGTCGAGATGTTCACCTACTATCTCGACCGATTGCGTGCGACCCAGGACGGCGACGGGTCGTTGCTCGACCAGACGATGGTGCTCTACGGCAGCGGGATGAGCGACGGCAATGGCCATCTCCACCACGACCTGCCGACCATGATCGTCGGCAAGGGTGCCGGCACCATCCAAGGGGGACGACATATCCGGTATCCGCGTGAACACGAGACGCCGGTCGCGAACCTGTTCGTGAGCATGCTCGACAAGCTCGGCGTGCCGGTCGAAACCCTGGGCGACAGCACCGGCTCGCTCGAACCACTGTCGCTGTAGCCGGCAGCCACGGGTCTTCCCGCCTTCGCCGAGGCTTCGGCGGACACGTAGACCCGCCACGGAGAGTCACTGGTGTTGCTGTCAAACCTCCATCCCGCCCGCCTCGCTTTACTCATCCTGGCGGTAATGTGCCCGGTGTCCGCCCATGCGGCGGCCGACGCTCAGGTGGCCGACGCGGTGCAGCGCAATGACGCTGCCGCGGTGGCGGCCCTGCTGGCGGCGGGGGCCGACGTGAACGCACCCCAGCCGGACGGCGCCACCGCGCTCCACTGGGCCGTGCATCGCGAAGCGGTCGACCTGGCGGGTCGCCTCGTCGCGGCCGGCGCCCGCGTCGATACCGCCAACGATCTTGGGGTGTCCGCGCTGGCCATCGCGTGCCGGAACGGCAGCGTGTCGATGGTTGACCTGCTACTGGACCGTGGCGCGACCGTGACCGCCGCCGAACCGAGCGGCGAGACCGCGTTGATGACCTGCGCCCGGATCGGCATCGCTCGGTCGGTCCAGCGATTGCTGGCCGCCGGCGCCGACGTCCACGCCCGCGAGGACGCCAGCGGGCAGACGGCCCTGATGTGGGCCGCGGCGGGCGGTCATACGGCCGCGGTGCGGGTGCTGCTGGCCTCCGGCGCCGACGTTCACGCCCGGTCGACCGGCGTCTTCACCCCGCTGCTGTTCGCGGCCAGGGCCGGCGCGGTGGAGGCCGCTCGGTTGCTCGTCGAGGCGGGGGCGGACGTCAACGTCACACTCGACACCGGGCACAGCCCGTTGCTGGTCGCCGCGGCCAGCGTCGACGCCATCACGGGTAGCGACTACCGGCTTGTCGTGGAAGCGAGTGAGCATGAAGCGCTTGGCGCCTTCTTGCTCGAGCGTGGCGCGGATCCGAACCAGGCCGATCAGTACGGCATGACGCCGTTGCACTACGCCGTCGAAATGCGGAAGCCGGCCTTGCTGCGCGCCCTGCTGGCCCACGACGCCGATCCGAACCGGCAACTGACCGCCGGGTTGCCCTTTCGCCGCGGCGACTATGTCGGGCGTGGCGCCTACAACGGAGCGACCCCGTTCTGGCTGGCCGCGCGGCTGGGTGACGTGGAGACGATGCGCGTGCTGGTGGATAGCGGCGCCGATCTGCATCTGCCTGCCACCCGCGGCGTCACCCCGTTCCTGGTGGCGTCGGGACTGACCCAGAGTGACTCCCGGATGGTGCCGGAGGCGCAACTCCTCGAGGCGGTCCGCATGCTGGTGCTCGAGCGCGGTGTGGATGTCCACGAAGTCGACGCCGGTGGTCAGACCGCGGTGCATGGCGCCGCCAATGTATCCGGCAACGACATCATCCGGTTTCTGGTCGAACAGGGTGCGGACCCGATGGCCGCAGATGGTCGTGGCCGCACGCCGCACGACGTGGCCACTCGCACCCTCCGCCCGCGCCCGATCACCGCGGCGCTGCTGCTCGAGCTCGCCGGCCAGACCGGCGCTCCCTAGCGTTCGCGAGACCCGGTGAACGCAACGGACAGGGCCGCCGTCTGGCGCAACGTGGACCCACCGCGTTAGGATCTGTGCCTCGTGTAGCAGTCCTCGAGTCTACACAGTCGCCCATGGAGGCGACGCTCTCCAAGGAAGCCATTGTGCCCAGATATGTCATCGAGCGGGAGATACCCGCCATTGGTTCGGCCGATCGGGATGCGCTACGAGAGACCGCGCAGCAATCGAACGCGGTGCTCGCCGAGATGAAGTCGGAGGGCAAGCACATCCAGTGGGAACACACCTATCTCACGGGCGACAAGACCTTCTGTGTGTATATCGCCGACAACGAGGCGCTCATCCAAGAGCATGCCCAGCGCAGCGGGTTTCCCGCCAACATCGTGACCCAGGTGCGGCGGGTGATTGATCCAGTGACGGCGGAGGGGTGAACCCGGCCTCGACCGGGGCGTCAGCTCGCAGCTATTCGCTACGCAGGGCCGTGAGCGGGTCAACCCGCGTGGCCCGGCGTGCCGGTACATAGCTGGCGCAGAGCACAATCGTCCCGAGCAGCAGCGCCACGACGGTGAACACCGTCGGGTCCTGGGCGCTCACCTCAAAGGTGAGCGCCGTCAAGAACCGACTCAACCCAAGCGCGCCCGCCAACCCGCACGCAATGCCGGCCCCCGCCACCAGGGCGCCGTGGCGCAGGACGGTGGCGCGCACCTGCTCGGGTCGCGCCCGCGCTTCGTCTTCGCCGGCGCCTCGAGACAGCGCGTCTCGGTAGACGTTTTCCAGGTGGTCGGCCAGCTCGGCCAGCATCCGTTCCTCGCGGTGCCGCGCCATCTGAGGCAGCCTCACGTGGGTTCGGACGAAACGCCTCCAGTCGGGCCCGCGGAACTCAGGCATGGGTGGTGTCTCTCGTTTGCTTCGTGTCGAGATATTTCGTATGACGAAGCATGTTGAGAAAGCGTCTGCCTGTCGAGCGGAGCCCTCGTGTCGAGCGCCCTCGGTGCTACTCCGGCAGGGCGAAGATGAACAGGTTGTTACCCGCGCTCGGAGTCATGCCCGTCAGCCGGTTCAGTACCCCGGTGTTCAGCGAACGACCGGTACTCACCGCCACATACTGCCGACCGTCCACGGCGTAGGTCATCGGAAAGCCGGTCACCGGAGACCCGATGTTGATTTCCCAGAGCACCTCACCGGTGTCCTGGTCGAGTGCCTTGAAGCGGCCATTGCCGTCGCCACCGAACACCAGCCCACCGCCGGTGGTCATGAGCGACATGGTGAAGGCCTCCTGGTCGTGGGTCCAGGTGGTTTCCCCGGTCTCGACGGAGATGGCCTGAATCGTGCCGAGTTGGCTCTCGCCGGGTGTGAGCTGGGTGCGCACGGTGATGGCATACCACCCGTTACCCGCGTCAGCCATCATTCGACCGCAGGTATGGCGTAGCGGCATATACATGTGGTTCGTGAGCGGGCTGTAGGCGCCGGCCTCCCAGTCCTTGCCACCCTGCCAGGTCGGACAGGCCATCACCTCTTGACCATCCGCCGTGAAGACCACTTCCGAGTTCTCGCTGACGGCGCCGGTCGCCCCGTCGATGTGGCTGACCACGTTCTGGCTGACGCTCGGCGTGGCCCAGAGAAATTCACCGGTGGCTCGGTCCAGGGTGTAGATGATGCCCGTCTTCCCGGGAATACCGGTCACCACCCGGCGTTGCTCGCCGGGGCGCAGACGCGGATTGATCCAACTGACGGCGTCTGCGCTGGGCGTCACCGCGGTGTCCACGAGGAGCCGCTCGAATGGGTGATCGAGATCCCAGTGGTCGTTCAGGTGCTGGTAGTACCAGGTGATTTCACCGGTGTCGGCGTCGAGCGCCAGCGTCGAGTTGTGGTAGAGGTGCTTGTTGTTGATCCCGCCCACCAGGAACTTCGGCGCCGGTGAAGTCACTGACGTGCCGATGTAGATCAGGTTCAGTGTCGGGTCGTAGCTGGGGACCATCCAGGCGCCCACATGCCGGCGTTCCTCGTCGGGCACACCGCCCCAGGTCTCGTCACCCGGTTCGCCCGGTCGGGGAATCGTCCGGCGTCGCCAGAGTTCCGCTCCCGTGGCCGCATCGTGCGCGGTGATGACGCAGGCGTCCGGCCCCGCCGCCGGCATGCAGCCGCGTCCCGAGATGATCTTGCCGTTGGCGATGATCGGACCCGACGACTGGTGCGCCGGCAACGTTTTGTAGTCGAGGATTTCAGTCTCCCAGACCAGATCACCGGTTGTGGCGTCGAGCGCGAACACGAAGTCGTCGGCGCTGGTGTCGATGATCAGGTTGTTGTAGATCGCGATGTTCCGATTGATGCCGCTGAGCATCGGCGTGACGAACTCGGAGAGATCATCCGGGTGGTCGCGTCGGTATTCCCACTTGAGGTCGCCGGTGACGGCGTCAATGGCTTGAATGACGTCGCCGGGGGCTGGCATGTACATCGTCCGGTCGTAGACTAGCGGTGTGCCCTGATTGCTGCCCTCGGTGAGACCGCGGGTCCAGATCATGCGAAGGTCGCCGACATTCGAGCGGTCAACCTGGTCGAGCGGGCTGTAGCCCCAACTGTTGAGCGTACGACGCCACGTGAGCCAGTCCTCCGGAGCGGGGTCCTGGATCATGGCGTCGGTGACCGGCGTGAACTCGGCCTCCGCCTGCGCCAGTGCGGCGGCGGGGACCATGGCCCACACCGCCGCGGTTGCGACCAGAAGTCCGAATCGAATCGTTGCGCGTGATTTGATCATCTCGACACTTCCCCGGCCCCGGGTTCGACAAACTGGAGGACGATTGCTGGGACTCAAGCCGGTATTAGACCACCCCGGCGGACCTGACCCCAGACATTTGACCCCGCCGACGCTATGATCCCTGTCTCACCCATGACCACTAATGTGGCGCCAGGCGCCAGACTCGGTCCCTACGACATCCTCGCCGGACTCGGGCAGGCGGTATGGGCGTCGTCTATACGGCGACCGACCAGCGCCTGAAGCGCCAGGTGCCATCAAGCTCCTGTCGCCCGATCTGACCGGCAGTCAGCCTCGCGCTCGCCTCCAGCATACCGACAACGTCGAGGCGTATCACCTCTCTCTCAAAGGCCGCCACACCTTCTTTCGTCGCACCGCGGGCGCGATGGCGCAGTCCAAGCGGTTCTTCGAGCAAGCGCTCGCCTGACCCGCGCTACGCGCTCGCGCTGACGGGTCTCGCCGACCAGTGCTCGCTCAACGGGTTCTATGGACTGACGCCGTCGCTCGAGGCGGCTGGTCGAGCCCGCGACTATGCGACCCAGGCACTCCCTTTCGACGACTCACTCTCGGAGGCGCACAACGCGCACGCCTTTGTGCAGGCTTTCTACAACCATTCATGGCGGGGCGCCTCCCGCGCCGCGCGACGCGCGGTGGAGCTGAATCCGGCCAACGTGGTCGCGCTCGTCTGGGGCGCCGCGATTCTTGCCATTGTGGGAGACGCCGACGAGTCGGTCGAGTGGCTCGAGCGCGCGCGCCTCCTCGATCCGCTGTCGCCGTATGTGGGTGCACTCGCGCCGTGCTCGACGAGTTGACCACGCGAGCAAAGAGCGAGTATGTGCTCAACACATCCACCGGCTGGGTGCTGGGCGCGCTCGGCCAGCACGACGAGGCGTTCGAGCACTTCGAACGTGCCATTGACGCCCGCGAGCCGTTGGTGGCCTGCGCCGACTGCCCACCGTTTGATCCCGTCCGCCGGGACCCCCGCTTCAAGGCCCTCCTCGGCCGCATGAACTTCCCGAACCAGTCAATCGCTAGGACGCTCGGCGACCCTCAGTCCTGAGATGATCTATACGCGCCCTAGTTCGACCTGGCGCGCCGACGCCCGGCCGGCCGCTGGCCCAGCGCCCGCTGCATGACCTCGTACTGCACGGCGGTGATCCGCCCGATCGACTGAATCCAGTATGCGGCGTTGT
>JAPYUM010000081.1 GCA_029940535.1 Vicinamibacterales bacterium
AGGAGCGGGGCCGCGTCCTCTCCATACTTGTAGACCTTCACCCAGTTGTGGTCGTAGCCCGCGCAGCTCAGGGTTTCTGCCCGGCCTCCCCAGATCGCCTCGAGGCACATCCGCACGCCGGCCGCATGCATGTGTGGCTCGAAGGTCGAGAGTTTCGTATGACCCGTCAGGGTCGTATAGAAATCCACCTCCTGACCGGCCTCCATCGCCCGAAGATCGATCTCGCCCGAGCCGAACGTGAGGGTGCCGATCTCGCGTTGCGGCTCATACCCCTCGGGGTGGAACTTGAAGCCGACCCGAAGGTGCGCGGTGGTGTCCTCGCCGTTCGCGTGCATGTGGACGGAGTTGAAGAACACCTGGTCGCCCGCTTTCAAGAGACGTCCCGCCTGCGGGTCGAAGTGATCGGCGTTGCGTCCAACCTCATGCACCGGCCAGCCGCCGAACCGGGACGGGTTGCCCGTGGCGTCGAGTGTGGTCCAGATAGCGTGATGAAAGATGAACCGTCCGCCGGTACCGCCCTCCACGTCGCTGACTTCTTTGATCTGCAATGACTGGACATACCGGTCCGTGGTGGCCCCGGCCGATACCGGCGCCAGCGTCCCCCACCAGTCCGGGGCATCCCCGGCCAGGGTGATGGACGGCGTGTCGACGATTAGGTCCGGCTCGCCGATCTCCCATTCGTCGGCCGCCGCGAAGACCAGCGGTGTCGGCAGGTCGGTCGGATTCCCGCGGGGGGCGCCCGCATCGGCCCAGGTCGCCAGGGTGGCGATCTCCGCTTCACTCAAGGAGATGTCGTCCTTGTAGTCCTGGATGCCGACACCTTTTTCGATGAACCAGGGCGGCATGACCCCCATCCGGTTGCGCAGACCGGTCCGTTGCTTGATACTCCGAGCCCAGGGCCGCGCATCCTCATAGCTGAGGAGCGACATCGGGGCGACCGAGTCCGGTCGGTGACAGCCCTGACAGCTACGCTGGAGGATCGGCGCGACGTCCCTGGTGAACGTCACCTCGCCGTCGGCGGATTGGCCGGCTACCGGGGATGCAACACACGTCAGCAGCGCGAGGCTGCCGAGACCGACGCCGCCGTGTCGAATGTGAGTCGACGTGCGCATCATTGAGCTGTCTCCTGGGAACCGTGAATTTCGAGGTTAGCCGTAGCATACGGGGGGATCGACGCCCCGGCAAGGCGCTTGGCAGGGTGTCCGGTTTTCCAGTCGGCGCTGGCAGGTATACTGGGTCTTCCCGGAGCGCACAGAAGAGAGTGACGACCATGTCGACGCGTCTCGTAATCCTGGTCGGAGTCGTGGTGGCCGCGACAACCGTGTCGCCGTCGGGGCCCCTCGTGGCGGCCGGCGCGCAGCCCGCCGCGGACGTCCCCTCTCGCGAGCTGCTCGATCGCTATTGCGTCACCTGCCACAACGAACGGCTCCAGACCGCGGAGCTGCGGCTCGACGATGTCGATCTGACCCGCATCGCCGAGCATGCCTCGGTGCTCGAGAAGGTGGTCCACAAGCTGCGCAGCGGCCAGATGCCGCCCGAGGGGCGGCCCCGTCCGGATTCGGCGACCGTCGACGCGTTCGCGACCTCGCTCGAAACGGCGCTCGATCGAGTGGCGGCCGCGCGACCCAATCCCGGGCGCGTCGCATCTCGACGACTGAACCGGGTCGAGTACGTGAACGTCATCGAGGACCTGCTGGGGCTGGAGGTCAACGGCGATGAGCTGTTGCCCTCCGACATGGCGGGGTTCGGGTTCGATAACAACGCCGACGTGCTGGCGATCACGCCGGGGTTGATGGCCCGGTACATCGCAGCGGCCACGAAGATCAGCCGGGCGGCGGTCGGTAGCCCGGACACGCGCCCGGTCATGCAGCTCTACGAGGTGGGATTCGAGCGGCGCGACGTGCGAGCCGGCGAGGAGATGCCGTTCGGGACCCACGGCGGTGTGGCCGTGCGTCACCACTTTCCGCTCGACGGCGAGTATGTGTTCGCCATTCGGCTCAAGCGGAACGACACCATCGAGACGATCGACGGCATTGCCGAGAACGAGCACCAGATCGAGCTTCGTCTCGATCATGCCCTGGTCGAGCGGTTCACCATCGGCGGCAAATACCCCGGCCCGGACCCCGGCCAGCTCATTGCGGCGCCGGAAGACGATGTCGAGGGACAGCGTCTCCACCAGTACCGAATGACCGCCGACCACGAGCTGGAAATCCGCGTGCCGGTGGAGGCGGGCACCCGGCTGGTGTCGGTAGCGTTCACCGATTCGGCCCCGTCTCCGTTGGCGGTAGGTCAGCTTCCGGGTGTTGACAAGTTTTACATTTCCGGTCCCTTCGACGGTCGTGTGCCCGGGGAGACCGCGAGTCGCCAACGCATCTTTACGTGCCGCCCAAGCGGCGTCGAAGCCGAACGGGAGGAGTCTTGCGCGCGGGAGATCATCACCGGGCTGACGCGACGCGCCTACCGGCGGCCGGTCACCGCCGCCGACGTCGAACCGTTGCTCGGCATCTATCGTGAAGGGCGCGAGGGTCGCGATTTCGAGGCCGGCATCGAACGCGCGCTGGAGGCGCTCCTCTCGATGCCCCGGTTTCTGATGCGGGTCGAGCGTGAGCCGGTGGACGTCCGGCCCGGCGCCGTGTATCAGCTGAGCGATCTCGAGCTGGCCTCACGGCTGTCGTTCTTTCTCTGGAAGAGCATCCCCGACGACGAACTCCTTGAGCTGGCGGCCCGAGACGAGCTGAGCGACCGTGCGACATTGGATCGACAGGTGCGACGGATGCTCGCCGACACGCGCGCCACGCGGTTCATGGACGATTTCGTCGGGCAGTGGCTGCAGATGCGCAATATCTTCCAGCAGGATCCAGACGGCGCGCTGTTCGCCGGGTTCAACGATTCGTTGCGGAAGGCGATGGTGCAAGAGACGGAGCTGTTCTTCCGGAGCCAGATCCGCGAGGACCGGCCCATTCAGGACCTGCTCCGGGCCGACTACACCTTTCTGAACGAGCAGCTCGCGCGTCACTACGGCGTCGACGACCTGTATGGCAGTCACTTCCGGCGCTACGACTGGGAGGACGACCGTCGACACGGGCTGTTGGGCCAGGCCAGCCTGCTCACGGTGACCTCGTACGCGAATCGGACGTCGGTGGTGCTGCGCGGCAAATGGGTCCTCGAAACGCTGCTCGGCGCCCCGCCGCCCCCACCGCCGCCCAACGTGCCGCCACTGGCGGAGAATGATCGTCGCCAACCGACATCGCTGCGCGAGCGGATGGAGCAGCACCGCGCCAGCCCGGTCTGTGCAAGCTGTCACGCCCGGATGGATCCGCTCGGCTTCGCGATGGAGCACTTCGACGCGATCGGCCGATGGCGCGAAAGCGATGGCGGGGCCGAGATCAACGCCACGATCACCTGGAAGGGCGACACGATCGACAGTCCCCGGGCCCTCCGCGAAGCGCTGCTGGCCTCGGGCGACGAATTCATGCGGACGGTGACCGAGAAGCTGATGACCTACGCCCTCGGGCGCGGAGTCGACTACTACGACGCGCCGGTGCTGCGCGCCATCGTCCGCGAACTGGATCGCAGCGACGACCGGTGGTCGTCGTTGATACTGGGCATCGTCACCAGTGACCCGTTTCAGATGCGCCGCGCCTCCGACGCCGAGGCCGTCGCAGCGGCACAGCCATGATTTCGTAGCCGCGGGTCTTGAGACCCGCTCAGAGAGACCCCCGATGATCATCACCAAGATGCATCTCCCCCGGCGAACCGTGCTGCGCGGCCTCGGCGCCACCTTGGCCCTGCCATTGCTCGATAGCATGGTGCCGGCGCTGACGGCCCAGAGCCGGACCGCGGCGGCCCCGGTCACCCGTTTCGGTGTCTTCTACGTGCCGAACGGCATGTCGATGCCCTACTGGTACCCGCAGACCGAGGGGCCGCTCGACGAGTTGCCACCGACGCTGCGGTCGCTCGAGGCGTTCAAGGACCGGGTCCTGATCTGTGGCGGACTCGACGACGAGTCGGCCAATCTGGTCAAGGGTGGCGGCGACCACGCGCGGTCGGCCGGCACTTTCCTCACCTGCGTTCCCTACAAGATCACCAACGGCGCCGATGTCTCCAACGCCGTCTCCATGGACCAGATCGCGGCGCGTGAGCTGTCCAAGGAGACCCAGCTCGCGTCGCTCGAACTCGGCATCGAGTCCAACGCCATGCTGGGCAATTGCGACGGCGGCGCGAGTTGCGCCTACACGAACACGATCGCCTGGCGGACGGAGACCACGCCGCTTCCGATCGAGAATGATCCGCGTGCGATATTCGAGCGCATGTTCGGCACGACCGGAAGTACCGATCCGGCGGCACGGCTGGAGCGGATGCGCCGCGACCGCAGCATTCTCGACCTCGTCGGCGCCGAGCTCAACGGGTTGGAGCGGGTGGTCGGGCCTGGCGACCAGGTCAAGCTTGAGGAGTATCTGGAGGCGGTTCGCGACATCGAGCGACGTATCGCGATGGCCGAGGAGCAGAACACACGCGAACTGCCGGTCGTCGACCAGCCGGTCGGCGTGCCGAACGACTACGCGGAGCACGCCAAGCTGCAGATGGACCTGCTGGCCCTCGCGTACCAGACCGACCTGACCCGTATCAGCACCTTCATGCTCGCCCGTGAGGTGAGCGGCCGGGCCTATCCTGAGATCGGCGTGTCCGACTCGCACCACCCGCTGTCGCACCATCAGGACGAGCCGGCCAAGCTCGAGCGGCTGCACAAGATCAACGAGTATCAGGTGCAGCAGTTCGCGTATCTGGTCGAGAAGCTCGACGCCATACCCGAGGGCGACGGGTCCATGCTCGACTCGACGTTGTTTTTGTACGGAACGGGCATCAGCGACAGCAACACGCATTTCCACGATGACCTGCCGATCGCGCTGGTCGGCGGGAAGAATGCGGGGATCAAAGGCGGGCGCTACATTCGGTATCCGGCGGACACCCCCCTGGCCAATCTCCACGTCACGATTCTCGAGAAGCTGGGCGTGCCGGTCGAGGCGCTGGGCGACAGCACCGGCCAACTCGATCGACTCACCGTCTAGACACGAGGACACGAGCAGCCGTGCGACCCTGTGTCCTCCGGAACGGCCTCCTGTGTGCCGCGCTCGCGGTCTCGGTCGCGGTGTCGGCGCAGGATACGCCGTATCCGATCTTTACGGCCGACCACCTCGACGCCACCATGAAGACGTTGGGTCCGAACGTCGCGGGCCTCCAAGCCGCGTTGCGGGAGGGGGACTATTCGACGGCGAAGGAGCGAGCGATTCGATCTCGCGAGCAGCTCGCGGTCACGGTGACCTTCTGGCGCGACCATGAGCGTGACGATGCGGTGCAGTTGATCCGTGATGTGCTCGCTCAGCTCGACGCGCTCGACGGTCTTCTCTCGGCGCCGGAGGTTGACGCGGCCGGGGTGGAGCCGCTCCTCACCGACATCCAGCGTGGCTGTCAGGGGTGCCACGCCGTGTATCGCGAGCAGGACGCCGCCACCGGCGACTACCGGTTGAACCAGAGCGCCCTGTGAGAACGGAGGCGCGGTGGTCGTAGAATAGGCGGGCGACGAGACAAGCGCCCGGCATCGGTGTGAGCCGGTGGGTGCAGAAGAGGGGGGTGTGTTGGTTGCCTGGAAGCGTCGACTTGTCGTGGTGACCGACCCCCAATCAAGAAGGACACAGACACACGATGCAATACTTCGGACACACGGCGGTGGGGGTCGTTTTGTTGGCGGGCGTCATCGGATGTGCGGCGCCCGCCGAGGAGTCGGGCGCATCGGGTGGTGACCCGATGACCGAGGACCCGGTCCCGGAGGCGCCCGTGGACCCAACGGCGATTCGACCGTTTGAGATCGCCGTGCCGGACCCGGTGCTCGAGGACCTGCAGGCCCGCCTGGCCAAGACCCGGTTGCCGGATCAGCTGGAGGGCGTCGAGTGGGACTACGGCACCGAGTTGGGCTATCTGACCGAGCTGATTGGCTACTGGCGGGATGGGTTCGACTGGCGCGAGCAGGAGCGTCGGTTGAACGAGTTTGACCAGTTCAAAACGGTGCTCGATGGCCTCGATACGCATTTCATCCACCAGCGCTCGGTCGAACCGAACGCGATTCCGCTCATCATCACCCACGGTTGGCCGGGGTCGATCGCCGAGTTCACGAAGATCATCGGACCGTTGACCGACCCGGTCGCGCACGGAGGCTCGGCCGAAGACGCCTTTCACGTCGTGGCGCCGTCGATGCCCGGGTATGGCTTTTCGGACAAACCGCGCGAGCGTGGTTTCGGGCCGGAACAGATTGCCGAGGTTGGGGCCCAGCTCATGGCGCGGCTCGGGTACGACCGCTACGGCATCCAGGGGGGCGACTGGGGGGCCATCGTCAGCCGCTGGCATGCTTTCAACCATTCCGAGCAGGCGGTGGGATTGCACATCAACATGTTGATCGCCGGTCCCCCGCGCGGTGTTGACGACCCGACCGAGGGCGTCCCGCCGGAAGAGCTCGAGCGGTCTCAGGCCCGGTCATCGTTCTACAACACCGCCGAGGCCGGGTATTCATCGATTCAGGGGACGAAGCCGCAAACTGTGGGCTACGCGCTCAACGATTCGCCGGCCGGTCAGGCGGCCTGGATCGTGGAGAAATTCCGCGCGTGGTGCGATTGTGATGGCGACGTCGAATCGGTGTTCACCCGTGACGAGTTGCTCACCAACATCATGATCTACTGGGTCACGCAGACCGCGACCTCGTCGGCGCGTCTCTACTACGAGAGCCGCAATGCGTCGACCTCGCGCCCGATGGGACGCGTCGAGGTGCCGACCGGTGTCGCCGTCTTTCCCTACGAGCTGTTCATCGCTCCGCGGAAGTGGGCCGAGGCGTCGTACAACGTCACCCACTGGACCGAGATGCCGCGCGGTGGGCACTTCGCGGCGATGGAGCAGCCGGCGCTGCTTGTCGACGACCTCCGCGCTTTCTTCCGCCCGCTACGGTTGGGGAACTGACGATGCGCCCTGTGCTATTGAGCGGCTTGCTGACGATGTCTGTGGGCCTGGGGGCCTGCGCACCCCCCACGGACGTCGCATCTGAGGCGCCGCCGCCAGAGACCGCCAGTCGGAGCGACGCGCCGGAGACGGTGGCTTCGCTGCCGGAACCGACCTTTCACCACCTGCACATCAATGCGGTCGACCCCGAGGCATCGCTCGAGTGGTGGCAGACCGTCTGGCCGGCCGGTGAGATCACGGAGGTGGCTGGGTTCCCGGCGTTTGCGGCCGACGGTGTCTATCACCTCTATACCGAAGTCGACGAGCCGGCGCCGGGGGGGTTCGATGTGGACCGCCATCATGCGGTGCCGCAGAGCGCGTTCTGGACCACCGGCCCCAGCACCGACGGGTTGGCGTTCTTCGAACGACTCACCGGTCTCGATCCGTCTGGTGAACGATTCCGCTTCCTCCCTGTCTACACCGGTCCCGACGATGAAGACGGGGTGCTGCACTCAGGCCTGGCGCCCTATGGCGACCGGCTGCTCACCGTGGCCGAGCTCGAAGCCCTGGCGGGTACGCCGCCAGAGCGGGGGGCCAACAGTCAGGACTTTGGCTATCTGGTCGACCCGGACGGCGTGCTCCTCGAGTTCAATGGCAACGCCGAGACCGAGGACCTGTTCTATGGCCATCTCCACTTCTGGCACGAAGCGCCGCTGTGTGCCGTGAACTGGTATATCGAGCACCTCGGCGCGCGGGGTACGGTGCGTGACCCGTGCGACGTGGAACGCGGTCCGGTGAGCTATCCGACGTTCTTTCCGGTGGGGCAGTTGCGACAACCGATAGGGACGGTCCGCGTCGCCAACACGGGGCTGATGTGGTACACCCGTCAGTGTCGCGATGGACGATGCGGCGACGGGGCAGATGGTCCGCTGGTGCCCTCGCGGGGCCAGGTCGTGGATCACATGGGGCTGAGCTACCCTGACCTCGACCCGGTCATCGCCCATCTGGAGGCGGCGGGTATCCCCATCGTCGAGGGGCCGTATCCGTTCGGTGAGTCGCGCGCGATCCTGATCGAGGACCTGGACGGGCTGGCGCTGGAATTGATCGAGGCGGGGTGAAACGCGTCTTCGGGTGAGTAGAGAGCGAATCATGCAATTAGACAACGATGTATCCCGCCGTGTGTTTCTCGGTACGCTCGGCGCGCTCGCGGTGGCGCCGCGATCGTTCGCGCAAACCGGCCCTCCGATTCCGATCACCTCGATCAACCACATGACGATCAGCGTCTCCGATCCGGCGCGGTCGCTCGAGTGGTATCAGGGTCTCTTCGGGATGCCGATCGCGGCCCGGCAGGCGAACACCGTCATTCTTCGCCTCGGTGATGGCCCGCAGTTCATGGCCATCGGCGGCGGGGCCAGCGAGAATCCCGGTATCAACCATTTGTGTCTGTCGACCCCCAACTTCGACGACGACCGCATCGTGGGCATCCTGGGTGAACACGGTGTGCGGTCGGCCCAGACCTCCGGACCGATGGAGGTGCGCGTGCGGATGCGGGGTGCGGATTTTGGCGGCGCTCCCGAAGGGACCCCCGAGCTGTACTTCGGCGACCCCGACGGCATCGTGATCCAACTGCAGGACGATACCTACTGCGGGGGCGAGGGGGTGCTGGGCGAAACATGTTTGGCGCGGCCTGAGCCGGCCCCGACGTCCGGCCTGCTGCGGGTCCGCGAGTACAACCACTTCACACTATTTGTGACTGACGCGGAGCGATCCATGGCGTTGTACCAGCAGCTCTTCGGCATGGTGGTCGACACGTACCAGGGCGCGATGCCGGTGTTGCGAGTCGGGGCCGGCAAGCAATTTCTCGCGTTGGCGCCGGCCGGTGGCGGCCCCGCTGGGCCGATCATTCACCATGCGTCCCTGTTGGTGGACGACTTTGATCCGGTTCGTATTCAGGGGGTGCTGGAGAGCTATGGCGTCACGCCCCGTGGCGACGCGCCGGGACCGGCGGGTCCGCTGCAGTCCTATGTCACGATGCGGATGCCGAACCGCGGCGGAGCACCGGGCGGCACGCCGGAGCTCTACTTCACCGACCCGGACGGCATTCTCATTCAGCTCCAGGATGCCCAGTATTGCGGCGGCAACGGGTATCTCGGAGAAGAGTGCGGCACGCCGGAGAACCCGACGGGGAGGGTGTAGGTCCAGATGTCAGCCACGAAGAGACGCGGGGGGCGCTCGTGAAGTCAGGTGCCACCGCGCTGGTGCTGTCGGTTGTTGCCAACCTTCTTGTCCGAGCCGGTGCCTTGGCCCTGTTTGATATCCCCCCTGAGTTTCCGCCACTGCAGGGCGCGGGGCCGGTCGTGTTCTTCTCGGTGATCGGCGCCCTCGCCGGCTTGGGGGTCTTCGCCGGAATTGGCGGCGTGTCATCCCGGCCGGTCCCGGTGTTTCGTGTCGTCGCCGGGGTCGTGCTCGTCGTGTCGTTCATTCCGGATCTCTGGCTGCTCACCGAGTCGGGCGCCGCGAATTTTCCCGGCGCGACCGGGGCCGGCGTCGGCGCCCTGATGCTGATGCACGTGGTCTCGGCGGCGGCCGTCGTCTGGGCCGTGGAGCGACAGAGCTGAATGACGGCACCATCTGGCCGTATGGCGGGTTGGGCAGTCTGGCTGGCGGTGTCCGGCGCCGTGCTCGTGGTCGTGGGGCCGGTGTTGCATCGGGTCGGGGTGCTGCCACTGGGACCGGCGCTGCTGGCGGTGCCGCTGGGGATCCTGCTTTCTCTCGTGGCGCTGTTGCTGGCCGTCATCGTCCTGGTCGGTGGTCGTCCCACGCCCGCGGGTCGCGGACTTGTCCTGGGTGCGGCCGTGGCCTCGGCCCTGACCGGCCTGCTGCCTGTCATCCTGGCGCTCCCGGGGCTGCGGGCGCCGGCCATTCACGACATCACGACGGATACGAGTACGCCGCCGCAGTTCGACGCCATCGTCGCGCTACGCGTCGATGCGCCGAATTCGCTCGAGTACGGCGGCGCGGACATCGCGACCATGCAGCGCGAGGGTTATCCGGATCTCGAGACCCTGGTCGTCGGCTTGCCACCCGAACAACTCGTCGAACGGGCCCGTGAGGTCGCTACCGACATGGGATGGGAGATTGTGGCTGACGACGGGCCCGCGGGTCGCCTCGAAGCGTCCGACACCACGTTCTGGTTCGGCTTCACGGATGACATCGTCGTACGTGCGCGTGCCGTGACCAGTGGGACCGAGGTGGACGTGCGGTCGGTCTCACGCGTGGGAATGGGCGACCTGGGCGCCAACGCCAGGCGTATCCAGACCTTTCTCGAGCGGCTCGCAGCAGCCAGCTCGTAGACGACCAGCCCGATGCAGTGTAAACAGGACCGCGAGGTCGGCGACGTGATGGTCTTGGATGTGGCGCTGCCGGCCTTCGGCGACATTGGCACCGGGGTGACGAATCACGTCCGCGAACTGCTCGCGCGAGGGCGCAGACGTTTCGTGCTGAACTTCGCCGCGATCCGGTCACTCGACAGCCACGGTTTGGGCGACCTCGTGGCGAGCCAGCAGGCCGCCACCCGAGGCGGGGCTCGAGTTGCGCTGTGTCATGTGCATCCTTACGTCGCCGAACCACTCAGCATCATGAACGTCGATGACCTCTTCGATGTCTTCGAGTCCGAGCAGGATGCGCTGCAGAGCTTCGGATGACGGGCGCTCGCGCGCATCGGCGTTCGCAGCGCGCCAGTAGCCAACTCCGGCGCCTTCCCTAGCTGATGTCGTTCCCTGATCTTCGGGTCTTTCTCGACCATCTCCGCCGTGACCGCGATCTGGTCGAGGTCACGGTGCCGGTCGAACGCGCGCAGGAGGTGGCAGAGATTCATCGCCGGGTGGTAGCCGCCGGCGGCCCCGCCCTCGTGTTCAGAAACGTCGCCAACGCCGACTTCCCGCTGGTCACGAACCTGTTCGGCACCGGCCGTCGGGCCGAGCTGGCGTTCGGCGAGCGTCCACAGCGGTTGATTCGGCGGCTGGTGGAACTGCTGGAGACCGCCCTGCCACCGACCCCGGCCAAGCTCTGGGGCGCGCGGGACGTCATCGGCGAGGTGCCCCGCATCGGCCTCCGACGGGGCGGGCGCGGACCGGTCACCGATGTCGTGACTGACGAGGTGCGGTTGGACCGGCTTCCGGCGCTGACCACCTGGCCCGACGACGGTGGTCCGTTCATCACCCTGCCCCTCGTGTTCACCGAGCACCCCGATGGCCGGGGGCACAACCTCGGCATGTATCGGATGCAGGTGTACGACGCGGCGTCGACCGGTATGCACTGGCAGATCGGTAAGGGGGGTGGGTTTCACTATCACGTGGCCGAACAGCGTGGAGATGCGCTACCCGTCACCGTCTTCTTGGGTGGGCCTCCGGCGCTGATCCTGTCGGCCATTGCCCCCTTGCCGGAGAACGTGCCGGAGTTGATGTTGGCGTCGCTGATTGCCGGTGAGCGGTTGCGGCTGGTCGACGGGGTCGGTCCGCATCCCCTGGTGGCCGGGGCCGAGTTTGCGCTGATGGGCACGGTGGCGCCAGGGACACGTCGGCCGGAAGGGCCATTCGGCGACCACTACGGGTACTACTCCCTGCAGCACGACTATCCGGTCTTCGAGGTCCAACGGATGGCCCGCCGTCACGATGCGATCTTCCCGGCCACCGTGGTCGGAAAGCCGCGACAGGAAGATTTCTTCATCGGCGACCTCCTGCAAGAGCTGTTGTCACCGCTGTTTCCGGTCGTGATGCCGGCGGTCGAGCAGCTCTGGTCGTATGGTGAGACCGGGTATCACTCGCTGTCGGCCGCCGTGGTGAAACAACGTTACGCGCGTGAAGCGATGGCCAGCGCCTTTCGTATCCTGGGCGAGGGCCAGTTGTCGTTGACCAAGTTCCTGCTCGTGACCGATCAGCCGGTCGACCTGAAGGATTTCCGGGCGACCCTCGAGCACGTGCTGGCGCGGACCAATCCGGAGACCGACCTCTACGTCTTCTCGAATCTCTCGATGGATACGTTGGACTACACCGGTCCCGCCGTGAACCTGGGTTCCAAGGGCGTCTGGCTCGGACTCGGTGACCCGGTGCGCGATCTGCCCGGCGAGTTCTCGGCCTCGGATCTTCCGCGTGGAGTCAACGACGTGCGGGTGTTCTGTCGGGGCTGTCTGGTGGTCGGGGGGCCCTCGTCGAGCGACGAACCGGAGGCGGCGGCCCGCCTTGCCGCGCATGACGCGTTCGCCGGTTGGCCACTGGTGGTGCTGACCGACGAACCGGCTCGCGCCGCCCGTAGCGCCATGAACTTCCTGTGGACCACGTTCACCCGATTCGAGCCGGGCGCCGACATCTATGCGGCGTCGACCCGGGTAGATCGCAATCATCTGGTCCGGACCCCGCCGATCGTGATCGACGCCCGTCTCGCACCCTCGTTCCCGGCCGAGCTGTCGTGCGATCCGGACGTGGCGGCCACGGTCTCAGACCGGTGGAGCGACTATTTCCCTGACGGCGGCGTCGAGATGGGCGATGCCGAGCGCGGCCATCTCGACTAGGCCCGTCTGAGGACATACCTACTGGACATTGTTGGAGCGAACGGTTTACCGTCACTCGGGTAGTCATTGCGTGTTGATAGACGCCATCTTGAGGATCGAGACATGAAATATCGAGGCTTGCTCGCGGTGGCGGTCGGCATGATGGTGTTGGTGGCTGGTGTGTCCGGGTCGGCGCTGGCGCAGGACGCGCCGGCCGGCTGGACCGTCCCCCGGACCGTCGACGGGACGCCTGACTTGCAGGGCGTCTGGGCCAACAACAGCGTGACGCCGCTCGAGCGCCCCCCGCAGTGGGCGGGGAAAGCCCGCCTGACGGACGAGGAGCTGGCCGAGTTGAAGGTGGCCGCGGCCGCCGTCGTCGCCAGTGGTCTCGACGCGCAGTTTGGCGACCAACTGGTGCTCAAGGCGCTCGAGGGTCTCACCGACGCCGGTTCGTATGACACCACCGGCAACTACAACCAGTTCTGGATGGTGGATCGAGACTTCACGCATCAGACCTCATTGGTTATCGACCCCCCCGACGGCCAGGTGCCGGACGTCACTGAGGCCGCCACCCGTCGGTCCCAAGAGCGCCGGGCCTACCTTCGCGAGCATCCGGCTGACGGCCCCGAGGACCGACCCCTGGGTGAGCGTTGCGCGAATTTCGGGGTGCCCCGTCTGGGCGCCGGTTACAACAGTTACTTGCAGATCTTTCAGACCCCAAGCCATGCCGCCATTCTTAAAGAGATGGCCCACGACGTGAACCTGGTCTCGCTCGATGGGACGGCCCATGCGCCGGACGGCGTCCGATTTTGGAATGGTGATTCGCGCGGCCGGTGGGAGGGCGACACCCTCGTCGTCGAGTCTGCGAATTTCTCGTCCAAGAGCAGTTTCCGGGGCTCGTCCGATGGGTTGCATCTGGTCGAGCGGTATACGCGCGTGGGGCCAGACACGCTCAACTACGAGGTGACCATCACCGACCCCACGACCTGGACCCAACCGTGGACGGTGCTGATTCCCCTCAAGCGAAGTGAAGATGCCATCTTCGAGTACGCCTGCCACGAGGGGAACTACGGCATGGACGGCATTTTGTCCGGGCATCGCGCGGATGAGCGTGCCGCCGCGGCGGCGACGACCCAGGGCCAATGAGCGCGCGAACCTGGCAGAGTGTCGGTGTCCTGGTAGGACTGGCGACGATGGTCGTCGCCGCTCCGGCCGCCGGACAGCAGGACATCGAACGCGAGAACCTCACCGACATTCGTGAAATCAATGTGGTGGTCGAGGACCTCTCGGACGAGGCTGAATCCGCGGGATTGACTCGTCGCGCGCTGCTGGATGCGGCCGAGCGGACACTGGAAGAGCGGCGGGTCCCGCTGGGTGGCTCAAGCCAGGGCGCAGACCTCTATATCAACGTCGCCACGCACCGAGGGTCGACCGGACTCTTCGCGTACTACGCCAGGGTGTCGGTGCAACAGATGGCCACCCTCGAGGGCAACCAACTTCGTGCGCGCGTCGATACCTGGGACATGGCCAGCCTCGGTGCCGTCGGCGAGGGGAACTTGCCTCAGGTGGAACAGGTCATCGTTCAGCTCGTCGACCTGTTCTGCGACGACTACCTCGAGATGAACGACCCGCGCCGGTAACGACACGGCGTCGCGGTCGGTCTTCATGGGCCGCGTTGGATGTTCCAGCGCGGCCCATTTTTCTTTCTCATCCGCCTCATGTCCAACCCATCAGGGAATAAGCGTAGCGGTGGCTCGGTCTACAACAACAGCGACGGAGGGTGCGCGACAGCCGACGTTGCTGACCACCGGGATCGCGGGATGGCTAGCCGCCCGGTGACGGACATGGACCACAGACCAGTGCGATACCGGCGCTCTAGACTTGCGCTGAGACAGGAGACCGAGATGGCCAGTATGGGCAGCACGACACGACAGGCGATGAAATGGATGGCTCCGGCGGGCGTGTTGCTCACGCTCGGCCTCTTCACCGTGGCCGACGTGGCCTGGAGCCAGCCCGCGGACGGACCAGGTGGTCGACGCGGTCGGATGGGGCGTCGCGGTGGCCCTGGCGGCCCCGGCGGCTTGATGTTGCCACTGGGACGTCTCGAATTGACCGATACACAGCACGACGCCGTCCGCGGCGTGATGGAGCAAAACCGGGAGGCGACACGGGCCGTGGCTACCCGAGTGCGCGAGGTGAAAAGGGCGCTGCAGGCCGCCGTGGTCGCGGAAGTCGCCAATGAGGGCGCGATTCGTGCGGCGGCCGCCGAGCTTGCCAATGCCGAGGGTGATGCGGCCGTGCAGCGCGCGTTTGTTCGTTCGCAGGTCTGGCAACTGCTGACCCCGGACCAGCAAGTGACCGCTCGTGCACTCGAGGCCGAGATGCAAGAGCGCATGGAGCAACGACGGGGCCGCCGCGCCGAGCGAGGCGAGCGACGTGAGCGGCGGCGGCAGAGATAGTCGGCACCATCTCCATCGGCTTTTCGCTGCCGCCCGCGACTCGCGGCGGCTCCCACCACCGGCGCGGTCCCGCGGGGCCGCGCCGTCTTCCCGTTGACAGACTGAGATGGCTGACATTGCGGAAGCGACGCGGCTGCCAATCGTTGCGGTCATTGGCTCGGCCGGGCCAGGCCTGGCCAGCACCATCACGAAGTCGCAGCATGAGCTTGCCTTCGCTATCGGTGCAGCGATCGCGAGACAGGGATGCCATCTCTTAACCGGAGGCGGGCCTGGAATCATGGCCGCCGCAGGTCAAGGATTCTGTTCGATCTCCTCGTCCCTGGGCGTCTCGATTGGGGTCATTCCGGCGGGTAAGCCGCCGACCACGTATCCGAACCCCTGGGTGCATCTGCCCATCCGTACTCACTTGCACGGCGCGGACCCGACGGGCCCGGATTCACGGAATCACATCAACATTCGCTCTGCGCGGATCGTGATCGCGCTAACCGGCGGACGCGGTACGCGGGCTGAACTGGAGTTGGCGATTGAGCACCACGCCGCGCACAATCGACCGATGGTGTATGCCTGCCTCGAAGATACCGACGACATCCATGGACTACGACGCGGCGAGCTCGAGGCGGCAGGTGTGGTGTGCTTCCAAACGGCCAGGGAGGTTGCGGGCACGTTGGCGGCACGATTCAGATCGACGGACGCATCATCACCGCTGTAGTCGTCAGCGGCTCGACCTCCAGCGATGCCGCGTCGCCGCGCCACTTCTCACTCGCCCGCGTCGCCCAGGTCCGCCTTCATGTGCTCCCAGGCCTGACGCGCTTCCTCCACGGAGCCCTCATCTTCGATCGTCGTGATGTCTCCCGGGTCACGGTCCAAGGTGACCGCTCGCAGCACACGTCGCATGATTTTGCCGCTCCGGGTCTTGGGTAGCATCGTCACGAAGTTCAGCTCGCCCACCACGGCGATCGGGCCGAGCTCGCGTCGGATGGTGGCGATCAATTCCTGGCGGAGGTCGTCGGACGGCGTTTCCTGCTGCTTGAGGAGGACGAACGCGGAGATCACTTCACCGCGCGTCTCGTCCGGGCGTCCGATGACGCCGCACTCGGCCACGGCCGGGTGCGTGAGACAGGCGCTCTCGACCTCGATCGTACCGATGCGGTGGGCCGCGATCTTGATGATTTCATCGGCCCGTCCCCCGAACCAGAAATAGCCGTCCTGGTCGACATGGGCCGAGTCGCCGCTGAAGTACAGCCCAGGGATTTTCTCCCAGTAGTCGCGGCCGTACCGTTCCGGTTCCCCCCACAGCGACGCGACCAGCCCCGGGAACGGCCGCTTGATCACCATGATGCCCTTCTCGTCGGTCTCGCACGGAGTGCCGTCATTGCGCACCACCGCCGCCTCGATGCCGGGTAGCGGGTGGGTGGCCGACCCGGGCTTGATCGGCAGGATGCCGAGCCCATATGGGTTGCCAAAAACCGGGCCGCTGGTCTCTGTTTGCCACATGTGGTCGATGACCGGGATTCGGTTCTTGAGGATAGTGTGCTGCAACCACTCCCAGGCGGGCGGGTTGAGAACCTCGCCGGCCGAGAAGATACGCTCGACGCCGCGATGGTCGACGCTTGCCAACGGCCCGTCTCCGTAACGCATCAAGGCACGGATGGCCGTCGGCGAGGTGAAGATGCCGGTGGCGCCGATCTCTTCCACGGCGGCGCGCCAGGTCGTCTCTGGCTCCGGGTAATCCAACGCGCCTTCAAACACGACTGATGTGCAGCCGATGACCAGCGGCGCATAAATTTGGTAGCTGTGTCCGACAATCCAACCGATGTCGGAGGTGGTCCACCAGATGTCGTTCGGCTTCAGCCCAAAGCACCAGCGCGCCATGCTGACGATGTGCACCTGGTAGCCACCGTGCGTGTGCACGGCCAGCTTCGGCTTCGCCGTGGTTCCCGACGTGGCCAGGATGAAGGCCGGCTCGTTCGCCTCCATCGACTCGTAGTCGCTCGAGTGGCCGGTGCCGCCGGCCAGAAAGCTCGCCCACGAGATGTCTCGTTCGGGATTCAGGTCCGGGGTCGGGTCGCCGCGCTGAAGCACCACCACCGTGTCGACGGCATGGTCCGGCGCCCGCAGCGCCTCGTCGACAATCGGTTTCAATGGGATGTTCTTCCCCTTGCGATAGGTGATGTCCGCCGTGAACACCACCCGTGAGCCGCTCGCGATGATGCGGTCGGCCAGCGCGTGGGCGCCGAAGCCGGCAAACACCACCGAGTGAATGGCCCCGATACGCGTGCACGCCAGCATCAGGACGATCGCCTCGAGGCAGGTCGGCATGGACACGGTGACGCGGTCGCCCTTGCCGACCCCGAGATGGCGGAGCGCGGCCGCGGTGCGCGCGACTTCATGCCGGAGCTGGGCGTAGGTCAGCACCGAACGCCCCCCGCGCTCGTTCAGATACATCAGGGCGGCCCGACCTCCGGCACCGGCCGCGACGTGGCGGTCAACCGCGTTGTACGCGAGATTGGTGCGCGCACCGACAAACCATCGAAACGACGGGTGGTCCGATTCGAAGACGCGGTCCCAGGTGCGGAACCAGGGGACCTGCTGGGCGGCGCGCTCCCAGAACCCCTCCGGGTCGGCAAGTCCCTCTTCAATCCAACGCTGGACGGTTGGCGACGTCAGGTTCATCAGGTCTCCTACGGGGTAGTGGGTCGGCCGATCGTGGATGGGAGTATACGTTGCGCACTAGCAGTCCGTGGTGAAAGTCCTGCGTCGCACCGAGACCGGCGCTGGGCCGCCCGAACAAGGCGAGAAGAGGGAAAATACCGGCAGTATTTGACCGATGAACAACGCCGATCGGGCGGATTCAGCGTCGGTCGAATGCAGCGGGACTTTCACCACGGGCTGCTGGTCCAAGGCTCCGGACGTCGACTGACCGGTTGTATCATCGGACGAGGGCCCGTGAGGCGGGTGGCAGCCGCCGGTGAGAGGTCGTGATCATGAAACGGAGCGAAAGTCGCGCACGCGTCGACAGACGGCGCCGCGTCCGAGCGAGGGCGTTGACTCGTCGTTCAACGACTCGCACGTGGTCGTGCGATGCGCGCCGGAATCCACCGTCCCAATGACGCAGACGCTGCACTAGTCGAGCACCATCTCTCTGATGCCACGCGCGATCGCCGTCGGGCTGCATGCCGCCATCGTGGCAGTCACCGAGGAGCAGCCTCGTGTGCTGACCGTGCCCGAGCCCCACGGTGAGCGGCGAACGGCCGCGCTGCCGTTCGGGCCGCTCGAGCCACGTCACCGGACCCTCGAGCTGGGGTTGCGCGCCTGGGTGCGCGAGCAGACCGGGATGGACCTGGCGTATGTCGAACAGCTCTACACGTTCGGCGACCGCGACCGCG
>JAPYUM010000082.1 GCA_029940535.1 Vicinamibacterales bacterium
ACCGGTGAGGATTACCTAGGGCTTCGGGCTTCGGTGTGTAGCTATGGCAGGGTGCAGAACGCACCAGGGCGCGCGATAATGCGCGCCCCGCGGCCGTGGAGTGGGGCACTCGGGGTCCCCGCGGAGCGGCCGCGTGGGGTTCGGGGCGCAGCCCCGTTTACTCGTGATACCGGGGGCACTTGGGGTCCCCGCGCAGCCGTCGCGTGGGGTCCGGGGCAACGCCCCGGCTAAGTAATGCTCATTCCATCCATCGACCTGAAGGGCGGCAAAGTGGTGCAGCTCGTGCAGGGTCAGCGCCCCGCCATCGAGAGCGATGACTTGGACGGCTGGGTCTCTCGCTTCGCCGGCTTCCCGAAGGTCCAGCTCATCGACCTCGACGCCGCCCTCGGCACCGGCACCAACGATGCGTTGGTACGACAGGTCGCGCCACGGCTGAAGTGCCGCGTGGGCGGTGGCATCCGATCGGTTCAACGGGCACGGGAGGTGCTCGATTACGGCGCGCTGGCGGTAATCGTCAGCTCGTCGTTGTTTCGAAACGGGCAGCCAGATCTGGCGTTCGCCAAGACCCTGGCAGACGCCGTGGGCGCCGAGCGCGTCATCGCCGCGGTCGATAGCAAAGGAGGCCGGGTCGTCATTCGCGGGTGGACCGAACCGATGGAGGTAACGGCGGTCGAAGCGGCCCAGGTCCTAGAACCCTACTGCGGCGAATTCCTGTATACCCATGTTGACCGGGAGGGCACGATGACCGGTACTGACATGGACGCGGTACAGGCCGTCGCGGCGGCCACCTCCCGTCCCGTCACCGCGGCCGGCGGTATCACGACCCGGGCCGAGATCGATGCGTTGGATGCGGCCGGCATCGACTCGGTCGTCGGCATGGCGATTTACACCGGCACACTCTCGCTGGATGACGCGGTGCCGGGAATCTTGCCCGCCGCGAGCTCTTGATCGACCAGCAGGAGACCGAGCCCAGTTGAGCCCGCGAGCTTCAAGCGCCCCAGCAAGGCGCGTGCGCTTGACTCTTCCTCCATCTGCTCATTCACAAACCACTGCAGCATGATCTGAGCGCCGCGGTCACCAGCTCCCTCTGCCGCTTCGTACAACGCCGTGATCGAAGCGGTCACCTCCTGCTCGTTACGCAATACATGAGCCACCAGTGCCACGGCGTCCGGCCAGTCGGCGGGAGGTTCAGGGATGGCCGGCAGTTTCACCGCCTGGTCGCGATCCAGCAGGTGCTCGATGACCCGGTTTGCGTGTCCAAGCTCGTCGGTCGACTGCTGGCGCATCCAGACGCTGAAGCCAGGCAAGTCATGGGCCGACAGCCAAATCGACATCGCGAGATACTCATGGGCAGCTCGGAATTCGAGTCGCAGGTGCTCGTTGAGGTCGGCGAGTAGGTCAGTATTCATCGTCTGTCTGAACCCGGAAACACTCCGTGGCGCAGGTCCCCTCCTGTGCCGGTGATCATAACGCCCCTAGTGGACCTCGCTGAGCGCTACCGCGGTTAGTAGCGCCCCAACGCTGCCGTTTGGCCGAACCCGTCAGTCCGCACCGATTGGATCTGAGAGTCGTCCCCTGAGATCGACCAGGATCGGTTAGGCTCGGCGGCGGGGACGACACGGCGGCGGCGAGCGGACGGGACCCGAGGTAGACCTATGACCCAAGAGTGGGACCCAGAGACCTATTCGGAGCATGCCCGTTTTGTCTCGGACCTCGGCGCGCCGGTCGCAGACCTGCTGGAACCGAAGACGGGAGAACGGGTATTGGACATCGGGTGCGGTGACGGGGCCTTGACGGAGCGTTTCCGCCGCGCGGGCTGTCAGGTCGTGGCCATCGACACCAGTCCGGAGCAGGTGTGGGCCGCGTTGGAGCGCGGTCTGGACGCGCGAATCATCGACGCGACCGAGCTCGCATTCGATGCGGAGTTCGACGCAGTCTTCAGCAACGCGGTGCTGCACTGGATTCCGGACGTAGACCTGGTGATCGAACGAGTCTACTCGGCGCTACGACCGGGCGGCCGTTTCGTGGCGGAATTCGGCGGCGCCGGCTGTGTGGCCTCGATCCGGGAGTCGTTCACCGCCGCGCTCGGCGAACGCGGGGTCGATGGGGCCAGTGTCGACCCCTGGTACTTCCCGACCGCCGAGGAGTATCGAGCCCGACTCGAGGCGAGAGGGTTCTCGATCGATTCGCTCCAGCTCTTTCCCCGCCCGACACCGCTCCCCGGCGATGTCTCCCACTGGCTGGAGGTGTTCGCCCAACCGTTTCTCGGGGGCGTGCCAGCGGACGACCGCCCGGCCTTGCTCCAGGATGTGCGGTCGCGACTGGAGCCGAGGATCCGGAACGCGGACGGGGTCTGGGTCGTCGACTACGTGCGTCTGCGATTCGCGGCCACCCGGCCGGCCGAGGCCTGAACCGGGCGGCGGCGGCACCCACACCCATGCCTGAGCGCACGAGCTGCTGCATCGTCGGAGGCGGGCCGGGTGGAGCCATCCTCGGCTTGCTCCTCTCGCGGCTCGGCGTGGCGACGGTACTTCTCGAAGCCAAGCATGACTTCGACCGCGCCTTCCGCGGCGACACCGTGCACCCGTCGACACTCGAGATGCTCGACGACCTCGGACTCGCCGACCCGCTGCTGGCCAGAGAGCACGGTCGCCTGCAGCGAATGACCTTGCGCAGCGGCTCGACCTCGACCGTCCTCGCCGACTTCAGCCGCCTGCGCACACGGTTCCCGTTCATCGCGATGATTCCGCAAGCGGAGTTCCTCGAATTTGTGGTGGACGCGGCGAAAACCCATGGTTGTTTCGACCTGCGCATGGGGTCGCGGGTCACCGATCTCATCGTCGGGGACGAGCACGACACGAACGAAGACACGAGACGCGAAGGGACCATGCCAGGACCCGTCCGTGGCGTCCGCTATCGCGATCAGGACGGCGAGCACGAGCTTTGGGCCACGCTGACGGTGGCCGCGGACGGGCGCACGTCGCACGTGCGTGCCCAAGCGGGATTCGAGCCAAGACCGAACGCGGCCGCGATGGATGTCATGTGGTTGGTCCTCCCCCGGCGCAACGACGAGCGGGGCATCGATCTCACCGGCTTTCGGATCGGGCACGGTCGTCTGGTCGTCGTGCTGGCCAGAGCCACCGAATGGCAGCTCGGCTACGTGATCCTGAAAGGCAGCCAACACACGGTGAAGGAGGCCGGACTCCCGCTGCTCCGGGCCGAGGTCGCCTCGCTGGTGCCTGAGCTCGCCGACCGGGTCCACACGATTGAGGACTGGACCGACGTCCACTTCCTCTCGGTGGAGTCGAGTCGCGTCCCGACCTGGCATCGCCCTGGACTGCTGGCCCTCGGCGACGCCGCGCACGTCATGTCTCCGATCGGCGGCGTCGGCATCAACTACGCCATTCAAGACGCCGTGGCCGCAGCGAACTACCTCGCGAAACCGCTCCTGGCCGGAACCCTCTCCGACGCGGATCTGGCCGCCGTCCAGCGTCGGCGCGAATTCCCTACCCGGTTCATTCAGGGCTTCCAGGCCATCGTCCAGCGGCTCGTGGTTGCGCGTGCACTCGAAGGGCGTCCGTTTCGACTACCGCTGCCCGCGAGGCTCGTCTCGTACCTGCCGTGGCTTCGCGACCTCCCGGCACGTGTGGTGGGATGGGGGTTCCGGCCCGAACGTGTCGCCCAGAAACATCTCACCCGGTGACCATGATCGTGCCAGACCGCACCCAGACCGGGAGCCCGCTGCTGTGGCGGCTCGTTCGCCTGGCGGTACGGACCTTCTATCGTGTCGACCGGGTCGGTCCCCCCGTGCCGGACGGCGCCCTCGTGCTGGTCTCGAATCACCCGAACACCCTGCTTGACCCATCGGTGATTCAGGCCACCGCCGGTCGGACGGTTCGATTCCTCGCCAAGTCCACGCTCTTTCAAGGACCGTTCCTGGGCGCGATCATCAGACGGTCGGGCGCCATTCCGATCTATCGAAAGATGGACCCGGGCGCGGACACGTCGCGCAACATCGAGATGTTCGCAGCGGTGCAACAAGCGCTGGCTGACAAGCACGCCATCTGCCTGTTCCCTGAAGGCATCAGTCATGTGAGCGGGTACCTGGAACCACTCCGCACCGGAGCCGCCCGCATGGTGCTCACGAGCGCCGCGGCCGGACACCCCGTCACCATCGTGCCGGTCGGGCTCAACTTCGACCGGCTCCCGATGTTCAGGTCCCGCGTCGTCGCCATGTTTGGCCCACCGTTCGACGGGGCGGACCTCGTAAAGTCATTTGAACAGACACCAAAGGATGCGACCCGCGCGTTGACCGGTCGGATCGCCGACCACCTGCGCCGACTCTTGGTGGAAGCTGATCCCCGAGAGGATCTGAAACTGGTCGCTCGGGTGGACCGGCTCTACGCGGCGGCGCGCGGTGTGTCAGACGACCCGGCCCAGAGGGTGGACCGACGACGGCTGATCGCGGCCGGGATCGACCGCCTCCGGAAGGAAGACCCGGAACAGTACGCGTCGCTCAGCGAGGACTTGAGACTGTATGACGCGCAGCTGCGAGCGTTCGGACTTCGGGACAGCGACCTGGACCGCCGGATGCCAGCGGGCGAAGTGGCTCGTTTTCTGCTTCGGGAAGGTGCCAGAGCCCTGATCCTCGCCCCGTTGGCGGTGGTGGGCGTGGGCTGCTTCGCGCCCGCCTACTGGCTGACCTGGGCGCTCAGCCGGAAGGCCCCAGACCTACAAAGCCGCGCGACCTGGCAGGTCCTCTGGGGCATGGTGGTCTACGGTGTCTGGATTGCGACCCTCGTTACGAGCGTCGGCCTGACGTTGGGACTCGGCCCCGGAATCGTCGCCGGCCTCGGACTCCTGGCCCTCGCACCGGTTGGTCTTATGGCGTTCGAACGAGAAGCGGCCGCCCTCAAGATGACACGAGCGTTTCTGGCCAGCCGGCAGACGCCGCTCCGCGCACGGGCCAGCCTGAAGCGGCAGCGCGCCGCGATCGCGTCCGTGCTCGACCGCGTGCAGGACTGGCTAAGTCGTTCTTCAGCGGGCGGCTAGCGAATACCCAGCTTGTCGGCGAGATCGTTGAAATCGGTGGCCACGACGTCGAAGTCCGGATCCGGGGTGGTATCGATCTCTCGGTCAGGACCGTATTCGTCCGGACGCGGGACGTAGGCGGTCTTGAGACCGAGGGCGGCCGCCGCACGCAAGTCACCCTTGTGAGCCGCCACCATCATGACCTCCTCCGGCTCCAGACCCAGCAGGTCGGCCGCCGTGAGATACACCTCAGGATCCGGCTTGTAGTGCTTGGCGAGCTCAGACGAGAGGACGGCGTCCCACGGCAACCCGCTGTGCTTCGCCATGTTGACCAGCAGGGCGACATTGCCGTTCGAGAGCGTCGACAGCACATAGCGAGTCTTGAGTCGGGTCAACCCGGAGACCGAGTCGGGCCACGGCTGGAGCCGGTGCCACGCGCGGTTGAAGTTGTCGCGATCGGCCTCGCTGAGCGGGGTCAATCCGTGCTTTGGAATCAGATCGTCGAGGATCATCCGATGCAAGTCATCGATACGCAGCCACCCAAGTTCTCCGCTCCGCACGCGCGCCATCGCGGGACCATAGCCGCCTCGCCACTCGTCGGCGAACTGGGCCCAGTCGACTTCAAAGCCGAAACGGGTGGTGAGTTCTTCCCCTTCACGGATGATCGATGACCGCCAGTCCACGACCGTTCCGAACACATCGAACGTCATCGCCTTGACCATGGCGAGCCGCTCCGAGGTGGTCTGGGCGCGACCCGAGGAGCCAGCCAGCAGGACGCCCAGGCCGAGCACGGCCACGAACGCCAACATCTTTGGACCTCTTGCGAAAATTAACATCAGTTACTCCACGATGTTGATGGTGCCAAGTAAACCAGGGTTCTGCGCATCGAGATGGTCGTGAAATCCACAGGTCTGAACTGTCACGAAATTGCCGGTCTCCCGGCTCTGACCTGGCGACAGGAACCCGACCTGATTGAGCTCCGGACACGTGAGATGCGACGGGTGATCGTCCGACGACATGTCGTGGACGACCGTGTCGTTGTTGACGAACAGCACTCGCTCACCCACCTGAATCTGGATGTTCTGCGGACTCACGCCGCTGGCGGTGATGGTCACAGTGTTGGATTCTGGCGGCTCCGGCGAGGGTGTTGGCGCCACCGGGCTCTCACCGCTGCATCCAAATCCAAGCATGACCAGCCCCACCGTCACCAGCCGTTCCCGCATTGCGTACCCCCGGTATCTTGTCCCAAAGCCCGTCACGGCACAACGGTCGCCCCTGGATTGGACCAGTCGCGGAAGACCGAGGTTACATCGGGTGGGGACCCGACCAGACCGGACGGGGTAACATTCTGGTAGAGGGGGCGTCGGCGCTCCATCCAAAACGGGCCACCGTGCGTAACAGTCTATGAGGCGTCGTCGCACACTGATTCGCCGATACAGGCCACCAACCAGGACGCATGCTGCTCGGAACGGTGATCGACGGCGCGAATGTCGGCTGGGGTGGTGCCGCGGCTGACGCTCGAGTCGCAGACCGGGAAACGGTCCAGCGGATGGCCGAGGGCGATCCGGAAGCGCTGGCGCTCGTCTACGACCGGCACATCCGCTCGGTGTTCGGTCTGGCGATGCGGATCATGCAGGACCAGGGCCACGCCGAAGACGTCGTGCAGGAGGTCTTCTCTCAGGCCTGGGCGCAAGCCACTCGCTACGACGCGACACGCGGCTCCGTGGCCGCCTGGCTGCTCACGATGGCGCGCACGCAAGCAATCGACAAGTTGCGGTCCCAACGGGCGAAGCCGGACTCGGCCCCTCTGCCTCGAGAGAACGCGGTCGTCGACTTGCCGGACCCGGCCGTCGGCGCCGAACATCACGTCTTGACGGCGGAGTCGGCGACCCAGCTCCGGGCCGCGCTCACGGAGTTGCCGGTGCCGCAACGGATCGCGATCGAGCTGGCGTACTTCGAGGGTCTGACCCAGACCCAGATCGCCGGGCGTTTGGAACAACCACTGGGCACGGTCAAGACACGGATCCGGACCGGCCTGCTGAAACTACGCGAGGCGTTGCAACCATGAACGACCCGCGTCACGAACCGTTCAACGGACTGGCGTCGCTGTACGCGGCGGGCGCGCTCAGCGACGCTGAACGGACATCGTTCGAAACGCACCTCGAGGTCTGTCGCGAGTGCGTGGCCGAGGCGCGGGCCTTGATGCCGGTCACTCACGCCCTCGTCTATGCGGCGCCCCCACTCGACGCGCCGCCGGCGCTGCGCGCGCGAGTGCTGCAACAGATCACGGGCACGGTGCCGACATCGCCGATACGCGCGGGGGCGGCGACGTCGCTTGACGAGCCGATGAGGCCGCCCGAGGAACCCGCCGTTTCCAGCACTGACACCGAATCGACACCCAGGGGGCCCGGCGCGCTGTTCTGGTTGGCGGCCAGTCTGGTCATCGCGGCCGCCGGGGGCGGCGGGTGGTACGTGGCTGAACTGGACCGCCAGATCGTGGAGTTACAGGAAGAGCTGGCGACGACCGCGGCTCAGACCGAGCTCATGCAACTTCAAGCGGCGGTCGCCCGCGCGGCCTCCGCCGAGCGCGACGCGGTACTCGCGATCGTGACGGGTCCCGACGCCCAACAGATCAACCTCGTAGGCCAGCCGCTGGCACCGCGAGCCGAGGCCCGGGCCGTCTGGAACGAGACCAGCGACATGGTGTTCCTCGCCAGCGGACTGCCCCCGCTTCCCGCCGGAGACGTCTATCAGTTGTGGTTCGTGTTGCCGGACGCGCCGGTGAGCGCGGCCCTGCTCGACCCCGACCCGGATGGCAGCGCCACCCTGATCGTGGAGATTCCAGACGCCGTGGCACTCCCCGCCACCATGGCGATCACGGTCGAACCGGCCGGGGGAGTGCCGGCCCCGACGGGCGACGTGTATTTGCTCGGACAACCGGCCGACTGAGCGGTTTCTCGGGCGGCGCATCCCGGGCGCCGCTAGCTCTCGTGAGGACGTCGCGCCCGGATTCCCCTTGCCGATTACGAGACCCGCCGGCGGATACGCCATTCGAAGCAGTCGTCCCCGCGGTCCAGCCGCTTTGCGACCTCGAGCGACAAGAAGCGGTCGTGTACCGCGAGCGCTCCCTCCCACAAACCGTTGAGTGCGTCGAAGACACTCGGCGAGAGCGAGCCGGCATCGCGCATGAGTCGCCACGTAGGTTGGCGCACGATCACGTCGTTGCCTGCCGGGCGTGCACTCGTGTCGTCGTCCTGGCCCTGGCCCAAGCCGACCATGTACGCTCCGAAGCCGGTCGCACCTTGCTCGCTGATATTCAGGAGCGCCGCCGTTTCGGCGTAGTACTGCATCCCAATCAACCGCGCGGTCGTGCGCCCGAGTTCCGCCGTGTCTTCTGGCCCAAACAGGGTGACCATCTCTGGCAGGATGTTACGAACATACTGCATGGCGTAGTTCCGAAGCGCTCGCTGGCGGCGCTCCTGGGGCCAGGCGGTCACGTCCAGGGCGGGCATCGCGGCGAGATCGAGCTCGGGCGACTCCTCCTGCGGGGCCAGACGTAGCCGCTCGTCGGGCGCCAGGTCATGGTCGTACTCGTAGAAATAGCCTTCCAGGCCGGGCTGACCATCGGTCGTCTGCATCGTGCACACAAAGCCCAGGCGTGGGTTCCCCAAGGTCACGCCGTTGTGCGCGTGCCAGCCACGCAACATCGCTCGAGAGACCTCCGTCGGTATCCCGCAGATCGCCGTGCCATCCCAGATCCATCGCGGTGGTGGATACCGGACCCAGGCCTTGCGGTCACTCTCGTATCCATATTGCACGCCCACGTTCCCCAAGTAGTTCGAGAGGTAGTGGTATTGCGCACACGCCACCGCGTCCGGCAGGCCGTCGAGGCCCAGCTTCTTCAACCCTGGCAACAATGTCGCCTGCTGCTGCCGGCGAAACAGTCGAAACACGAGCTCGGTCGCCTCGGCTGTACCCCGGGTCACGACCGTGCGGAGGATCAGCCCGGTCAGGTAGCGGTGGTAGAGGTTCTCCGCGGCCCGGTAGGCCCGAATGGTGCTGCTTTCCATAGCGCGCCTTCTCGTGGCTACAGTGAACCACGAAACGGACGGGCCGGGTGAAGCGCGAGTGGGAGCCGTTTGGCGACCGACCCTGACCTTCTGCAAGCTCTCGTCAGTCGCCTGCCTCGCCAGGGTCGCTATCTTCCCGTGTTTCGTTGAGATGGGCTCACGGCTCGATGTCCGTGGCATCTGTCCCTCCGGAAGTGCCATAGTCCGACCTCCGCCTTCCCTCCACGGGGTCCCCTGGGGTGGGTTCCCCCGCTGCAGCGGTACTATGCGGAAGCTCGCCCTCAACAACGGGACCGTCCACGAGGCGCACGACGCCAGGTTTCTGGCCGAACCGTCCTCGTGGTGCCAGCTCGACTACCGGACCATCGCGAGTCCGAACGTTACGGGCCGTGTGGACTGGACCGCGACCGAGTCCGGCGTAGCCCACGGTCTGGCCGTGTGGTTTGAAACGATGCTCCTGGGCGGCGTCGGCTACGCGAGCGGTCCCCTGCGCGAGGATTCCGCCTATGGCACGGCCTTCTTCCCGTTCCTTGAGCCGATCGCGCTGACGGTCGGCGAGACGATTGCCGTCGACTTGGCGGCGCGACTCGTGGGCGACAGGTATGTGTTTCGTTGGAAGACCGAGACCTCGCACGCCCGGTTCGACCGGTCCCCCGACGTCTTCAGCACATTGGGAGACGCCCGACAGTTCGTGGGCCAGCTTGCGAACGAATACGCGCGCTAGACCGCGAGGACCTCGCTAGACAAAATCGACGGCCGAGTTCCGGAAGTCGCCGCCAAGGAGGCTGACCGAGTCGGTGCCCAGCCAATCGTCAATAACCCGTGCGTAGACGGCCCGAAAATCAGTCTCGTACTTGACGTCGCGCCCATTGTTCTCAAGGGTCGGATTGTCTGGTGTGTCGTCGAGAGTCGCAGCCGTTCCGTAGAGCCCACCCTGTACGCCACCGCCCAGCGCCAGCATCAGCCCCCCGGCGCCATGGTCGGTGCCGGCGCTCCCGTTCTCCGACACCCGGCGACCGAACTCTGAAAACTGAAGCACCATCGTCTGGTTCAGCAGTCCCTGGTTCGAGAGATCTTCGTAGAAAGCGGACAACCCGCCGTCGAGCGTGCTCAGCAGACCGGCATAGCCGCCGTCGACGGTCCCCTGGCTAGCATGCGTGTCATAGCCACCGGTCTGCACCCAGAAAATCTTCGTACCGACCTGCGTTGCCAGCGACCCGGCGACCGCTTGCAGCGCTCGGCCAACCCCGGTGTCTGGATACACGGCGGTCGGCACGTAGGCCGCCACGGCGCCGACGCGATCCAGCGTGGCCAGCGCCGCCTGCGCCGTCGAGTTCACGAACGACAGTTGGGGCTGCTCCACCGGCAGGTGCGACGACATCGCGAGCGAGGCGGCGGCCGAGTATTCCGCCTCGACGCCGGTATTGGGACTGGAGAACGCGTACTCGGTGGCATTGGGGATGGACGGAACACCAACAGTGGCCGCCTGGAGCGCGTGGGGAAGCAGGTTGGCCGTGTTCCAGGCCGACAACGGATCGACCGGAGACGGCAACGTGTCGAGGTACCGCCCCAGCCAGCCGGTACCCTGAGCCGATTGCGGGTTCGCGGTGGCCAAGATATCGGTGCCTTTGAAGTGAGACCGGCTGGCATCCGCATATCCGGTGCGTTGGATGATGGCGAGTCGCCCGGCATCGAAGATCGACTTGAGCCCGGTCAGGCTCGGGTGCAACCCGAGCGGATGCCCCGACAGGTCCGCGCCGACTTGGAGCACATTGCTGGCCGGCACCGCGACGCCGGGCCGGCGGGAGTAATACGACGGGTCGGTATAGGGAACCAGCGTGCTCAGCGCATCGTTTCCGCCGCTGAGATACAGCACCACCAGACTCCGACCGGTCGCGCTTTGGGCCCGGGCCAGCTCGCTCAAGAATGCTGGCGCCGCAAATCCGACCGTAAAGGCGGCGACGCCGCCACGCATGAACTCTCGACGTGTGAACTGCATGAAGTTCCTCCGTCTCTGGTTTTCCGACGAGGCGCCCGTAGAGGGCGGACGTCGCGGCATCGAGTCAGCGGGGTCACAGCCCACCTGGCTGCTCCCTCCTCGCGTCTGGCCAGACAGACGCCTCGTCAGAAAACCCCCTCGGACTTTTTTTACACCCTCTTGGAGGGTGACCACGGTTACAGGACACTAGACGAACTGATATTCGGATGACCCGCCGATGAGATGGGCCAGACCGGCCGCCTTGGTGCGCACCTGCGCCGACGACCCGGTCCAGGCGCCACCGGCATTGAGGTAGTCCAGCAAATCGTTCTCGACCTGAGTGTCGTACGGCCCCGGCTCGAGTCGGTCGACCATGTAACCCAACAATCCCTCGGGCGTGCCCGCCTGGGGGGTGGCGGCATCACGCAAGTTGAACTGCTGGTTCGCGGCCAGCGACGACGCGAAGTTCATCCGGGCCAACAGCGTGCCGGTAGAAAACCAGTCCGTGCCGAGTCGCCAGCCTGAGACGTCGGGCGGTTCGAACAAGATCTGCCCCGTGTTGGCAAGCGGGGTGATGGCGGCACCAGCGGAGTACCCCGTCCACCCCACCGACTTGATGAGCCGCACGACAAACTCGAGGGGCCAGGAATACCGGGCGAAGTAGTGCGTCGGGTCCTGGAACTCGGCCGAGCTCAGCAGCGTCCGAACCACGCTTCGCATGTCGTAGCCGGTGGCGTAGTAGACGCCGGCCAGTTGCTGCACGAGCGCCTCGGAGGGTGCGGTGAACTCCGAGACAAAAAAGGCGTACAACTTCCGAGCCAGACGCGGACCGGTTTCCGGATGCGCCGCCACCGCGTTGATGAAATCCAACCCATCCTGCATGCCGTCGGCCGACGACCGTGCCGGGATGGTCTGTCCCCCGTCCGGATAAATCGGAAAGCTGAAGGTCTTGCTCTCGGTATCGTGCTGCTCCGGCCGAAAGCGGAACGTCGCATAGCGAGTGTCCGCGGTGCGATTGCTGGCCAGGTTCCACCCGGTGAACACGCGCGCGCCCTCGTACACGTCGCTCTCGGTGTAGAACTCCACGCCCATCGTGAACAGCTCCATGAGCTCGCGGGCGTAGTTCTCTTGCGGGTTCGCCTTCAGGTTGGTGTCGCCGTCCAGCCACGCCACCATGGCCGGATCCTGCGAGACCTGGATCAGGAGATCACGAAAATTGCCCAAGGCGTACTCGCGAAACAGCTCGTATTGTCCGCGCAGACCGTTCGCATCTTCGGACGGTTTGGCGCCGAGTGCCCGGCTGGCAGCGTCGGGGCCGATCTGACCGGCGATCTTGCCGAACCCGGTCGCGAAATGGTTGTGCCAGAAGAGCGCCATCTTCTCCTGCAACGGTCGTGCGCTATGCACCATCCGAAACAACACGCGTTGCCGGGCATCGGTGATCCGCTCATTCGGCCGGAATGGGCCACGGGTGGTGATACCGAGGAACCCCGGAGTACCGATGTTGTCGTCGACGGTGTCGGGCACCTGCTCGTAGTCGACCAGCGCATCGATCGCGCCGGATACGCTCATCTGATTGAGCGTCGCCCCTTCGGCGGGCGAATAGCCGAAGCCGGCTCGACGAGCGAGGTGGGCAATCGCGGGATCAACGGCCATGAACCATGCTCCAGTCACGCTGGACGTGACGACGGCGAAAGGCTGGCACCTTCATCGCAACACGTTTAGACCGGCGGAGGCGGCAACAGGTAAAAGCTGGGGCCCAAGTCCCCACCGATCTCGCGGTGCTATACTTCGGCTGTTCTCCTTACCATCCAAAGACAAAGGACTTATCCATGCGCTCGACCGCTGCCACGCTCTTCGTGTCACTCCTCGCACTCAGCCTTTCTGTCGGCGCGGTGTCGGCCCAAACCGTGGACGGCGGCCGAGGTTCGCTGCCATTGCAGGTCCCCGAGAGCTACGACGGCGACAGCGCGGTGCCGCTCGTGGTCACGCTGCACGGGTACACCTCCAGCGGCGCTGGTATCGAGTCCTACATGCAATACGGGGACCTGGTAGACAGCCACGGATTCCTGTTGGTCTCGCCGGACGGTACGCGAGAGTCGGGTGGTGACAACAATCGGTTCTGGAACGCGTCGAAGGCGTGCTGCAACTTCATGGACAGCACCGTGGACGATTCGGCCTATGTCCTCGCCATCATCAACGCGGTGAAGTCCGAGTACAACGTCGATCCGAAGCGTGTGTATCTCATCGGCCACTCCAACGGAGGATTCATGGCCTACCGGGCGGCCTACGACCACTCGAACACCATCGCCGCCATGGTCAGCCTGGCTGGCGCGGCGTCCACCGTGGACCGTGCCGCTCCGGCCAATCCGGTTCATGTGCTGCAGATACATGGGACCGACGACGCGACCATCGGCTACGAGGGCCGTGAAATCGGGGGCAACGCCTATCCGGGTGCGGTGGCGACCGTCGAGCGCTGGGCCGGGTACAACGGATGTGCGGGAGAAGGCACCGCCGGTGGGACGCGCGATCTCGAAAGCGAAATCACAGGAGCGGAAACGACAGCGACTCGCTATGTCTCGGCGTGTACCGCGGGTGGCTCCAGCGAGCTCTGGTCGATTGCCGGCGGCTCACACGTGCCGTCCCTCTCCAGCACGTTCAACCGAGAGGTCATCGGATGGCTGTTCGCCCACCCCAAGCCGTAGGTTTTCCGACGAGGCACTGGGATAAATCGACCGGGTCTGATACGCAACAAGACAACGACAAGGAAGCAGTCATGAAACATCTCCTCGCCATCGTGCTCTCAGCCGCGCTTGTCCTGGTCGCGACCCCCAGCCTGGCGGTCGACGACCCGGTTGAACTCACGTACGGACAGGTCTCCGGCGTGGAACTGGAGAACGGGGTAACCGTGTTTCGAGGAATTCCCTTCGCCGCGCCACCCGTCGGCGATCTGCGCTGGCAACCGCCGCAACCCCCGACTCCATGGCAGGGTGTGAGGACGGCGGACACCTTCGGTCCCGCCTGCGTGCAGGGTCGCGCCCAGTTGATGAGCGAGGACTGTCTCTATCTGAACGTCTGGACCAAGGCCGACTCGGCGGACGCCGACCTTCCCGTCATGGTGTGGATCCATGGTGGTGGCTGGAGCTCGGGGGCGACCGCCAGCAGCATCTACGACGGCATCGGGTTCGCCGAGAAAAACGTGGTGCTCGTCTCCGTCAATTACCGCATGAACGCGTTCGGATTCATGGCCCACCCGGCGCTGTCGGCCGAATCGGCCCGTGGCGTCTCGGGGAACTACGGCATTCTCGACCACGTCGCGGCGCTCGAATGGGTGCGCGACAACGTGTCCGGCTTCGGAGGCGACCCGGGCAACGTCACCATCTTCGGCGAGTCAGCCGGTGGCGCCAGCATTTACGCGCTGCTGGCCACGCCACTGGCCAAGGGGCTGTTTCATCGGGCCATCTCCGAAAGCACGTGGATCACGCCGACCAACGTCGCGCACCTGACCCGGTCCAACGGTTTTTCCGACAGCGCGGAAGAGCGCGGCCGCCGAGCGATCGCCGACAAGCTCGCGGAGCTAGGTGACACGACTCACGATGATCTGCTGGAGGCCATGAGAGCGATGACGGCCGAAGACCTGATGGACATGCGGTTCAGCGTGTCGTTGGCCGAAGACGGCTGGGTGCTGCCGACCTCACCGGCGGAGATCTTCCGGACAGGTGCACACAACGTCGTCCCCTTGCTGGCCGGGGTCAACAATGGTGAGGGGTTGATGTTCGTGCGTCCCGAACGGACGTTTACCACCCTGGACGAGCAGAAACAGGCGCGGGTGGCCGAGTGGGGCGAGCCTGGTCGCGGTCTGGCCGACCACTACCTGGCCAACACGGATGCGGCGCTCTACTCCAGCGAGGTCGACTACAACACCGACCTCTGGTTCGCGCGGCCGAATCGCGAAATCCTCAATGCGACGTCGAAGACCCAGCCCAACACCTTCATGTATCTGTTCACGCGCAATCTGCGCGACCCGAGCGAGAGGGCGCCGCACGCGATGGAGCTGCGCTATGTGTTCCAGACGCTGCCTGACGGCGCGTCGGAGACAGACCGCCGGATCTCGGATCAGATCAGCGACTACTGGGTGGCATTCGCCACCAACGGCAACCCCAATCGCGACGGGCTCCCGGCCTGGCCCGGCTACGACGCCGAGCGGCAGACGCACCAGATCATCGGGGCTGAGGTGACACAGGGCACGGGGTTCCGACGGGCGGAGCTCGATGCCATGGATCGGTATTTCGCCGAAACCTACGCCGCCGCGAAACGCTAGTGGTGACAGTCCCGCGTTGCACCGAGGCAGGCGCTGGAACAGCCGACCAAGGCGAGAAGAGGGAAAATACCGACAATACCTGAGCGATGCCAGAACGCCGGAATCGCGCCGTTCCGGTTTCGCCGTGTAGCGGAAGTGCCCTGCGGGTCTGAAGACCCGCGCCTACTTTGCGGGTACTAGGGTCTTCAGTCGCCGCCGAGGCTGATCAGGTTCGCGAGCAGTTGATAGGCCCCGGTCGTGCCGGCCGGCAACTGGCGCCACAGGCCAAGCCCGACATAGATCCAGCGTCCGTCTCCGTATCGGGCCTCGACCAGCGCACCGCGCTTGGCGCCGGGGTTCGAGGCGAACGAATCGGTCAATTCGACCAGGTCAGTGTAGGCGGGGTCTTTGTCGCCGAGAAAATACAGCCCGCGCTCCTGCACCCAGTCGTCCCACGTCGCATCGGAGACGACGTTGGGGAATCCGAACACCTGGTGGTCCCGCGCGAGCAATTGAACCGGCGCGTACTCGTCGGTGACCCGGTTACGACTCACCCGGGCGGGGTACGGTCCGTATTGCGCCGCATTGAACTCGAACTTGTTGTACTGGACGATCAGCGTGCCGCCCGCCTCCACGTATTCGAGCAATCGATCGTTGTTGGCCCGCAGGTCGCCGTTCCGCTCGTAGGCGCGGACGCCGGTCACGATGGCGTCGAAACCGGACAGATCATCGTAAGCCAGCTGGTCGGCTGAGATGTGCTGCAATTCAGCGCCGAGCTGCTCGATGGCTGGGGGCACCTCGTCACCCACGCCGTCCACATATCCCACCCGCAGCCCAGGCTCCAGCTTGACGTCGATCACGTTCAGTACGGTCTCGGCTGGATGGACCAGATGACGCCGGCCGATGTGCGGATACTCGACAACCTGATACCCGCGATCAAACGTCTGACCGTCCGCGGTAACAGTGGCCCCGATGCGATACTCCCCGGCGGCGACGCCCGTGGTCGGACGCACGGTGAACCGGACGGTCCGCGCCTCTTGTTCCCGGACAAACTCGACCGGCGCACGCTCGGGTGACGACGTCCACCCCTCGGGCAACGCCAGCGCCACCGAGCCGCTCGACGGCTCCTGACCGCCGTGACGGACGGTGACCCGGACCTCACGAGGCTCGGCGGTACCCAGCGGAAGAATCGCGATCTGGGGCGTCACGTCGACGGCGAACCGCGGCACGACCTGCAGCTCCATCCGCTTCTCGCCGGCGAAGATGTCGGCGCCATGGCGATACTCGATCGCTCGCTCGATGGCGACCCGGCTGGTCGTGAAGTCGAGCTCGAACGTCACCCGAAAGGGCGTCTGGCGAAACGGCAACCCAAACGGCACATCAGGATCGACGCGATAGCGCGCGGCGTCGGGCAGCCGTTCCCAGTAGATGTTGCTGTCCGAAGCGGTCTCGGGCACCCGCAGCGTCGACTCGCAGTCGTAGACCGCGCCACCGGCGACGATGTCGGCGCCGCACGCCAGGTCCTCCTCGGCGAACCCGTCGAATCGAACCTCGCGGACCGCGACGGCGGCGTCGCCATAGTTGGCGACCTGAGCCGATACCGTGACCGCCTGATTTGCCGTCACGACGCCATCGGACGCCAGGGCTTCGAGGCGAAGGTCGTGGACGAGCAGCAGCGCACGTGCGTACTGCTGTTCTTTTTGACGCAGCCGAAAATCGATTTCGAATGCGGCATCCTCGGACACACCGAACCCCGCAAGCCCGGACCGCAGGTTGCGGACCACGGCAAGCCCGGCCAACACGGCCTCCCGCTGGTCTTGCACGTTGCCCGCGTTGAAGGCGTCGAGCGCGGTTGCCCCGTGCGCGGACAACGTGTCGAGCGCGGCCACGAGGGCCTGCGGGGGCTGAGCACCCGCGAACGCGGCCAAGCCCCTGATACTGGTATCGACGCCGTCGAACAGGGTCCGCTCCGGGATCCCTGCTTGCCCCGGAATCGTGGTCTCGGTCAGGAGATACCGGGCCGACGCCGGCCCCGGCAGCCTCACCAGCGGAGACATCCCCTGGCACTTGTGCATGCTCCGGGCATGACTCCCGATCTCGGCGTAGGTGCGACCGAGGATCGGGTCGAACTGACCGGTATCGACTGTCGTCATTCGGACCGCTGCGGCCGCAGGCGCGCCGGCTGGGCCACCGCGTCCACCACGTCCGCCTCGCCCTCCGCGACCGAATCCGAAACCAGCACTGAAGTAGAACTTCCGCGCCTGCCACGGCCGCAGGCCGTCGGTCAGTTGATCGGGAAACCGAGTGGCATCGCCCGCCGCGAGATACGCCTCATGCGCCAGGACCGCCGAGGCCTGATGATGCTGACCGCCCCCGTCGCCGTCGGGACTCATGCCGGCAATCACGTCGGGCCGCAGGGTGCGAATCATCCGAACGTAGTCACTCAGGATCTCGTCACGCCCCCACTTCTCGAAGGTCTCCTCCCGACTGAAGGAGTAGCCGAAGTCGACGGCCCGGGTGAAGTATTGTTCCGCGCCATCGAGCCGATGCGCCGCCAACAGCTCCTCGGTGCGCAAGGCGGCCAGGGCGTCGGACAGCTCGGGCCCAATTTCGTTTTGTCCGCCGTCGCCCCGCGTCGCGGTGACGAGCGCGGTGCGAATACCTTCGCCTTTGCTCAGGAGGGCCAGTACCCCATTGTTCTCGTCGTCAGGATGGGCCGTCGCCATCATGAACGTCCCGACGGTGTTGATTTGACGTAGCACCAGACCCAGCTCGGTCCGACCGCTGAGGCGGTCGGCGGGCTGGG
>JAPYUM010000083.1:0-16043 GCA_029940535.1 Vicinamibacterales bacterium
GCTGTGGCGCTCCGCTGGGTCCGATAGTGGGCGTTATGATAACCGCCACAGGTCAATTTTCCGGAGATACAGAGCGCCACAGCGGCGCCTCCGCTCCGGTGCGCTAGAATTCACACAAGGAGGCGGACAGATGCCCGCAAGGTCCCGTGTTTGGGTTGGATCGGCTGTCGTCGTGGTGCTGGCGCTCGCCAGCACCTGGTTCCTGATCCGGCCCGGCACCCGCAGTCAGATTGGCGCGCCGGCCGGGGCGCCGGTCCAGTCGTACTTGCGACTTTCCGTGTCCCGTGACGCGGCCTCCGGTGCGGTCGACATCTCTCGTGCCGCGATCGTCGAGACCGCGGTGCAACCACTGACCGCGATGGGCGGCTTCTACGCGGTCCTGGACGGTCCCGAAGGCGTACTGGCGGCGCGACCGTTCGCGTTTCCTACCATCGAGCACCAGGAGTACCGAGATGCGAGCGGCGCATTCGTGATGCGCCAGGATGTCTCGCTCGCGCGCCAGTCGGTCATCGTGTTCCTCCCCTACGAGCCGGACGCCACGACGGTCCGTCTCCTCGATGTGAACGGAAACCAGGTCGCCGCGCTCGACCCGACAACCGTCGAGGGGGTCGCGGCAGCCCGGACCGGGGCCGCGACCGGAGTGTTCGAGGCGCTGCTGTCGGTCATCGAGACGCCGCTGCGGGCCGCGTCGGCGGCTGACCTGCAGGCGCAGTTCCCCCACATCCTGTTCGGTTCCAGTCTCGACGACCTGTCGGCCACGCACCAGGAGGGTGTGGAGGCGATCATTCCGATCGATGACGCGCTGGACATGGCGCCCCACATCGGCGACGCCCTGTTCGACGTGCTATCGGAGCTGCGCGACCGGAGCCCGCTGTTGCTCGGGTCCATCGCGAGCATCTCGATCATCGAGTTTCCAGATTCCGGAGTCGTCACGATCGCCGACTGCTCCGGTGAGCCCTCGACCGGGCAGCGCGGCGCCTCCACCGTGGGCAACCAGATCGTGATCAACGTCCGGGACTCCATCAACAACCAGATCGAGATCATCGGCGCCGACGAGATCCGCAAGAACCTGGCGCATGAGGCGACGCATGCGTTCACGATGCTGCTGGAAAACGGGGGCAGCGTGGTGCAGGAGCGGCTGCCGGGTGATGTGCTCGCGCGGGTGAACGAGCTGCGCGAACAGTTCGGGCATCTCAACGGTGTGGTGAGCGGCACCTGGGGCCAGATGCAGGGGAGCGCCATCATCGCCTACAGCGGATACAAAGGCTATGAGGGGACGAACTACCCGTGCGTCTATCCCGGCGATGAGGGGGCCGTGGAGGCCGGATTCAAGCGGGGCTACGGGGCCTGGTCCATCCTCGAGGACATCGCCACGTATGTGGAGATGTTCTACGAGAACGGGTTCGCCTCTCACCCGGTGTGTCAGCAGTTCAGCGGGTTGAGCGACGAGGTGCCGCGCCCGCAACTGCTCGCCTTCGCCAAGCTGAACTTCTTGCGCGGCCTCGAGCTGATCAGCGAGGCCGACTACGAGGCGTGTGTCCAGGATGCCGACCCCGCGAATCAGGACGGGTTCATGATCAACGACGAGAACTACTCGGACGGGCTGAAGGCCGGCGGCGTCAACCGGGATGAAAACATTCAGGCAGGGAGAGAAGGCTCGCGCTGGGCCGTGCTCGGCTCGACCTCTTCGGCGCAGGCGCTGCTCCAGATCTTCACCCGCCCGCCCGCGTACTCGCCGGTCGGCTTCTATCGCCTCGACGATACGACCGGGTGGCTGACCGCGTACGTGCAGATGCGCGGCCTGGCACGACGCAATCTGATCACCTGGCAACCCACCAACACTGAAGGCAGCGAGCTGACGCGGAATACGCGGGTATCGACCGGCGGCTTCGCCCTCGTCGTCAACGACCAGCCTGGAGACACCAAAGGCTATGCCTTCTTCGTCCCGCTGGAAGACTGGCTGGCCCGGCGGACGGGTGTCCTGGATCTGGTCTGGTTCAGGCTCGAGGACAACTGAAGAACACCAGGCGTGCGGTTCCTGGACACACCGTCGAGGGCACGCACCTGTTTGGCGGACTCGGCGTGAGCTGTGCGTCAACCATGTGACTCGCGTGTCTGGCCACACGGCAGCGTGTCGACGCATAAGAGGCCTGAATCGGAAGTCTGAACACCAGAGCACCTCGCTGGGCACCGATCCGAAGTGCCCGGCGCCTGGCAGGAGACCGCGTCATGAGACTCGAACCGTTTGGTCGATCGATGCTCGCCGTCGTGGTGCTCGGGGCTCTCACCCTGGGCCTGGCCGGCTGTGCCCCCCGCCTCCAGCCCACACTCCTGGAAGTGCTGGCGTCGGATCCACGCTCTCTTCGCGTCGATGTCGGCGAACTCCAGCGGGACACTGTAGATCGCCACGTCCACGGGCCCGAATCTCACGGAGCAGATGCTGGTCACCCGCCGATCTCCCCCCTACGCGCTGCGGCTCATCCAGGGTTTCGGGCGGCAGTATATCGCCAGCCTCGGCCAATGGCGAGTGCGGATCCGCCGGCACCAGGCCGCCTCTAGGTCTGCTGCCGGGCCATCAGCGACCGGAACACGCCTTCTTGCTCGACCAGTTGCTCGAAGCTCCCTGCCTGGGCGACTCGTCCATGGTCCATGACGTAGATCCGGTCGGCGCTCCGAATCGTGCTCAACCGGTGGGCGATCACCAGGCGCGTGACCTTGCGTCGCTCCAGGCTCTTGCTGACGATCTCCTGGGTCCGATTGTCCAGCGCGCTCGTCGCCTCGTCCATCAGAAGGATGCGCGGTCGCAGGACGAGCGCTCTCGCGATCAGCAGGCGTTGGCGCTGTCCGCCCGATAGGTTGCCGCCACCTTCGCTCACCATCGTGTGCATCCCCATGGGCATCGCGCGGATGTCATCGGCCAGCGCCGAGTCTTCGGCCGCCTCCCACGCTTCGTCCATGGTGATCACGCCCCCGACACCGATGTTGTCGAGAATCGAGCCGCTGTTGAGCACCCCGGACTGCAGGACGACGCCCATCTGCCGGCGCACGCCGGTCGGGTCAAGCCCTGAGAGCTCCTGCTGGTCAAAAGTGACGACACCGGATTCAGGGGTCTCGAAGCCCAGGAGCAACCGGAAGATCGTCGACTTGCCGCTGCCCGACGGTCCGGCAAGTGCGACGAACTCGCCGGGATCGACATGAATGCTGAGGCCGTCGAGAATCATCGGGCCGTCGGCGGAGTACCGGAAACAGACATTCGACAGCGCCACGCCGCCCTGGAGCCGTCCCGGATCCGCTTTCGCCGGGCCGGTTTCGGCTTCTTCATCGAGGATCGGACGGATCCTTCGGCTCTTGGCCATCACGTCCATGGCATCCACGACGGAATTGCTCAGTGCCGCCGTACCGGCCACGAATGTTCCGAGCGCGGCGTTGAAAGCCAAGAACATGCCGATGCTCAACTGCTCACCACCGGTGCCATTCAGCAGCTGGACTCCGAACCAGAACAACAACATGGTGCTGATCGCCGGGAGCGCCTGGTTCGCCACGACGACGTAGTCCTCCGCCATCTGCGACTTTCGAACCAGGGTCATCTGCTCGGCGTACTTCCTCGCCCACAGCGCAAAGGCCCGTTCCTGGGCTCCGGCGATGCGGATCTTGTTGGCCGATCGAATCATCTGCACGACGAGACCGAAGAAGTGGCCCTCCAGTTCCATCAGGCTCAGATTGAAACGTCGGACCGTGTACCCGCCAACAACCGTCACGATCGCCGTGACGATCGCCAGGCCGACAGCGATCAGCGCGAGCCGGCTACTGTAGTAGAGCAGCAGGCCCAGATTCAGGGCAGCCATGAGACTGGCGAGCATCGAACCGAGCGTTGTCCCGTTGAGCTGCTGATTGATCTCGCCCACGGCCGACGCGCGGGAGAGCAGATCTCCACTCGAGAACCGCTTGAAGAAGGATGCTTTGAGGCCGAGCAGGCGGTCCCAGACAGCCGTTTGCGTGGCGGAATCGGCTGCGGTCGACAGGCGAATCGCGACGATGCTCTTCGCCAGTGACAGCAATCCCACTCCGAAGCTCGCGGCGGCCAGCCCCAGACCCAGTTCGAGCAACAACCTGCGATCCGAGTCGGGGATGGCCGTGTCCATGACCAGCGCGGTCGCCATCGGCGTCAGCATGCCGATGAGCGTCACGATCACTGACAGACCCAGCAGGAAGGCGATATCGGGGCCACGGCCCCGCAACGAGAACCCGACGAGCTTCCAGGGCTTGAGCCGGCCGGCGGGCAGAGGCCGGTACAGCATCACGGCCTCTGGAGCCAGGCGTTGATCGGTCTCTCCGGTGACGGGCGTCCGGTGGAGCGTCTCGGGATCGACGATCTCGTACCCCGGCCGCTTTCCTGGCAACAGCGCGACCGGCCGGTGCCCGTCCTCCAGATACCCGACCAGCGGTCCACAATCGTCGGACCACCACTCCCCGCGCAGCAGGACCCGCCGATGGCGGAGCTGCGACGCTCGCGCGATGCCGTCGAGCGGATTCTTGACGCGGTCGAGGTTCTCGGACTTCGCTGGAGGGTGGATTTCCACGCCAAGCGCTGCACCGACCAGCGTGGCCGTCGTGAGAATCGGAGTGTCACGATGCGGGACGGTGCCGCGTTGATTCAGAACGGCGGCCACACCATCCATCGCCGATCGCGTCAGACGTTCCTGGGCGACCCCGCGCTGCTTGAAACGGTTGACTTCGTCATTTCGCTCCTCGATGTCGGCTTGCTCGAGATGCTCTCGGATGAGTCGGTGGAGCGCCCCGAGCCCTTCCGCCACGACCGGGCCACTGGACAGATCGTCCCCGGTGGCGACAGTCAACCTGATGGCGGATTGCGACCGGAGCCCGATCTGGCTGCTCAGCGGTATGTACTCGCGCGATGGCTGAACGCGTCGTTCGGGCTGGTCTGCCAGGACGGCCTCACCGTCATCCACGCGAATCCAGCTGATGCGGCCTGCCGTGGGTCGAGCCACGTGGCCTTCGATGAGTTCAAGCGACCCGTGCTCGGGCAGCTGTTCGTCGCTGGCGGACGCGCTGGCACGGCCGAGGAGGCTGCACAGGCGCGCCGCCCAGCCCTCGACCGCCGTCAAGCGTGACCGAGCCTTCGTCAGGTCGAATCGGGTGAGGTCGTCGATTGGCAGTTCGCTCAGCGAGAGGTCATCGACGGCAAGGGCAATCAGCCCGCTTCGCGCCGTGGGTTGCGAGATCGCAAACAGCAGTTCACCGATGCCGACCTGGAACAGGAAACGGCGGTTTCCGACCGGAGCGCCCGATTCGAGTCGCGTGCTGAACACGGCAGCGGCGCCAGACCTGACGACCCACACCTTCGCCAGGTCATCGAGCACGAACGGGTGGTGCCCTCGAACCGTGACGGTCGATCCTGGCGCCGCCGAGCCGATTCCGGTCCTATCCAGCGGACACTCCAGCGGCTCTAGTTGTTCGCGGTACGGATGAGCGCAGCATACTGTCCTTCCTTGGCCCAGAGTTCGTCGTGGGTTCCCCGTTCGACCACTCTTCCCTTTTCGAGGACGATGATCTCGTCGCAGTCACGGATGGTGCTCAGCCGGTGGGCCACGATGATCGCCGCACACCCGCGCATTCGCAGTCGCTCGATCACGACGCTCTCGGTTTCGGAGTCCAGCGCGCTGGTCGCCTCGTCGAGGACCAGGACGGACGGGCTGTTGACCAGCGCGCGGGCGATCTCGAGGCGTTGCCGCTGACCGCCCGACAGGTTGCCTCCTCCCTCGAGCAGGACCGAGTCGTAGCCTCCCGGCAGGGCCAGAATCGTTTCATGGATCGCGGCGTCCTCAGCGGCCCGCACCAGGCTGTCCTTCGGCACGGTCGGATCCCACATCGTCAGGTTGTCCCGAACCGTTCCCTCGAAGAGAAAGATCTCCTGTGTGACGGTGGCGAACGAGTTGACGAGAACCGGCCGCGGAACTTCTTGCCGGGTGATGTCGTCGAAACACACCTCGCCTTTCCACGGGGTGTACTCCCCGCTGATCAGCTTGGTGATCGTGGTCTTCCCGGAGCCGCTGCCTCCGACCAGCGCCACCCGCTGCCCCGGACGGATGCTGACGCTGAAATCGTCGAGCAACGGAGGCTCGAGCGGGCTGTATCCGAACGTCACGTTGCGAACCTCGACGTATCCCTTCAATCGCACCACCGGTTCCTGGTGATCATCGACGAGCTCGCGGTCGGCCACGTCCGGCTCGACGGGGTAGTGCAGGACGTCGTTCACACGGTTGAGATCACCATCGATTTCCTGCAGCGTTCCACCCAGGCCCATCAACATGTTCAGCGGCGCTGTGAAACTCATCATCAGACTCTGTATGGCCACGAGCATCCCGATGGTGAGGTTGCCATCGATGACTCGCCCCCCCCCGACGATGATCAGCACGACGCCCGACAGTGAATTCAGAAAGGCCGGCAAGACCGAGAGCGATTGATTCGAAAGCTGAAGTTGCTGGCGGGCGTTGGTGGCCTTGGCGTAGTAGCCCGACCACCGGGAGAAGAAGCTGTCTTCCAGCCCGGAAGACTTGATCGTTTCTATGCTTTGCAGGCCGGCTACTGCCAAGCCCTGGACCTTGCCGTACTCCTGGAGCACGCGCATGTTGGCCTCGACGCGCTGACCGGAAATCCAACGGAGGACCAGGATGTTCGTCGCTGCGAAGACGATGCCGATCACCGTGAGCACGGCGTCGTAGTAGAACATCAGGCCGGCGTAGAAGATCATCATGACCACGCCGATCACGGCTTCCGCCAGCTGCCCCGAGACGACTTCGGCAAGCTTGTCGTTCAGCCGACTCCGGTCGGCCACCTCACCCGGGAAGCGCTGGGCATAGAACATCGCCGGCAGGTGGAGCAGGTGCCACATGAAACGTCCCGACATCCGAACCGACAGCGCGATCATCATTCGGCGGAGCTGACGTAGCTGCATGAACTTCAGCACGCCCTGCAGCACGACGGCCCACCCCATCGCCACGAGCATCGGACGGAGCCAGTCTGTCCGTTGGGCAACGAAGACCTCGTCAAGAAAGATCTGACTGAAGGCCGGAAGCACCAGGCCCGGGATGATGAGCAGAAATCCCGCCAGGACGCAGTAGCCGAGGGCTTCATGAGAGCCGACGAGCCGGTCTCTGAGCGCCGCCACGACGCTGGGGCGCCGACCTCCTCGTTCGAATTCCGGCCCGGGTTCCATCACCAGAACGACACCGGTGAAGCTGGTTTCGAACTCGCTGTCGTCGATTGCCCGGTGGCCGACGGCCGGGTCGTTGATGAACACGACGCCGTCGCCAAACCCCTCGACGACGACGAAGTGGTTGAAGTTCCAGAAGACGATGAGCGGCTGCTCGAACGTGGTGAGGCTCTCGACGGTCTTGCTGAACCCTTTCGCGACCATGCCGTAGCGCCGCGCGGCTTTCAATACGTTGGACGCCTTGCTCCCGTCACGCGACACCCCACAGTCCTGGCGGAGTGTGGCCAGTGGCACGATCCGGCCATAGTAGGCCAGGACCATGGACAGGGCGGCGGCTCCACATTCGACGGCTTCGAGCTGAAGTATCGTCGGCGTCTTCGCGCGGAAGCGTTCCGCTTCCCGTCTCCGGAAGTTGATGGGCAGTCTAAGTCCCACTCCAGCGCCTGAGTATCGGGATGATGAGCGAGATGGGCCGGCGGGACTCGACCGTTGCGCGGACCTGCGCCGTCGTGCCCGCGGTTATGGAGTCTTCGGGACCTTGTCCAGAGGTCCACCCGTACCCTGTCGGTGTGTCCGCGTCCAGCAGAAGTTCGCAGAATACTTCGATCTTGATGCCCCCGGCCGCCAGCGTTTGCGCGACTTCGGCGTTGCCGACAACGTTGGTGATGGCGTCCGTGGTGACCGGAAAGGGAGAAACCGAGGTGACGGTCGCCATCATGCTGCCGAACCGTTCCCGCTCCACCGTGTCGGGTGCGATCCGAACTTGCATGCCGGGTTGCACCTGCTTGCCAGTGCTGACCTCGAAGTAGCCCGCCATGGCCAGGCGTCCCTGAGGGTCCTCGGTCTCCATCGACCCGAACCGCTGGCCTAAGCTCACGATCTGACCGGCGGCCGCGGTCACTTCCAGAAGGCGCCCGTTGTACTCGCTGACGATCTGGCTCTTGGTTTCGAGTTCTTCCTCGTACCGCTCAATCGCACCCCGCACTTCCTGCATTTCAAGCTCTGTGCTGGAATCGGTTTCCAGCTGCTGCTGATCGATTTCGGCGACCCGGATATCCAGCGCGCGGAAATCGGCTTCGAGTCCTGCGACGAGGTCGGCCCGCTCCTGATAGCGTTCCTCCGCTTCCAAGCTCGACAGATCGAGCTCATGCGTTCGAAGCTGCAGTTCCGCCGTCTGCTGCTGGTTGTCCACATAGGCCTGTCGCGACTGGAGCACGGCTTCGTCGGAGACCAGACCCTCGTCGCGCAACTGCTGGTAGCTCTCATAGCGCTCGCGGAGCGTCTCGTCCATCGACTGCTTGGCTCGTAGCAATTGCTCCAGGCTCAGCCGTTGTTCGACCAGATAGAGATCCGACTGCTGCTTGGCGCTCTCGGCCGCCGATCTGGTGATTCCGATGCGTTGGCTGAGCAGTTGGCGTTCCCGCTGAATGGACCCGCGTTCGAGATCCGCACGCTGGTCCCTGAGCGGCACGACCTGAAGGTTGCGCCGCTGCAGTTCCTGGAGCCGATCCCCTTCCTGCCGAAGCGCTTGTTCCAGCACGGGCTGATTGATCGTTCCCATTACCTGCCCGCGACGTACGTAGTCCCCGACGGTGACGTCTAGCGCCACGATCTCTCCGGACGCCGGGACCTGGAGAGATACGACCTGCCGCGGATACACGAGCAAGCCGTTCCCCTGAACCGTGATGGGGATCCGACCGACCAGGCTCCAGATCAGCGCCACCAGGATGAGGCCGGCGATCGTGAGCAGCGGGATCCAGCTCTGCCGGTTGACGATCTGGGTCAACTGATCCAGCTGCTCCGGAGAGGAGAGCTTCTCCAACGCCTTCTTCCGGAAGATCTCTGGTCCTCTTCGGGAACTCACCTCACACCTCGCGTTCTGACGATTACGACGAGAAACGCTCCACGAGCACATCGAACCGGCGAGCCGCCAGTGACATCGAATCCATCAGGTCGGGATCGATTTCGTCTGGCGACATCTCTCCTTCCGTCAGGGACGCGCTTTCCGCATACCCCATCGATTCCATCGTGTGTCGCAGGCGCGTTGCGAGAAATACTCCCAGGGCTCGGTAGAAATGCGCGGCGAACGACGGGTCGCTCGACAGCTTCACCCGGAGCTCGTCGCGGGAGATCGCAAGCGTCACCGAATTCGAGTTGGCGACGACGGTCGCGGACGGCGGCCGGGAATCCAGAAACGACAATTCACCGACGATCTCGCCCTCATGGAGCGTCGCCACAGGACTATCCGGGAGCGCCCGCTTCACGACGGACAGTTCCCCCGTGAGCAACACGAAGACGTCACTGAGAGGGCGGCCCTCTTCAATCAGGACTTCGTCTTTCGTGAAGACCTTGCGCCTGCCCGCGCTGGCCAACCACTCGACGTCGCCGTCAGTCAGATCGCTGAAGATATAAAGGACTTTTCGCATGTGGCGACCGTCCTGCGGAAACCCATCGGCACGCCCCACCTACTTGCCGTCAATCGTGCCGCGCCCTACAGCAATCCGACACCCAGCCAGATGTAACGCCGAGCTCCTCGACCATGCTGGCCGAGGCAACTCTGTATCCAACCCAGCCACCGGAAACCCCCTCGAACTCAAGTGGTCCGCCAGTATATGTCATAGACCTCGTCGACTTTCTGGCTTTCGGCTGCGCTGCGGCCTTCGTTCCCGCGACACTCAATTGACAGAGTGCACTCGCAGGCGTACGGTTTGAGTTTGACGATGAGTCGCGGGTAAGCCCGTCGGACTTGCCGGAAGACCATCAGCCGGTCGCCACGTTCCGACTACGTGTAAAAGAAACGGCACAGCCGTTGCAGGTCGCCCCTCAGCGCACGTGGCGAGCCATCGCTTACGCCGTCGACGTACTGTCTCTCAGCGTCGCGGTCGTACTCCTGTGGTTCTATGGCTCCATCCTGCTCGGTAAGTGGCGGCTCCTCCTCATTGCCGGCGCCGGTGTCTGGCTTGTGTACACCTATTCTGGCAGTTTCCAGATCCTGACGGCTGATGGGATAGTAGGCTATCACTGCTCTCCCTTGGCGTCGCGGCGCTCTCTCGGCGGCAGGACCACGCGGGGCTCTGCGCCGCATACTGGAGCGTCGTGTTGCTGCTGCTCGCCCACGAGGCACTCTCGCCGAGTCGCTGCAATCCGTCTTGCTACGAGGGGGCGGCACGGACGCACTGACCTACGAGTCGTTCGCTCGCGAAATCCTGGACACTTGGTCCCTCCGGGGTGGCGAGGATCTCTTCTACTCTCAGCCGTTTTTTCGCTACGTGCGATTTACCGAGCACCTGCTCCTCGGTGACGGTGACGTGGTCGTCGCAGCATTCTCTAGGTCGCTGCTCACCGTATCGGTGTTCTGGATGATATTGGTCTTCCCCGAGTTTCCCGGACGGGTTAGTTAGGGCCGCCAAGGGCGGCTTCGTACTCCGCCGGACGACGGTTGCCGAGGAGCGAGTGCCGTCGCTGCCGATTGTAGAAGACCTCAATGTGATTGAAGCGGTTGAGTTGCGTGTCGGTGGCTTGCCAGACCTGTTCCATGCGGCCCTCACCGATGAGGGCGGTAACGTCAATTTCGGAATGTGTCCACGAGATCGGATCAAGCCCACCATTCCGGACACATGGGTGAGGTAAATCAGGATCTAGGAGTCCAGAAAAAGACCTCCCAGTCGCGGAGCGGTTCTGCTCCTTCGTAGGGCGCCACGTCAATCGACCTGCCTCCTGCCCACTGCCTCATCATGGCGACTCGCTCTTCACCGAAGATTTCGATGGCCGTCATTTCATAGGTTGCATCGCCGATACGCAACAGGCCGTCACCTCCGCGGTCCCGCACGCGTTGCGCCCAGTACCCGCCATCCGGTCGAGTGGCAGTAATTACGCCATCAGGAGTACCAACCCAGGACAGATAGACGACCACGGGCGGAAACCCGGCTTGCTTCATCATCAGGGGGCCCCGGTGAAGGTCATTGAGGGGCGTAAAGTCACCCGGGGACTCAGTCACAGTGCCACCAATGATGATGCCCGGTGTCCGGCCCAGCCCCTCATTGGAGAGGTACGGGGCTGTGGAAACCCACCCTAGTATTCCGGCCACCAGCACGACTCCTACAGTGATCCCAGCGATGTTACCTTTGCTCATTGCTCTCCCTCCGTGTTGAGGTATGTTGGAGCATCGGGACTAGGGCCGACGCGTTTCTGCCTTCAGTCTCTGCCGTTCCTCCCTCGTGCGAAACTCGAGTTTTGCCACCTTTCCGGCACCGAGGTAGCCCATCCCGATCTGAGTGCGGCCATTCACCGTCACCGCTTGTAGCCCGTGTGTCTTGGTCCCGATGGTTGGCAGGAAGTAGCTCGTCCACCGTTCAGTGTTTGGATCGAACTTGGCAATCGAGTCGCCGTGCGTAAAGGGCAACCACACCATGCCGTCCTGGTCCACCGACGTTTCGTAGCAATTCCCGTCCTCGTGCTCGGGTGGGAAGGGATACATCGTTGTCACGTGCGAGCGTGTGTCGAGCTTCACCATGCCGCCGCCGTACCACGAGCATCCCCAGAGCGTCGTGCCCTGCGGATCGGCACCGGGCTTTCGAACCGCCACGGCACCCGGCCTCCCATAGCCATAGAACGTCAGCCGAGTTCCGAAGATCGCGAGCTCCTCCGCGGTGAACAAGTCGGCCCTGTCGTTCACAGCCTCGGGGACCGGCACGAACGCGGCCTGGCCGCTTTCGAGGTCCGCCTTCATCAACCCATCCCGGGGATTCGCGGTTGACCACCAGCCATTGCCATCGCCATCGCCAGTCATCCCGTAGTTCGAGGCATTGGGGATCGGGTTCTCAAAGAGAGTCCATTCGCGCGTTCTCGTGTCGTAGCGCATCGCCTTCACGTCGTTGGCAGCCCCCGCGGTCCAAATACCCCCGAGTCCGTCGTCGCCAATCCAGGGCCCCACTCGGGATCCCTCGGGAGGGCGAATGGTGTTGGCTGTGGCCGTGCGTGGGTCGATGCGTCCAAGCGCGCCCATGGAGCTCATGTCGAACCACACGACCCCATCGTCGTCCACGATAATGTCGTGCGAATTCGCGGGGGGGCCGTCTGGTGTCTCCGGCACCACGAAGTTCGTCGCGTGCCCCGTCCGCCAGTCATATTTGGCGACGGTGCGGGTGATGTTGAACATGTCGGCCATCCACACGTTCCCATCGTGATCCACCGTCGCGTTCATCGCGTGGTGCTTGGACTCGTCCATGAAATCGACGGGGCCGAGCGCCCAATCGGTGCTGCCATCGTTGAAGAACGGCAATCCGAAGCCGGGCTCAGGGGTGTCGTATTCGCGGGCGATCATCAGGGTGGAGTCTCCGGTGGGACGTCGGGGCGTAAACGTCATCGGCGACGGACCCGGACCGCGCACCTTCGCCAGCCACGCCGCCAACTTGTCCCCAAACTGCACCATAATCGGGTTCGGCTCGCGATTGGCCGCTTGGGCCGCACTCCCGTACCGATACGGCTGCATCCGACTCATCACGGTGATGATGTTCCGCCAGCCTGCCTCATCGAATCTACTGATCAGCGTGAAGTTCTGAGGGTGACATCCCATGCAGGCCGCCCGAAAGACCTCCTTCATTCGGCGGTCCTCACGTGTACCATCCGGCAGCGCCGCATACCACTGGCTTCCCGTGAGCTGATTGTGGAAGTCCGATTCGGGAGCGAGCGTGAAATCCCGTCGAGCCCCCGCCTGGCTCAGCGCGACGTCTGCGCGGCCCGCCTCGAAGGCTTGGGCCTGCGCCCATACCTTGTATGGCCGTCCCGCCTCGAGTGGCGGGAAGTAATACTCGCCGTCGCTGTCCGTGAACACGCTCGTGGTGACGTTCCTTCCCAGGGAACGGGCAGACACCGTGACGCCCTCGAGTGTCTCGCCGGACGTCGAGGTGATGGTCCCCCACAGCGTCTGGGCGGTTTGGCCGAAGGGCACGGCCTCGGCCACGTTTGGCGACGATAGGTCCACCAGCCGGTCTACCACCGGCGGGCGAAGCGTCTCGACTCGCTTGAGGTAGCCCATGATCGAGTCAATCTGCTCAGGCCGGAGGGCGTATTTGAACGCGGGCATCGTGGCCGAGCCTTCCGAGATGAGCCGTCGCACCGCGCGTTCGCGGTCCTCCCCTTCGACATTCCGCTTGGAGAGCGTCGGCCCGTAGGATGCTTCGCTGACGAGTCCCCCCCGCGCGCCTCTGGTCGTCGACAACGTCGAATAGTGACAGGTGTTGCAGCGCTGCTTGAACAGAAACGCGCCCTGCTGTTCGCTCGCGCTCAACGACGACAGAAAGTGCGTGTCGGTAGCGCCAAGCACCTCCGGCTCCATGCCCCATGCGGTGCGCATCCACTCTTCAACGTCGGCGGGCACGTCCGGCGTTTCCGCTGACGTGGCCGGCTGGGCCAGAACGGACGAGGGGAAGATGAGCACACCGAGCACCGCCAATACAGACTTCATAGCCATGTCTGTTCGCCTCCTGAATCGAGTGCCGTCGTCGTCGATCGCATCCATTGTAGTGGTTCGATGAAAGGCAGACTGGGCGCTAGGGTATCCTCCTAGGATGATCGGAGGCGATCTGATGAATAATGTTCGAACGGCTGCGGTTGTGGGGCTCATGCTGTGGGTGGCCGGCTGCGCCGCACCGGTCGAGGAGCCGATGCCAACATCTAGCCCCGCCGACGCTGCCAATCCGTTTTTTTTCGCCAACTCGCTGCCGTACGACCTGCCGCCGTTCGACCGTCTCGACGACTCGCACTACCTGCCGGCGTTCGAGCGCGGGATGGCGGAGCAGCTTGAGGAGGTGGAGGCGATCGCCAACGACGCCGACGCACCGACGGTTGAGAATACGCTCGTTGCGCTCGAACGCTCGGGCCGCCTGCTTGATAGGGTGGCGACCACCTTCTTTCCGCTGATCCGATCGGATACCAACGACGCGATGGACGCGACCCGCACCGAGGTCGCGCCACGACTCGCCGCCCACAGTGACCAAATCTACCTGAACCCAGCCCTGTTCGCGAGGGTCAGGGCCCTGCATGAGCAGCGCGACAGCCTCGAGCTCGACCCCGAGGCGTACCGGCTCGTCGAGAAGTACTACACCGACTTCGTGCGGGCCGGGGCAGAGATGTCCGCCGTCGAGCAGGATCGGATGCGGGCCATCAACGCCGAGCTGGCCACCCTGGAGACCACGTTCGCGCAAAACGTGCTGGGTGAGGTCAATGCGTCGGCCGTCGTGGTCGCGACACGGGAAGAGCTGGCGGGCCTGCCTGACGACCAGGTGGCCGCGGCGGCCGAAGCGGCGAACGCTCGCGGTCTCGAGGGGCAGTATGTTCTGGCGTTGCTCAACACGAGTGGACAGCCAAGCCTGGCCGCGCTCGAAAATCGTGACCTGCGCGAGCGGATCACTCGCGCGTCACTCGCTCGCGGCACCCAAGGGGGCGAGTTCGACAACCGACAGGTCGTTGCCGACATCGCCCGGCTCAGAGCAGAGCGGGCCGCGCTGCTGGGCTATCCGACCCACGCGGCGTTCGTGCTCGAGACACAGACGGCCCGTACCGTCCAGGCGGTCACCGACCGGCTGGCCAGCTTGGCGCCCCCCGCGGTGGCCAACGCTCGGCGCGAGGCGGACGACCTCCGGACGGAGGCCGCCGCTGGCGGCACCCAACTGAAGATCGGCGCGTGGGACTGGTCTTTCTACACAGAGAAGGTGCGGGCGGCTCGTTTCGATTTCGATGCCACAGAGCTGCGCCCCTACTTCGAGATGGACACCGTGCTGACGGACGGGGTGTTCTTCGCCGCGAGCCAACTCTACGGGCTCCGGTTCGAGGAGCGGCCGGACCTACCCGTGTATCACCCCGACGTCCGCATCTGGGAAATCTTCGATGCCGATGGCACCGCGCTGGGCCTGTTTCTCGCGGACTACTACGCCCGGCCATCCAAGCGCGGCGGAGCCTGGATGGACGCCTATGTGCCCCAGTCGGGTCTACTGGGTACCCGCCCTGTCATCGTGAACAATCTCAACGTGACGAAGCCGACCGCGGGGGAACCCACCTTGTTGACCTTCGATGAGGTCACCACCATGTTTCATGAATTCGGCCACACCTTGCATGGGCTGTTCTCCGACGTCCAGTACCCGTACTTCGCCGGCACATCCGTGCCCCGCGACTTCGTCGAGTACCCGTCGCAGGTGAACGAGATGTGGGCGACCTGGCCGGACGTGCTGCGGCACTACGCCGTGCACCACGAGACCGGCGAGCCGATGGCGTCCGAGTTGCTCGACAAGGTGCTGGCGACCGAGACGTTCAACCAGGGATTCGCGACGACGGAATATCTGGCCGCGTCCCTCCTCGACCTGGCGTGGCACCAGCTTCGGCCAGACGAGGTGCCGACGGCCGACGGCGTTGTGGCGTTCGAAGCGACGGCGCTCGCCAGAGCCGGGGTCGCGCTGGAGGCCGTGCCGCCCCGCTATCGGACCGCCTACTTCTCGCACATCTGGAGCACCGGTTACTCCGCCGGGTACTACTCGTATATCTGGAGCGAGGTGCTCGACGCCGATTCGGTCGAGTGGTTCAAGGAGCACGGCGGGCTGACGCGCGCCAACGGCGACCACTTCCGGCAGACGCTGCTGTCGAGGGGAGGGAGCCGCGAAGCGATGGAACTCTACCGTGAGTTCCGGGGAGCCGATCCCGACGTGCGGTCGCTGCTGGCGCGGCGTGGTCTGAACTGACCCGCGGCTGAGACCTCACACAGCACGGCTATCGATGACGCCGCCAGGTGGCGCGGCTCTCGACTCCGTCGTCACCC
>JAPYUM010000083.1:16143-18077 GCA_029940535.1 Vicinamibacterales bacterium
GCACGGCTATCGATGACGCCGCCAGGTGGCGCGGCTCTCGACTCCGTCGTCACCCATCAGCGACAGTACTAGCCTGTCGCCGTCGTCGGTGAGTTCGTACCCGTGGCTCAGCGTCCTGTCCCGCACATCGGGTCGCGACCCACCGTCCACCGCATGGTGGACGACTCCCCGACTGACGTTCACGTCATATCGGCCGTAGTAGGCGAGGTAGTTCTCACGGTTCGTCAAGTGGACCGACACCCGCCCACTAGCGTCGTACGACAGCATCCCGTCGGTGAACGCCGGACCGTCCCCGTCCGCCTCACCGACACGCTCGAATGACGAGAGCCCGAAAGAACCGACGAACCGGGCCATCTGCTCGGTGGCCCGCGCGCCGGACAACAGCAGCGACATGCTGCGGTTGCCCTCATGACAGGCATACTCGTAGATCGGCTCCCGGGTGTTGGTTAGCGGGTAGGCCACCGACCACGGTTCCGTGAACGACTCCGGATCGTAGACGGTGTACTCATGGTGCATCGTGTCCTGATCGATCCGCGTCAGACGCTGCACCAGACGGAGACCGGCCCCGGATCCCTGAAAGGTCCAGCGCGGATCAAAGTTTGTCGATTCGATCACCAGGGTGTCCCCGTCCCAGGACCCTCGCGAGGTCCCCGTCCACTGGCGAATGGCCGTGGGCACCGGCGGACGGTCGTCCAGCGGGACGATGATCGTGGCGTTCACGAACTCATAGTGGATGACGAGATGCTCCGGGGTTTGGAAGATCCGGGCCGGGAACGCACTCCCCCGGAGCGGCAGCGTCCCGCCCATCATGCACCGCTCGTCCATGGCCCGGTCCTCGGGGCCCTCGGGGATGCCTCTCATCCGCCGAGACGGGATGCCCGCCCGGTCCTCGCCGACTGGGGTGCGTGGAATCCGTCCGGTCGAGGGTGAGACGACGAGCGACGTGCGCCCGTTCAGCAGCGGCGCGTCGTAGATCGACTCGGTGACACCGCCATCGCCCAGCTCGAAGTCCGCGCTCAGGGCCGCCGCGAGCGCCTGGCGAATGCGGCTCCGCCGCGTCGTGAGAAACTCTTCCGCGTCCGCGTCCGTGAGACGAGGCCTGTCCTCGTACCCGGCCGGACGCTCCAGTGGCGTCATGGTTGGGAGAGACCAGGTCCCCTGGAGGTCCGGCACGCCCCAGGGCGTGCGGGGCGGGCCCGCCTCATCGCTCGGCTGCGGCAGCGCCAAGCACGGGAGCCCCAGAAGGACGCCGACCAGAACGAAAGACCGCACGACGTGTTGACGCGTCCGCATACCCTACCGCCTGGCTTCAGCGTCGAGCGCCGCGTTGAACTCCGCCTCGATCTCGGCCTCCCACTTCATGCGGTCCGCATACTGGTCTGCGCGCGTCAGGCAGTCGACACACACCGAGCCGGGGATACTGTGCCCCTCCCCTTCGGTCGGGATGCCGCGCTCGGTCATCAACCGGCGTAGCAGATCGGCCGTCTGGGTCTGCTGCTTGTAGGTATCGGTGTAGATAAAACCCAACGCGATCGCCAAGGCCGAGTAGCCCAGATTATTGCACCTTCGGATCTCACCCAGGTGACGGGGCTGATCTCGGCGTCTGGCCGTGCGAGGTATTATCCCACGATACGAGTCCAGGCGGGTATGGCGGTCACATCGTATACCGTGATTCAGCACCGAACAGGCGGTGGAGCCATAGCTGGCGAAGGCAACGTCTTGAGGATAGAGGGCTGGATATCACGCACTGGTTACACCATCTGAACGATCACGGCATCGCAACCATGTATCGGCTGTCCGGATCGCGAGTCCAGCCGCGGTGGATTGAGTGCTGGTCTACGGGACATCGGACTCCGCTCGATCAACGGGTGGGGCGTTTATGGAGAGCGGCCCATCACCGAAGCGGAGATCCAACGCGAGATGAAGAAGGGCGG
>JAPYUM010000012.1:0-35622 GCA_029940535.1 Vicinamibacterales bacterium
ACCGTCGTTTCGGTCGTGATCGCGTGCGCCATGCCAGCCTCCTTTTGGGCTTCGATCCCGTTCATCCATTGGAGATCGCAAGATACGCCGTTGGGAGGCTGGCCCTCTCATCCCATCTGCGATCGCACGGCTGAAGCTGAAGCCGTGCGCCACGTCGAGATCTGTGGCCCGGCGGACGAGCGCCTGGGCACAGGCTACGATCTGGCGTACTGGGCGTCGGTGACGGCTTCGAACCAGCTCGTCTGTGCGTCGATGTTGATGGCGACGTGGGTCATCGGCCCGTCCGGGCCGGCGCCGTGCCAGTGGCGTTCATCCTGTTCGATGGCGATCAGGTCGCCGACGTTCGCTTCTCGGACCGTCGCCCCATCCTTCTGATAGCGACAGGTGCCCTCGATGATCTGCAGTAACTGCGGGCCGGTATGCGTGTGCCAGTGCGTGCGCGCGCCCGGCTCGAAGGCTACGCGATAGACATTCGTGTGCGGACGGTCGGCCGCGTCGTTCATTCGCGTGAGACGCGCCTGACCAACAAACGTCTTGGGATCGGACGGCTCGCTGTCGAGCGTGCTCAGGCTGAAGACCTTCATACGGCCGGCGCTCGGCCGTGGCGCGCGATGATGTAGACCGCCAGCCCCACGATGGCGCCGACCAGCACGGTGCCCATGTTGGCGAAGCCGTTGGTGGGATAGGACAGAATGAGGTAGCCGATGGAGCCGGGCAACAGTGCGTAGTACACGAAGGGCATGAGCGTCATTCTAATGACCGCGCCTTCGCGCCCGAGCAGTCCGACCACCGCCGATGCCGCCACGACGTTGTGCACGCAGATCATGTTTCCGGCGGCGCCGCCGATCGCCTGCAGGGCCACCATCCAGCTCGGGTCTACGCCGATGCGTGGCCCCACCTCGAACTGAAACAGAGAAAACATCATGTTGCTGACGGTGTTGCTTCCGGCGACCGCCGCGCCGATGCCGCCGATGAACGGGGCAAAGATCGGATAGGCTGAACCGGCCAGTGCCACGACCCCATCAGCCAGGACCACCGGCATCCGATCGTACCCGGCCAGACCGCCGTACGAGTTGAGGAATATCTGCACCATCGGGACCGTGAACACGAGCGCGATCGACGCCGCCGCGCTCACCTTGAGCGATGTCGACCACGACTTCGCATAGGACTCCGGGTTGATGCGGTGCAGAAAGAACGTCCCCAGCGAGACGACGATGAAAATCGAGCCCGGCGAGTAGAGCGGCGGAAAATTGGCGGAGATGTCGGTGCCGAAGATGTTGTCCCACCGGAGTGTCACCAGCGCGCTATTCAGCCACTCCTTGAACGGCAGTGGGATGCCCAGCAGCGGTATTTCCGTCAACCGCGTCAACACCAGTAGGGTCGCGACCAGCATATAGGGGGCCCAGGCCCGTATCATTCCAATTTCGCCATGGGCCGAGCCGACGTCCTTCACCGTGACGGACCCGGTCCATTCGGCTGGCCACTTGGACTTGTCCTCGAACTGCCAGGCGTCTTCGGGCGCCGGGACGAGGAACCCGGCCTTGGCCGCGCTCACGACGATCGCCAGTCCGATCAGGCCGCCCATCAGCGCCGGGAACTCGGGGCCAAGCACGTACGAGGCGGCGAGATACGGCAAGGTCATCGCGAACGCGGCGAATAGCGCGAACTTCCACACCCGCAAGCCATCGACCCAGGAGCGTGACGGGCCAAAGAAGCGGGTCATTGTCGACACCAGAATTAGCGGAATCAGAGTGCCTGCGATCGTGTGGAGCAAGGCCACCTTCTGGGCGATGAACGCGAGGAAGTCGAGCCAGACCGGGTAGCCGGCGGCTATCGCGTACGCCTCGACGGCGGGTGCGCCGGTCAGGCCAGTGTTGACACCGACCAGAATCGGGGTGCCGGCGGCGCCGAACGAGACCGGTGTGCTCTGAATGATCATGCCCGCGGTGACCGCAGCCATGCCGGGGAAGCCGAGTCCAACCAGCAGCGGCACGGCCACAGCGGCCGGCGTACCGAATCCGGCCGAGCCTTCGATGAACGAGCCGAACAGCCAGGCGACGATGATGACCTGAATGCGCCGGTCGGAGCTGATGTCGGTGAAGCCTCGTCTGATCGTGCGCAGGGCCCCACTCTCCTGCAACGTATTCAGCAAGAGGATGGCGCCAAAAATGATGTAAAGCAGGGTGAAGGCGACGATGAGACCGTTGACGGTCGCGGCCGACACTTGCGCGAACGGCACCTGCCAGACGAACAGAGCCAGCACCGCGGCAACCCCGTAGGTGAGCGGCATGGCCCGGCTCGCGGGCCACCGGAGGCCCACCAGGAAGACCGCGACGGTCGCGATCGGTAACAGGGACAGGATGGCCAGCGTGGTTGTGCCCATGCGGGGGATTCTCCCTCTAGAAGCTCCGTAGCGCCTCGGCTTCGTCGTCGAACATCTCGAACACCGTCACCAGCTTCGCCACCTCGAACAATTCGCGTAGCCGGTGGCTTGGATTGAGCAGCTTCAGCTTGCCGTCGTGGTTGCGGGTGCTGATAAACGCACTGACGAGTTCGCCCACGCCCGTGCTGTCCATGTAGGACACGCCGGCCATGTCGATCAGCAGTTGCGCGTGGCCCTCAGCGAGCAGGTCGGCCACGGCGGTTTTCATCGCCCAGAAGCCGTCGTTTCTCGTCATCCGACCGTCGAGCGAGATGATCGTGACCCCGTCGGCCGTTCGTTGCGTCGTTCGCATCGTCTGATGTGGCCTGAAAAATCAGTTGTGTCGCCCGCGCCATTGTAGCGCAGCGTGGCCGGCGTTGGCGTAGCAGAGGCCTGCACGTCAGAATATACAGAGAGGAGACGGCGGCAGCCGGGGCGACCGCCAGATGACAGTGATGCGTGTTGGGGTACCAACGGAAGTCAAACCGGATGAGAACCGGGTGGCACTCACGCCCTCGGGGGTCACCGCCTTCCGCACCGCCGGACACGAGGTCGTGGTCCAGGCGGGGGCGGGACTGGGCAGCGCCATCCCGGACGCTGCCTACGAGCGGTCGGGGGCGACCATCGCTTCGAATGCGGCAGTGGTCTGGGAGCAGGCCGACCTGGTGTTGAAGGTAAAAGAGCCGCTGGTAGGTGAATTCGAGCAGATGCGGCCGGCCCAGGTGCTATTCACCTATCTCCATCTGGCCGCCTCGCGTGCCCTCACCGAACAGTTGCTGGCGCGCCGTGTCATCGCGATCGCGTACGAGACCGTGCAACTGGCCGACGGGACGCTGCCGCTGCTGGTGCCGATGTCAGAAGTCGCCGGACGCCTCTCCATTCAGGCCGGCGCCACCTCGCTTGAGATGATCGCGGGTGGCAAGGGCATTCTCTTGCCAGGCGTCTCGGGCGTGCGGCGCGGACGGGTCACCATCATTGGGGCCGGCATCGTCGGGTTGAACGCCTGTGTGGTCGGGGTCGGCTTTGGGGCCGACGTGACGGTCGTCGACATCAATCCGTTGCGCCTGGCCTACGTGCGAGACGTGGTGCAGGGGCATGTCACCACCTTGATGTCCAATGCCGCGAACATCGAGGAAGCCGTCAGTGAGGCCGATCTGGTGATCTGCGCCGTGTTGATCCCAGGGGCGAAGACGCCCCGCCTCGTAACGCGGCGCCATCTGCGTCAGATGGAAGATGGGTCGGCGCTGGTCGATGTGGCGGTTGACCAGGGCGGGTGCGCCGAAACGAGCCGGCCGACGACCCACCACGATCCGCGGTATGTCGAGGAAGGCGTCGTGCACTATTGCGTCTCCAATATGCCGGGCGCCGTGCCCCATACCTCGACCTACGCACTCACCAATGCGACGATGGCCTACGCCCTTGAGATCGCGAATCAGGGGTGGTGCGATGCGGCGCGAAATCCGGCGTTGGCCGGTGGAGTGAACGTGGTCGACGGGCGTGTGACCCATCCCGCGGTCGCCGAGGCACACGGGATGGACTACACGCCGCTCGAGCGCGTGTAGCGCACCACGGGCGAGGGATCGAGCACATGGGACGTTTTGTCAAGGTCGCCGAGGACGGCGACGTCACGCCTGGGAAGGCCAAGGCGGTGCGGCTGACCGATCGCAAAATCGCGCTGTTCAACGAGGACGGCGCGATCGTGGCGTACGAGGACTACTGCACCCACACCGGCGGTCCGCTCACGCAGGGCTCGTGCGCGGATGGTGTGGTCACCTGCCTCTGGCACGGTGCGCAGTTTCGCATTGCCGATGGTGCCCCGCTGACCCCTCCAGCCGGCGGCCGTCTCCGAGGCTACCCGGTTCGCGTGGTCGACGGTGCCATCGAGATCGAGATCGACGAGTGAGCTATTTCGACTGGTAGTTTCGGCTGTAACCGGTGCGTCCGTTGGTCATCGTCCAACTCCGTCCATCCGGCTGCACCGTCGCCTTGATCCAGTGGCCCTCGCAGTCCTCCTCCTCCGTGAGGTTGGCGGTCATTCGCTCATCGGTGTTGTGGGCCGCATCATCCGCTAGCGCGCGATGCGACTGCCACACGTCGCCCACGCCGGCGGTGCCTTGCGCCGACTCGAGTGAATCCGGCGTGCCCCCCTTGCGCGGACCGTTGTTGACGACCACGACGGTCGGTTCCAACGCGCCGGCGAGTTCCGGCCGGATCGCGCCGTAGCCCCCGTGGTGCGGCACCTGCCACAGGTCGACGACGCCCACGCGGTTCTCCGGGCATGCCAGGGCATACTCGCGATCGGGAGTCAGGTCGCCAAGATTCAAGAACTGAAATCCGCCCAGTGAGAGCAGATACCCCAGGCTGTGACCGTTCTCGCTCTCGTCGATCGCCGGCGCCGTGGCGTCGGCGCAGCGCCTGTTTGGGGCCCGGCGCTCCGGTGCGTCGGCCAGGCGACGGTGCGCCGCGACAAACGAGAACTCGATCCGGCTCAACGGCAGCTTGTCTCCCGGGGCCACCGTCCGTCGACGACCCTCCGCGACCGTCTCGTAGTCTCGCCACAGGGCCAGGCCGGCGTCGCCGGCTTGCTCGACGCTGTCGCCGTGGTCAATCACCTGACCGATCGGCACGCGGTCCGCCAGTTGTGGCACGCCACCCACGTGGTCGCGGTGAAAGTGAGAAATCAACAAGTAGTCGATCTCGGTGATCCCGGCGTCCCGCATGGCCGCCTCAATGCGCTCGGTGTCGCGAAAGTCTGGTCGAGGCCAGCCCGCGTCCATCAGCACCGACTCACGATCGGGTGTGACCACCAGCGTGGCCGCGCCCCCCTCTACGTCGATCCAGTAGATGTCCAGGGTGGGTGGTGTCTGCGCGTGGGTGGCACGCACGGCGGTCAGCGACGCGAACAGGACGAGGACGATCGCACCGGCGGCGCAGCGACGTCGGGCACGGACAGGCGGCTGTATGTGCGGCATGTATCACTCACTTTCGTTCTTGTCCCGGCGGGCGCGGGCTGTCCTGTCCGGCATCGGTGTGGTAATGATACGCGACGGCTGACGCCGGGCCGCACCCGCCCACCGCGACCGATCTTCCTACGCTGATGCCTACTCCCATTGGTCATGCCCTCGGCGGGCTCGCGGTTGGCGTGCTTGTGGCCGGTCGGACAGGGCCGCCGGTGACCGTGGGGAAGCGATCGTGGTCGCGGCTGTGGGTCTGGGCGCTCTGCGGCATGCTGGCCGATGTCGACTTCCTCTTTGGCAGTCATCGCGGCGTGACTCACTCGCTCGGGGCGATGTTCGCAGTGGGGATCGTGGCCGCGATGATCGCTCGTCGTCGACCGGAAGTCTGGGGCGCCGTGGCCGCGTCCTATGGAACCCACCTGCTGCTCGACTGGCTCGGTGCCGATACGGTCGTCCCCCTTGGCATCATGGCCCTGTGGCCGTTCACGGATGCGTTCTATGTGTCGCCCTACGGGCTCTTTCCGGCCGTTTGCCGGGAATACTGGGTTGTCGGTTGCTGGATCGACCTGGTGCAGACCGTCGCCTGGGAACTGCTTCTGCTTGGTCCTGTCGTGGCCGCCGCACTCTGGTTCAGACGATCTTAGGCTGGCGGGGCGGGCGCGCATGCGCAGACTGTCAAGCAAAGTGCCTACGGTGAACCGTGGATGTCACCGGTTCTATGAGCGGTGTCCTCGGCGCCGTCAACTCCAGTCGTCATCCTCTGGCTCGCGGCGTGACCCGCGACCACTCGCCATCATCATCGAGGGCCCGCCAACCGACTGATGGCCAAGGCGTTGCGTCAGCGTCCCGTCTACCTGGCTCGTCCTGGCCGGCTTCTTGCCTCTGGTGTGGGTGGCCCCGCTGACCGCCAGCGTTGTTCGTGCCCGACCTGCCGACACGGCGGCTGGCGGGGCCGTCGTGAGCGGTCGTTGGACCTGAGGGTCGACGGCCGGACCGTTTCTACTTCGACGCAGGAGGAAGACGATGCAACGAATGATGTGGGTCATGGCGCTGGTGGCGGTACTTGGGGTCGGTTCCGCTACGACCGGTTCGGCGCAACAGGCGGCGGCACCAGCGGGTCAGACCGCGACGCAGGACCCGGTCGATCTGAACCGCGCGACGTCGGTCCAACTCGAGACCCTGCCCGGAGTTGGGCCGCGAACCGCGGAGCGGATCATCGAATACCGTCGTGACAACGGCGGCTTCGAGAAGATCGAGGACCTGATGAACGTGCGGGGAATCGGTGAGCGTAGTTTCCTCAAATTGCGTCCGCTGGTGACCGTCGACGCGGCCACGTCCGGGGCGAGTGAGGACCGCTAGTCGTCTGGTGCCGCACGCCTCGGGGGAGCCACCCCGGGGCGTGCGGTACCCACCGCCCACCGCAGCGGCGGGCTTCTCCCTCCTCGAATCGCTGCTGGCGGTCGCATTGTTGACCCTGACGGCGGCCATGGCCACGCCGTCAGTGTTGCGGGGCCTGGACGATGCACGGGGTACATCTGCGGCTCGCCACCTCGCCGGGCTCGCTCGATTGACCCGGGCCCAGGCCGCCCTGCGTTCGGTCTCTGCGGGTCTCCGGTTTGAGCGAGATGGCGATGGCTATGGGTATGCCGTCTATGTGGATGGGAACGGGAACGGACTTCGCCGTCGGGATGTCCGCCGTGGTGTCGACCCAGCCATTACGCCGATTGAACGGATCGGTGATCGATTTACCGGGGTCACGATCGGGGTGGTGCCGGGTGTGCCGGACCTGGGAGACGACGAGGCCATGGAGACCGGGTCAGATCCCGTCCGGCTCGGAAGATCGGACACGCTGACGTTCAGTCCGTTCGGGACCGCGACCAGCGGGACGATCTTTCTGCGGAGCGAGCAGGGCCGGCAGTACGCCGTGCGGGTCCTGGGTGCCACGGGACGGACCCGGATCTTCGAATTTCGACATGCGGCCGGCGCATGGACGCCACGCTGAGCATGGGACGCACGGTTGAGCGTCGTCGTACGACGCGGGACAGTGGCGAGGTGCTGTCGTGGGTTCTGGAGCTGCGCGTGCGACCGGGGCTCACGGCGACGCTCGTCAATCTATCAGAGGAGGGCGCGGTCATCGAAACCGGGACATCTCTGCGTCCGGGGGCACAAGCGGCGATCCAGCTGACCAGCGCCAAGGCTGCCCGGAGCATATCCGGTCAGGTGGTGAGGTCGTGGGTGGCGGCCATTCTGCCGGACGAGGGTGGTGTGCGGTATCGAGGGGCGCTGATGTTCGAGCGACCGGTGGACCTGGCCAGCGTGGGCCGGCCGATGTCGACCCTTGACCCGGGGCCGTGACGACCGGCGGTGAAGTCCCGTGGCCAGCGGTGCGCCAGTGTCGCCCTACGTGTCGGTGTTTGCTCGCACCCCACGATCTGCCAGCCATCCCGCGATACATTCGGCGACTTCCTCTCGGGTCCCGTTGGGCTCGGTCAGATAGTGGTCGCCGGCCACGAAGTGCAGCAGCTTGTCGCGGCTGCCGAGCGCCGCATGGATCGTGCGGGCGTCGCTCGGGAACACGCCGGTGTCGCCCCTCGATTGAATGACCAGCGAGGGGACCGCAATGCGCCTCAGGTGCGGTCCGCCCCGACACTGCGATTCCCGCAGACTCCACATCGAGAGCCATGAGCGGCACGTGCTGGTGAGGCCGATTCCGCGCGGCGAGTAGTTGGCCGTCTTGGGGTCTCCGGCGTAGCACACACCAACCGGCCGATCCGAGGGGTCGATCGCGCCGTCGAGTAGACGCAGATCGGCCCAGACGCGATACATACCAAATGCACGATCGTGGGCGCCGTGGGTCTCGAGCCGGGCCAGTTCGGTGATGCACCACTCGGTGATGCGGTGGTTGCGCGCGGTCTGGGCGTCGCGATACCGACGGATGAACGCCTCGGAATACGGCGGACCGTGGTCCGGATTGAACATGTCGATCGCCGAGTCCACGGCGAGAGGGTCGCGTTCATCGGTGACGGCGGGGTCCATCCAGGCGGTGAGCACCTCCGGTCGACCCGGGTGCGCGTTCAGCGAGATGTAGTAGTCGCAGGGCGACAAGTTGCACACGGCATCCGGCAGTGACAGCCCGCGGGTTGCGGTGATGTTGGGGTTGGTGGCCTGAGACTGATAGGCGCCCATGAGGGACCCACCGCCCGAGTTGCCGATGATCACGACCGTGTCCACGCCGGCCCGCTCGCGCAGCCACGTCACGCCGGCACCGATGTCGATGAGGGCGTGCTCGAGTGTGAAGAATGCCTCGTTGCCTCGGAACCGCGTGTTCCAGCCGAGATAGCCATAACCGCGACGGGCGAGATATTCCGCCGGGTAGTGCTCACTGAAGTCGACGTTGTAGTGTGCGGCGATGAACGCCACTTTCGGCCGGCTCCCGGGTGGACGGTAGTACAGCCCTTGGCACGGCCGGAAGCCGGCGCCATTGCGAACCGACGTGGCAGAGGTGAGGGAGACGAACTCGCGGCGCGCGTCGGTCATCGCCTGATCCGCGCTCAGGACAGTGATTGCCCGTTGGCCTTGACCCCGTCGGCGTTGACCGGGAGGTCGACGCTTGGCGACCCAGGTTGGACGTCCGCGCAGAGCTCCAGCATGACGCCGTCCGGATCGAAGAAGTAGCAGGAACGCACCCAGGTCGAGTCCGTCATCTGTTCGCCGCTGCGAGCCGCCTGCCCGGTGACGACATCGTTGTGGTTGAACACCGCAGAGACGTCGACGCCTTTGGTCTTGAGCGATTCGCGATAGTCGTCGATCTTGTCCGCGGCCACCTTGAACGCCACGTGATTCATCGAGCCGTGCGCCGAGCTGATGTTGCCGTCCCGACCCACGAGATTGCCTGGTGTGGCGACTCCGGGCTGTGCGTCGGGGGCGTCCCGAAACCAGAAGAACGCCAGGTCGTTGCCACCCCCCATGTCGAAGAAGAAATGCTGTCCATAGCCGTTCGGCAGGTCAAACCCCTTCTTCAGCGTCATCCCCAGGACGTTGGTGTAGAAGTCCACCGTCCGCTCCATGTCGCGGCACACGAGTGCCACGTGGTGGAGCCCCTCGTACGTGATTTCGGCGTGTGGCATGGTCTCGGCCTTTCGCGTTGCGTTCTTCTTGATGCTGCGCCGTCCCGGCCGGCCCAGGATACCGCGGAACAGAACGCGGCGTAGTCCTCCGGCAGATTGCCTCGTGCTGAGGCAGGGAAGATCTGCTGGAGTTCCCGTGCGATGTCTCTGAGGTGATGCTGCTCGTCCTCCAGGTCGGCCATGAATTACAGGCAGACGGCGAGTCGGTCGCCGTTGCTGCTTGTAGCGAGGGTCGGACGAAGGATGGTCGCGACGACGGGGGCTACGCCGGCGCGACGCCGAAGGACAATCGTCTTCATGAATCTGTCTCCCTGTTCACCCGGGTTCTGCCTGTCATAGATCAATCGAGCCTGACGGTCAGGTCGGTCGCCAGTGTGTCCGCTATTTCCCGTTGCAGCGCTCTGGTGAAGTCAGCGTCAGTGTCGTCATTCGGGTCGCCAGTCACCCACCTCGTGTCGAGGGCTTGCGGGTTGCGACACAAACTCTCGAAGTCTGGAAACACCTCGTAGGTCGCTCCGCGGTCAGGGTCCTGCGTCTCGAGCCAGGTCCGGTACACGACCAGCCGGCCGCTCTCGATCTGATAGACGTGTACTCTTGGAATCTGGGTCACTGAGTGCCCCTCGCTGTCTCCTACTAAGCGTCCGAGGAAGGCAACTCGGTATTCCGCGGGGCTGTGTTCACGATCGTTGGCTGGACCGCCCACCCACAACACGGTCTCGGTCGCTTCTTGGCGTCGTGTCTGGGCCTTCTCCTGCGCGGTCACCCATCGCGCGAGGAGATCGGCAATGACCCCGGACATTCCGCCTTGTCCCACGAGCGTCGCCGCCCTCTGCCAGAGTCCAGGGTCTTTGATATACAGAGTACGTGTTGACATATGTATAAGTATACATATGTCTATAATATGGTCAAGCCGCGAAACAGGACGTCTCGCATGAAGAGCGGAGAGGCAATACTGAGGTCGATGTCGGGACCGAGAGCTGGCGCCGGTGGTGATCGCCGAACAATCGTCCCCTCGGTGGGTATCTGGGAACATAGGACGCATTAGAGCGCCCCCGTGGCTCGAGCGGAAGGGGCGTTTGCGCAGCCAACGACCGCGGGGACGGATGGTGCCAGCGAAGTCCTCGCACTCGAGAAGCAGGTCGAACGGGCGGTCCTTCGGGCTGACATCGAGTACCTCGACGCTGTCTGCGCGAGTGATTTTACCTACACCCATGGGGACGGGTGGACGACGGGGAGCCCCATTCTTGGTGTAGACACGAAGTCGGAGTGGCTGGCCTCCTTGCCTGGACGCTATGCCATGCGTGAGGTCGACTCGCAGCAGGTTGAAATCCACGGGGATGTGGCGATCACGATGGGGCGGGTGCGGGCCCGAACCGGCCCAGCGACTACCGCCCAGCGGGCGTTCAGCTTTTGGTATGTCCGCGTGTACGCCCGTCGCGACGGCCAGTGGTGGTATCTCTCCCATCGCACGGTGCGTGGTCCGGTATACGAGGAGTGACGCCGAAAGGAAGCCGCATGCTGAAATGGAAGTGGTTCGGGGTCATCGCTTGAGCTTTCCGCAGGATCTCAGATTCGGGCTGCGGACGCTCGCCAAGAGCCCGGGGTTAGCGGCTGTGGCGGTCGTCATCTTGGCGCTCGGCATCGGCGCCAACACGGCCATCTTCAGCTTCGTCGACGGCATGCTCCTCCCCCGCTGCCGTACCCGGAGCCCGACCGGATCGTCCGCGTGCTCAAGCGCCCACCCGGCGGACTGCGCAATGTCATCTCGACCCTGAACTTCCTCGACTGGCAGCGAGACAACGAGGTCTTCAATTACATGGCGGCCGAGGGCGGCTGGTCGGTCACCCTGACCGGCGTCGACGAGCCGATCCAGCTCCGTGGCGGCCAAGTATCGGCGCACTACTTCGATATCTTCGGGGTTACGGCGGCCCACGGCCGGACCTTTCTGCCCGGCGAAGACCAACTGGGGAACGATAGGGTCGTCGTGCTGACGCACGCGTTGTGGACGTCCCGGTTCGGCGCCGACCCGTCCCTGCTCGATCAGACCATCCTGCTCAACGGCGAGCCCCACACCGTGGTCGGGGTGCTGCCCGCCGGCAGCGCCTTCGATCGGGGCTTCCGGCAAATCTGGCGACCGCTGGCATTCCAGCCGTCGAACATGACCCGCAACTTTCACTGGCTCTCGTCGATTGCCCAGCTCAACGATGGCGTCTCGCTCGACCAGGCCCAGGCGAACCTGGACACGATCGCGGCCCGCCTCGAAGCAGAGTTCCAGGAGTCGAACAAGGGGTGGGGCGCCGTTGTCGAACGAGCAGAGTCCAGTCTACTTCGTCAATCTCAACGTCCGTACCAGCGTCGAACCACTCACGCTGCAGCGGGCGGTCACCGCGGCGGTCCACGACGCCGATCGCGACCAGGCGGTTAGCGATGTCCGGACGGTGGAGCAGATCAAGGATCAGGCGCTGCTTATCGAGCAACTTCAGTCCACGCTCCTCGGGACCTTCGCGGCGGTGGCGACCATTCTCGCGGCGGTGGCGATTGGAGCCTGTTATCTGCCCGCGCGTCGAGCCACGTTGGTCGACCCGATGGTGGCCTTGCGGTCCGAATAGAGCCACGTGCCCTCGCACTAGGCACGCCGAACCAGCGAGCCCAACACGGTGATCGTGCGGGATGGTGCGACCGATTCCGAACGAACGGGCGTGGCGTGGCGTCTAGCGTCCTGAGGCTTCGTCCACGCGCGCGCCACGAAGGATGTTCATCAGCCCGTAGTTGCCTTCGTGACAGGCGTACTCAAAGACCGCGCCTTCTGACTTTCGCATAGGCAACGCGACTGTGAAGGGACGCGTGAACGTGGCCGGATCGTCTACCGTGTACTCGTAGAGCAGCGTGTCGTCGTCGACCCGCGTGAACCGCTCAGTCAGATGCAGGGTCTCGCCACTGCCCAATCCAGCTGTGGCGCCCGGGTCGAAACTCGCCGTCCTGTCGGTGAAGTTGTGCGACTCGACGACCAGGGTGTCGCCCTCCCAGTGCCCGCGGGCATCCCCCGCCCACTGCCGAACACCAGCGAGATGGGGACGCCCGTCGAGAGGAACAACCCTCGTGTCGTGCACCATCTCGTTGAGGATGACGACGTGATTCGTCGTCTGGAACAGCTGCATGTTGTTGTTGTAGCCGCTCGGCATCATGGGCGGTCCGGAGTTGAAGCCGACGAGGCATCGCTCTCCCAGCGCTCGGTCCTCGGGGCCGTCCAGTCCGATGCCACCACTGCGATACCGCACCGGTCGCTCGCCCGGCACGTCCTGTGTCAGCGACCCGAACTGCGGCGCGACGCCGTCGACGAGGGCGGGGAGTTGCCCGTCGGGTGGGTCGATGATGAGCGACGTCTGGCGCCCCTCCACGACATTGGTGCCCAGATCGAACCAGAATGCGTTGTAGGCGCCGATCTTTCCGCCGATCGACTCGACCAGGGCGGTCTGCGTGGCGGCGGCCCGGGCTTCCGTTTCGGCCGCCTGTTCCTCGGTCAACGCCGTCTGATCACCGAGCCCCCTCGGCCGTTGCAGCGGCGTAATCGTCCGGAAGTCCCATACGCCTTGCAGATCGGGCCGGCCGTCCGGCAGCCGGGGCGCGTCTTGAGCCCCCGCCGGCGCCGAACCTACCAGCAGGGCGAACAACATCGGCAGCACTTTGCGTGTCATTTCCAGTAATCCTCGCTCGCTAGGTTCCGGTCGGCACTCTCCGGGGACGCTGGTGCGTCGATTGTCGGCTGGGCAGAGCGGCCGGTCAAGGGGCGTCAGAGAGTGCCTCGGTCTCAGGGGTGGCTACCGAACGCGTCGTCGAACGCGCGCCGTTGCTGCACGTTTCCGAGCATGATGAGCTGGGAGCCGGCCTCCATCTGCATCGTCGCCCGGAGGTTCGTCACCAGCAGACCATCTTGTCGCACCGCGACGACACTCAGCCCCGTGCGTGACCCGATCCCAGTCTCGGCCAGCGTCTTGTTCTCCAACGACGGAGGCAGCCGCACCGAAAACAGATCGACGCCTTCTCCCAGAATCACGAGCTCGTGGCCTTCAAGAAGAGACATCACCGCTTCGGCGCCGAGCGACGAATAGCTGAGCACGAAATCCGCCCCTGCCCGATGAATGGCTTCAAGGTTCCGATCGTGCGTAATCCGGCTCACGATGCGGAGATCCGGCTTGAGCCGCCGGCAGTAGACGGCCAGATACACGTTCACGGCGTCATCGTTCGTGGTCAGGAGCACCGACGGTGCTTCCTCCAGACCAGCCTCCCTCAGCGCCTCGCGGTCGTTGGCGTCGCCGACGAAGACCCGATCCGCGACGTCTTGCAGACGCTCTGGCGTGCGAGGGTCGCGATCGAGCACATGGACCAGGACGCCCTTGCGTTTGAGTGCGCGTGTGGCCGCGCTTCCGACGGCGCCACCCCCGATGACGATGACGGGCGCCTCGGAGTGAGGCGTGGTCTCGAGCAAGGTGTCGAGCGCGGTCAATTGCGCCGGGGTGCCGGCGACCACCAGGATGCTCTCGACGGCGATCGGGCTGTGGGGGAACGCGGGCCTCAACCGTCCGCGAAGCCACACGCCGACGACGTTCAGCCCCGTCCGTTCCCGCAACCGTGTTTCGCGAACGGTCAGGCCGGCCAGCGGCGTGTCCCGTGCTGAGAACTCGGCGATCTGTAGTCCTTCGAACGTACCGATGACGTCCGTCGTGCCAAGACCAGCACTGACGCGGTTCGCCAGGTATTCTCCTAGACGCACTTTCAGCGGCAAGACGTGACTGCACCCGCTCAGCTCCAGGATGTCGGTTGAGTCCTCGTGCTCGACGACGCCGACGATCGGCACATCTCGGGACACTTCACGGACGGTCAACGTGATGTTGGTGTTCGTCGTGTCCTCTCGGTTCGCGAGCAGCAGGCGGGCCTGTTTCACCTGCAATCCGTCGTAGGTCGTCCGGCTGTCGAGTTCGCCCGTGACCACAGCCACCCCTTGGTTCAAGAGGTGCGCTGCCGCGGTCGCGTCGGGCTCGATGACGTAGTACGGGATCCCCTCGGGCCGGAGCCTCTCGATGAGCACGGATGCGATCTCATCATGGCGACTAATGATGACGTGACCTCGCACGCTGGCGGGCACTCGCCGCGGCGCCCTGAGCCGCACCTGGGCTTCGAGCCAGGGCGCGTAGAAAAAGCGGATAAAAGTAAACGGCAGCACGACCAGCAGCAACACGACGCCTGTCCCCAGCACGAAGATCGTGAACAGCCGACCGGTGTCGGTCGTAAAGACCACGTCGCCGAAGCCGAGGGTGGTCATCGTGACCAGCGTCCAGTAGACGGCGGTGATCCACGAGTGAGACTGCCCTTCCACCTGAACCATGATCACCTGGAAGAGCACCGAGTAGAGCGCGATGACCGCACCGAGAAGGGCGCCATAGGGAAGAAGCGCCTGGAGGTCTCGCCGCACTTCCCCTTTGCGGAGGACGGATGCTAGCGCAGTTGTGGGGAACTTCATGGTTGCGCGCTGACCCACAGCCGAGAGCCGACGGCCGGTGTCGGGTTGCCACGTCTCAGCCGCTTCCCGTTGATGGCTTGCAGGACACTGACATTCTGCCACCTCGGGGCCATCGTCAGGCTCGCTATTGTTGTCGCCCGAGCGTGCCAGGCAGGCTCTGCCCTCGATGAGGCGACGGTGTCAGACACCTGCCACACCTGTCCGAACATAGGACGCATTAGAGCGCCCCCGTGGCTCGGGCCCTCCCTGTGCCGGTTATCATAACGCCCACTATCGGACCCAGCGGAGCGCCACAGCGCGTGGGTGCCCGACGGTCTCCGGGGGTCGGGCCCGGGCAACGCCGTGCGGTACTGGGTCGTCTCGGGTTCCGACTATCTGGCGAAGGCCGACGTCTGGCCGCTCGACCCGCAGGGGGAGCTTCTCAACATGATCCAGATCGAGAACAAGCTCGGGATCGCCAATGTCGAGGAGATCGCCAAGGTGCCGGGGGGGCAGCATGCTGATGGCGGCGCCTGGCGACCTCGGCATGGCCGACGGCGGAGATGCCGCGCAACCGAGGAGGCGATCCAGACCGTCCCTCATGCGGCAACCGCCGCGGGGCTACCCTGCGCCATCACGGCGAATGCCGGTGACGTGGAGCGCCGGATCCAGGAAGGCTTCAAGGTGCTCGTCGGCAACCACGAGATGATCGCCGTTGGTGTAAATGACCGGCGAGCCCACCCCGGTTAGGGTTCCGACCGGGCCGGATTGACCGTCACCGAGACCTCGGCCGAGCCCAGCAGCACCGTGTCATCAGCCACAGCCTGCAGCACGTACGTGCCAGGCTTGCTGAAGCTGGCTCGGGTGACGGCACGTCCGCCCTCGCCGACCTCAGGCACCTGAGGCTCGAAGGTCACCATCCCGGGTCCCCGCCAATGCAGCCAGGTCACGGCGAGCCCTGTATCCCCGGCGTTTCGTGCGTCGACCACCGCCTGTGATTTCGGTCCCCGGCGAGGCTTTCGCTCCCCGAGTTTTGGGTTGGGAGGCGGGATGCCGTCGTCGCCGGCGATCACCGATATCTCCAGAGAATTAGGCAACGTCACTTCGAGACCAGCGCCCGCTCCGTCGATACTGATGAACGGGCGCTGATTGTCGGTGAACCCCTGCGCGCTGCCCGAACCGCGGTTGAGCCGCATGACACCGTCATCCATCTCCCAGACCGGGAGCAAATGTCCGAACGCCTGGTCGGTCTTGCCATTATGCGTGACGGTCCAGACCAGATCCTTGTCGCCCCAGTCGGCCGGCACCCGCACCGAAAAGACGAACTGCTGACGCCGGTTGTAGAAGTGTGTCGGCTGTCCGCGGTCCGCCAGTCCGGGCTCGAACGTGTTGTTCGCTCCGACCGGCACCACCGGCTGCTCCTCATAGTTTCGGTTGAGATACCCGAAGACCATGTCGAACGAACCGTCGGCGTTTCTCTCCCACCCCTCGAAGACGGGCTGGATGTTCTGCCCCCGACTCCAACGCTCCTGCGCTGATGCCGTGGAGCCAAGCAAGGCGGCGACCAGAACCGCCACGCAGACCGCCACGCGACTCTGTGATTCTCTAAGCATGAGACGTCTTCCCATGATTCGACCTACTCGTCGTTGTCTGTCTGCCCCTTCCGCGCCTCGACCTTTTTCTCGAAGGTCTCATCGTCGATCTCGTAATAGCTCACCCAGGCAAAGCTCATCTCGTCGTTCGACCGCTGTCCGAAGCCAGCCCAGTTGGTCGGGTCATCGTTCCACCGATTGGCGTCAGAATTATCGTGCCAGCTCGTGACGTGAAGCGTCGTGCCCTTCGGCAACAGCGGCGCTACGTCGTCCTCGTAGTTGTAGACAATATGCCAGCCGAAGTCCCAGTCGGCACAGCTGAGGATCTGCTTGGTGTTGTCCGGAAGAACCGCCCCCAGGCACTGTCGCTTGCCCAGGTTGTGCAGGTGGGCCTGGAAGGCGGTGATGTGCGCATTCTCCTTCAAGCGGTAGAAACCGTCGTGCCGTACGTTCGACTCACCGGCCGGAATATCGAGATCCTCGTCGTCACCCACGTGAGCGGAGATGAGCTCTCTCTCGGGAACCACGCCCCTCGGATAGAACGTGATCCCAACGCGCGTGCGGTCCGTGGTCTCGACGCCGTTCGCAGCGTAGTGCATGTTGAACTTGATCTGCGACCCGGCCTTGATCATCCGACCGGTCCCGTCGGGAAAGATGTCGCCGTTCTTACCGAGCGCATACTCGTTCAGGAAGTTGTAGTCGTCGTCGTCAGACTCCGGGTCGGACATGCTGGTCACCGCGTGGTGAACCACCGGGAACCCTTCGATCGAAGGCTTGGTCTCGACCGCCTTGACCCATCGGTCCTCCGTCAGGCCGGAGTCGGACACGAGGTCGCCCCACCAGTTGGGTGCCGCGGCCGCGACGACGAAGGGCTCGGGGATCTCGACCACCCAGTCGGGCTCGCCGATCTTCCACTCGGCGATGTCGCGGAACTGCCGAGCCGGGGGCATGTCGGCGAGGTTGCCCTGGGGCGCACCGTTGTCGACCCAGGCCGCGATCGTGGAAATCTCGTCATCGGTCAGTGAGTAGTCGTACTTGAACTCCTGCACCCCGATGTTCTTGTCGATGTACCAAGGCGGCATCGCGCGCGTGATCACTTTGTCCTTGATCGAACGCGCCCACGGCCGCGCCTCCTCGTAGGTGAGGAGCGACATGGGGGCGATCGAATCGGTCCGGTGACACTCCTGGCAGGAACGCTGCAGGATCGGCGCGACATCCTTCGTGAACGTGACCTCGGCATCATTCTGAGCTGCCGATACCGACGGCAACGCCACGACGCCCAGAGCGGCTACCAGGGCCACCGCCAGCACGAATCGGCTATGAGTAAAAAGTGACATCGTCCCCGCCTCCAAATCCAAGACTGTGCGTCAAGACGCACGTACATAATTCCGAGGGCTGACAGCCTAGTTTAGCCCAGGATAGAGACCGACTGAAAGCCTTTCTTGCCTCGACCAGACGGGCCCCGGGGGCCTAAATGGAGACGAGACAGCCGCTTGCCATGACTCAGCTCAAACGCTCGGTCGGACTGACCTCACTCATCTTTCATGGCCTGGGCACGATGGTGGGAGCTGGTTTCTACGCGCTGGTGAGTTGAGTGGCCGGCCGAACATAGGACGCATGAGAGCGCCCCCGTGGCTCGGGTCCTCCCTGTGCCGGTTATCATAACGCCCACTATCGGACCCAGCGGAGCGCCACGGTAGTCGATGGGCGATTCCCATGGTCATGCCGGCCGGCTGAGTGCAACGGTCGGACACAACAAAGGCACCGCGACTTTCGAATTTGTCCAGCACGACGACGCCCGGCGGGCGTCGCGTGATGGAATCCGCGGCACGTTTTGCTAGTACGGTCCACTAGTCTCGCGGCACCATGCCGGTGAACCTGAACTTCTGCGCGCGACGGCCGCGCTGCGCCTCGGCGGTGTAGATGTTCCCCTGACTGTCGCTGGCGATGTGATGCAGCGCCTGGAACGCGCCCGGCTCTTCGCCGGTGCTGCCGAACGAGTCGAGCACTTCGAGCGTCTGGCGGTCCACGACGTGGACCAGCGAGTTGCCCTGATCCGCGATGTACAGGAACTGTTGCTGCTGGTCGGGCGAGAAGGCCACGCCGGCCACGGTAGATGCGCTGTCGGCGTTGCGGTTCACGAAGCCCTGGGTCGAATAGGTGCCGTCGAGCGTGAAGACTTGAAGTCGGCTATTGTTCCGGTCCGCCACATACACCAGCCCGTCATTGGAGACCTCGATGCCGTGCACGGTGGCGAACTGTTGGGGGCCCTGCTCGTCGTCGGCCGGCGTGTCCGGCGCCGCATCCATCGGCTCGCTGCCGAAGGCGCCCCACATGCGTTTGAACGCCCCGGTGTCGGCATCCAGCACGATCACGCGACGGTTGCCATAGCCGTCGGCCACGAATACCTCGTTCGTTTCCTCGTAGACAAACGACTCCGCCGGGCGCCGCAGGTTGTCGGTGTCGGTGTTTCCGCCGCTCACGCCGCGGCCGCCGATCTGTAGCAGCAGCTCGCCCGTGTTGGTGAGCTTGAGCAGCATGTCGTCCGACTCCGGGTCGCCTCCATTTCCGCCCACCCAGATGTGCCCCTGGTGGTCCGCGTGGATGCCATGCTCGTTCCCGGGCCAGTCGAAGTCGGCGGTCGGTCCACCCCAGGCGTTGATGAAAGCGCCGTCGGCGTCGAACTCGAGCACCGGCGGGGCCGCGTTGGCCTCCTCCCCCTCCTCGACCGTATGCGGCCGGTGCAGCACCCAGACATGGTCGCGCCCATCCACCGTCACCGATGCGACCTGTCCCAGTACCCAGTCGTTTGGCAGGGCGGGCCAGGAGGCATCGACAGCGAACGTGGGAATCTGCGGTGGCTCGGCCACGGCCGGTGCAGCCGCTTCGCCGGCCTCTTCCGGCTCAGAGCCTGGTGCCGCGCAGCTGATCGCGCCGAGACACAGCGCGGTGGCGACGAATGCGATGACGTCTGGTTCGTATCTCATGGCTTGTCTACCGTTCCTGGAAAAGGGTCGTTGCTCGGCTATGTAGGCAGCAAGGCTTCCATCGTCAGCCGCCTCTCCGTTTGACGTCCGCACCACGAGACCGGTTGATGTGTGTCGTCAGCGTCCCGCGGCCGACGCGTCGGCCGCAAGCTCCACGAGCAGGCGGCCGACCTCCTCGTAGGTCTTTTGGGTGTTCGCGACGAAGACGCCGCGCGTCATGTCGAGCGGCGTCCAGCCCTGTGAGCTCTGCACGTCTAGCCGCGCCCCCTGCCCGATCAGATAGCGGACGATCGACGGCGCGTCGCGGATGACCGCTCCGTGCAACGCCGTGTTCCCACCCCAGCGCAGGTCGCCCAGCGGTGCCGCCTCGAAGTCAGTCTCCGCGTTGACGTCTGCGCCGAGCTCCACCGCCAGCGTGACCGCGGCGAGCGCTTCCGCCTGGGTGCCGGGCGACTCGGCGAGCCAGTAGCCGAGGCCGGCGGCCGCCATGAGCGGTGTGATGTTCTGCGGCGTGGCCAACAATGGGTCGGCGCCGTGCTCGACCAGTAGCCGCATCAGCGGCACGTCCGCGCTCTTGGCTGCCACGAAGAACGGTGTCGCGCCCACCCAACTCAGATAGGTCGGTGCCACCGAGACGTCACGCGGGACGCGGACCCGCCCCGACACCTTGTTGAACGGCGGCTCTTCCCAGGTGATGCGGGCGTCGGGGTCGGCGCCGGCCTCGAGCAGCCGGTCGGCCAGCGTCAGGCTGTCGAGCGTGCCGGTCGGGACGCGAGGCATCACGATCGTGGTGGACGGGGTGCCCGGCCGCCGCACCCAGGCGAGCACATGCAACGCCGAGCCGCGAGCGTCCTCGACGTTCGGGTCGGCGCCGGCGTCGAGGAGCTCGGCGGCGAGCTCGTAGTGAGCGTTGAGGATCGCGAGCACCAGGACACTCGTGCCGTCTGGCGCGGTCTCGGTGACCTGTGCGCGCGCGTCGAGCAGCAGCCGGGTCGTCGCGATGTCGCCACGCCGCACCGCGAACAGCAGAGGGGTGAACTTGTCGTTCGACGCCGCGTGCACGTCGGCCCCGTGCTCGATGAGGAGTCGCGCCACCGCGGGGTGCCCTTCGGCGGCCGCCCACATCAGCGCCGTCTGGCCGCGCCATCCCTCCCGTGCGTTGGGGTCGGCGCCATGCGCGATCAGTTGCTCGACCACTTCCGGCGTTCCGGTGCGCGCGGCGGTCAGCAGGGGCGTCTCTCCGTCGAGTGCGGCCTGGTCGGGAGCGGCCCCCGCGTCGAGCAACCGTTCGATCATCGAGGCGCTGCCGTTCAGGGCGGCCAGCGAGAGCGGCGTGACCTGATAGCGGTTGGCGGCGTTCACGTCGGCGCCGGCCGCGATGAGACGCTCGGTCAACTCCACGTCATCGTGCTGGACCGCGCGGTGCAACGCTGTCGTGCCGTCCGCCTCGGTGGCGTTCACGTCGACCGGTTGGCCCGCGGCGCTGGCGGCCGCCGAGACGACGGCCACCAGGCAGGCGCATCGTATCCAAACACCCGTCGACGGGTAGCTGGTCATGAATATGGCCAGTATACTAACGGATACGCTCCACGGTCACATGATGGCGCTTAGGACACTGAGCCTCCCGTTGCGCTCCGCCACCGGCCTGCTGGTTGCCCTGGCATGCGGACTGGCGCTGCCGCCTCAGGTCGCTGGACAGCCGCCCTCCAACCCACCCGCCGCGGCCATCGACCGTGCGCTGCTCGACCGCTACTGCGTCACCTGCCACAACGCACGCCTGAGGACCGGCGGACTGTCGCTCGACGGCGTCGACGTTGGTACGGTCGCGCGCGATCCCGAGGTGTGGGAACAGGTCGCGCGCAAGCTCCGCGCCGGTGCGATGCCGCCGGCGGGCCGGCCACGGCCCGATGCGGCCACGGTGACCGCGCTGGTCTCGCGGCTTGAGGCCGGCCTCGACCGGGCTGCGGTGGCGGCGCCTGACCCGGGTCGCACCGAGCCGTTCCACCGCCTGAACCGGACCGAGTACGCCAACGGTATCCGCGACCTGCTGGCGCTTGAGCCGGTGTCGGTCGACTTCCTGCTGCCCGCCGACGACACCAGCTATGGGTTCGACAACATCGCCGGCGTGCTAGGGATGTCGCCGACGCTCATGGAGCGGTATCTAGCCGCCGCCGGCGAGATCAGCCGCCTGGCGGTCGGCGACCCGTCGATTCCGGTGACCAGCGACCGCTACCGATCACCTTCCGACCTGTCCCAGGACGTCCGGCTCGCCGCCATGCCGCTCGGCACGCGGGGCGGCATCGCCATCCGGCGGTACTTCCCGCTCGATGCCGAGTACGTCGTCACGGTGCAGCTCACTGGCGTGCGTCGTCTCGACGCTCCGCATACCCTGGAGGTGCTGGTCGACGGCGCACCGGTGCACGCGGTCAACCTCGGCGGCGAGACGGCCGACGAGACGCCGTCGGAGGTCGCCGTTCGGCTGCCACTGTCCGCCGGTCCGCACGAAGTGCAGGTGGCGTTCGTCCAGAAGAGCGCCGCGCAGAGCGAGGGGCTCCTGCTGCCATTCCTGCGACCACGCCGCTACGGCCTTGGCGGCCGACCGTATCTCAGTGGCGTCGAAGTCGCGGGTCCCTATGGCGCGACGGGTCCGGGGGACACGCCGAGCCGGCGCCGTCTCTTCAGTTGCCGACCTGGGGATGCGGCTGCCGAGCGGCCGTGCGCCCGTCAGATCCTCGCGAGTCTGGCACGACGCGGCTTCCGACGACCGGTCACGGACGCGGACCTCGACCTGCTGCTGACGTTCTATGACGTTGGCCACACGCGTGGCGGGTTCGAACGGGGCATCCAGGCGGCGCTCGAACGGCTGCTGGTCAGCCCGGAGTTTCTCTTCCGGGTCGAGCGCGACCCGGCAGACGCGGCGCCCGGCGCGCCCTATCGGATCAGCGGGTTCGAGCTGGCCTCGCGCCTGTCTTTCTTCCTGTGGAGCAGCGTGCCGGACGACCAGCTGCTGGCCCTGGCCGAGGCGGGGCGTCTCGCCGAGCCGGAGGTGCTCGACGCGCAGGTGCGACGGATGCTGGCCGACGAGCGCGCCGCCGCGCTGCTGCGGAACTTTGCCGGCCAGTGGCTCCACCTGCGGAATCTCGACGCGGCCGTGCCAGATGCCGTCCGCTTCCCCGACTTTGACGAACGGCTGCGGCTGGCGCTCCGGCGCGAGACCGAGCTACTGGTCGAGAGCGTGCTCCGCGAGGAGCGCAGCGTGCTCGACCTGTTGACGGCCGACTACACCTTTGTCAATGAGCGGCTCGCGCGTCACTACGACATCCCGAACGTGTATGGCAGTCACTTCCGACGGGTGCAGCTCACCGACGAGCGCCGGCGCGGACTCCTCGGACATGGCAGCATCCTGACCGTCACCTCCTACGCCCACCGGACGTCGCCGGTGTTGCGTGGCAAGTGGGTGCTCGAAAACCTGCTCGGGATGCCTCCGCCCCCGCCGCCGCCCGATGTGCCGGCGCTCGTCGAGACGTCCGCCGACGGCGCCGAGTTGTCGATGCGCGAGGCGATGGCCCGGCATCGGGCCAACCCGGCCTGCGCCGGGTGCCATGCCCCCATGGACCCGATCGGGTTCGCGCTCGAGAACTACGACGCGGTCGGGCGATGGCGGACCGCCACCACGGCCGGGGAGCCGATCGACGCGTCCGGCACGTTGCCGGGTGGCACCGCGTTCGAAGGCGTCGAGGGATTGCGCGGGCTGCTGCTGGACCGTCCCGAGACGTTCGTCACGACGGTGACCGAAAAGCTGCTGACCTATGCGTTGGGCCGTGGCGTCACCTTGAGCGACGCGCCCGCGGTTCGCGCGATCGTGCGTGAGGCGGCGGCGGACAACTATCGGTTGCGCGCGCTCGCCCTGGCCGTGGTGCGAAGCGTGCCGTTTCAGATGAGGAGAGCGGCGTCATGATCGTCACCAAGCGGAATCTGCCACGGCGCACCCTGCTGCGTGGGGTGGGGGCGACGCTCGCCCTCCCGTTCCTGGACGCGATGGCGCCGGCGCTGACGGCGCTTACTCGCACGGCCGCCGCGCCGACCCCGCGTCTCGGCTTTTTCTATGTCCCGAATGGGGTCGTCCTGCCGGAGTGGCGGCCGGAGGAAACCGGCGCCGGGTTCACGTTGTCGCCCACGCTCGCGCCGCTCGCGCCGTTCCGGGAGCAGGTCATGGTGTTGACCGGGCTGGCCCACCGGCAGGCCGCGGCGTTCGGCGATGGCAATGGCGACCATTCGCGGGCGAGCGCCGTCTGGTTGACCGGCGTCCACGCGCGGCAAACCGAGGGCGCCGACGTGCTGGCAGGGGTCAGCGCCGACCAGATCGCCGCGCGGACCCTCGGTCGGCAGACGCCACTCCCGTCACTGGAGCTGGCGCTCGAAGCCAACGAGCTGATCGGCAACTGCGACGTCGGCTACAGCTGCGTGTATCAGAACACCATTTCGTGGCGGACGCCGACCACACCAGTGCCGATGGAGACCCACCCGCGCATCGTCTTCGAACGGCTGTTCGGCGACGGCTCGAGCCCGGAGGCGCGGCGGGCACGGTTGCGGTCGACCCGCAGCATTCTGGACTCGGTGACCGAGGAGACGGCGCGGCTGCAGCGGACCCTGGGGGCCGGGGACCGCACCCGTATGACGCAGTATCTCGACGCCGTGCGTGACGTCGAGCAGCGGGTGCAGCGGTCGGAGGATTACAGTGTCGACGCCGGGCTGGAGCTGCCCGAGCGGCCGGTATCCGTTCCGGAGCAGTTCGCCGACCACGCGCGGCTGATGTTCGACCTGCTGGCGCTGGCCTATCAGGCCGATATCACCCGGGTGTCGACATTCCTCCTCGGTCGCGAACTGAGCCAACGGACCTACCCGGAGATCGGCGTCCCCGGTCCGCATCACACCTTGTCCCACCACCGGGGCGACGACCAGAAGATCGCACAGGTGGCGAAGATCAACCTGTATCACGTCCAGTTGTTCAGCCGGTTCCTCGAGACGCTGAGTGCGGTGCCCGACGGCGACGGCTCGCTGCTCGACCACACGCTGCTGGTCTACGGTGGAGGCATCGGAGACGGCAACCTGCACGAGCACGTCGACCTGCCGGTGCTCCTGGCGGGTGGCGGCGCCTACCTAAGGACGGGGCGTCACGTCGTCTACGGGGAGGAGCCGCCGATGGCGAACCTGCTGTTGTCCTTGCTCGCTCGGGCGGGGGTCCCGACAGACGCGCTTGGCGACAGCACCGGCCGGCTCGAAGGGCTGTCCGAGCTCTGAGGGGTGGCGTGACAGTGCACTTCGGCTCTCGCGTGGCATTACTGAGCGCCACGCGGGCGCCCACCGGGCCCAAGCGAAGGCGCTCGTGCTGCAGGCTCCCGGTCGGACGCCTTGCCCGCTTCCTCCGCGTCTGGTAGGTCTCCGAGGACTTCCCCTAGTTCCAGGCATCCAACGATCAGGATACCTAGTGGCGTCGGTGTTGCCGAGGGGCGACACATTCGAAAGTTCAAGGACCGGTGACATGCCTGCCGTTTTTCGGACCAGCTGACACTTGAGAGCATGGCGTCCTCCGGGCAAGGAGGAGCCATGAAGAAGAGTCGTTTCACGGAAACACAGATGGTCACGATCCTGCGGGAAGCCGACCGGCGGCCCGTACCGGAGGTGGCCAAGCAGCACGGCGTGAGCGCACAGACCATCTACAGCTGGCGGAAACACTTCGGGGCGCTGGAGCCCGCCGATGTGAAGCGGTTGCGCCCGCGCGAGCAGGAGAACGGCCGGCTGAAGACGATGGTGGCCAACCCCGACCTCGAAATCGACGTGCGCAAGGAGATCACGCGAAAAAACAGGAGGCGCACGTGCGCGCCGGCAGCAGGTCGCGCAACGACGCGGGCTGTCGAGCCGCCGCGCGTGCGCCTTGCTCTCGGTCGCACGATCGACCCTCGGGTACCAGTCTCGCCTGGCGCGACGCGATGCGCCGGTCGTCGCTGCGATGCGCGAACTCGCGGGTCAGGATCCTCGCTATGGCTATCACAAGATCCGCATCTTTCTCGCTCGTCAGGGACACCCGATGAGTGTGGACCGAGCGTATCGTCTCTGGTGCCAGGCCGGAGTGCAGGTGCCCCGCGCCACCTGCGGTCAGATAAGTGAACTCGAGCGGCCGGACACCGTAAGCCGATCGGTCTAGACGAGGCCTTCGTATACGTAGTGCTCCAACCAGGGCCGGGACCGCGGGACGTCGTTTCGCCGGCGGCAGCCAGTCATCGTGGAAATCGGGCGATGCCCAAGCTGCCTCGGATACCGCCGACCCAGATCTCCTCATCGACTTCGATGGCCACAGTACCCAGCCGGAAGAACTCGCTGCCCTTGTAGTCCACCCGCTGTTGCACCTGCAGCGTGTCTGGATCGACCGTGACGACACGCGCGGCCGCCAGTTCACAGTCGCTGGCGTCGGGGCAACGGGTGACATGACCGGCCACCACGATCTGGCCATTGTTCCCCCAGCGAACGTTGTCGACGTTGAAGCCGACCGGGGCCGCATCAATCCGAACCGGCGTCTGTCCCCGCGAGAGACGAACCAGCGCCTGATCGCTCCACCCGCCGATGTAGAACCATCGACCATCGGGCGACGAAACCAGGCCATTGGGCCCTGCCATCTGGCTGTTGGGCACCTCGGCCCAACCGGTCTCCGGATGCCACTCCCACAGCTCACCGCCCTCCGTATCGAAATTCGTTGCGCCGAGGGTGCCGTCGGGTAACGCGGTGATGGAATTGATACGTCGAGTGCCTTCCGGGGACACGATGCACCCGACCCACGTCAGTGACGGAGCATCGCCTCGCACATCGAGATCAAAGACTTCAATCGCCTCCCGTGCGCCATGACCGACGACATACAGGGTATGCACGCCACCACGACCCTCTCGTAGCGTGAGGCCATGGGGTTGAAAGACGGGGTTGAAACCAGGGCAATCCCGATAGGCGGCCGTGTCATGCTCCGGTGAGGCGGCGCCTTGCGGAAATATTTCTCGCACGGTGTGGTCGCGCGTATGTACCGCGTAGATCGGACCGGCCACATCGGATACCCGGCCGGAAGCGATCACCCAGGGTGTGTCGGGCACCTGATACAGGTCTTCGGGATTGGTGGTGCCACACACGAACTGCACGTCACCGTCGGGGGTGCAGGTCTGGGCCGAGACGGCATCGACGTTGAACGAACAGAAGACGAGCGCGACAGCCAACAGAGAGAAGGACAAGACAGCTCGCGACATGGCGTCACCTCCGGGGTGTGTATTGCGTCGGCCGGCTTGATCGCACCACGGTCCGTTGCAATGTGTCTCCTCGCTGGTAGCGTGCGAAGCGGGAGTACCGCCGACAGGTTATGCCATTCCGGAGTGACGCGGTAAGACTATCTGGAGCGCTGGTACAGCGGACGATCCGGCCTGGGTGGCGATACAATGGCCCCCAATTCTCATCATCGGGAGGTTCAGATGCGTAGTCGCTTCGCGGTCGCTCTCAGTGGGCTGGTCGTCGTGTGTCTGAGCGTGGGCTCGGTCGCGACGGCCCAGAACGAGATCCCCCGTACGCCAAGCGGACACCCGGACCTGTCGGGCACCTATGACATCTCGACCCTGACGCCGCTGGAGCGCCCCGAGGAGCTCGGTGCACAGATGGCGCTAACCGATGAGGAGGCGGCCGAGATCGCCGAGCGTCAACGGCAGCGTCGGGCGACCCGCAGCGCCCCGAGCGACCCCAACCGTGGCGCCCCGGCCGAGGGAGGAACCGTCGGTGGCTACAACAACGTCTACATCGACAACGGCGACAGCGCGTTCCGGATCGGCGGACAATGGCGCACGTCAATCCTCATCGATCCTCTGAACGGCCGGTTCCCGCCGCGGGTCGACGGGGCGAGCGGCCGAGGGGCGCGGACCCCGAACCCCGGCACCGCCTTCTGGCTCGAGGACGGGTTCGACGCGCCTGGTCCCTACGACAACATGGAGCAGCGGCCGTACGGCGAGCGCTGTATGGTCGGGTTCGGCTCGACCGGCGGACCACCAATGCTGCCGGTGCTCTACAACAACCACAAGCGGATCGTGCAGACCGACGATACCGTCATGATCCTCACCGAGATGGTGCACGACGCCCGCATCATCCGGATGAACGCCGAGCATGACCCGCCCGAGATCAAGAAGTGGCTCGGTGATTCGATCGGGTGGTGGGAGGGCGACACGCTGGTGGTGGAGACCACCAACCTCGTGCCCCGGCCGGGGTTCCGACGCGGCACCGGTAGCATGGCGGTCATCGAGCGCTTCCGCATGGAGAGCGCCGACCAGTTGGTCTACACCTTCACGGCCGACGACCCGACGGTCTGGACCGCGCCATTCACCGGCGAATATGCCTGGCCGCGCAGTCCGAACAAGGTGTTCGAGTATGCGTGCCACGAGGCGAACTATGCGCTCCAGGGCATCATGAAGGGTGCGCGGCTGCTCGAGGCGGAGTTCCGCGGCGAGGAGCCCGAGGGGGTCGCCAACCCAATCCGGTAGCGCGCACCTCACCGGCATGACCATCGCGGCTGGTCATTGACCAGTCAGGTGCCACCCCGCTCGTAGACGAGCACGTCGTCCTGGCCTCCCGTCTCGTCGAGCTTGCCTTCGAGGTCCGCTCGCCGACGGAAACCTTGGAGGACGAGTAGGAGCCGCAGTAGATCTGGACTGACGAGCGTGCGCTGTGACGGCGTGTGATCTGCCGGGGTCGTCACGTCGAGGAGGCCGGCCGGCTGGGCGCGGCAGCGCCCTGCCACATAGACATACCGCGCACTGAGTCGACAGAGATGTCGGACGGTGTCCGCGATCTGGAGCAGGCTCAGGTGCTCAAGGACGTTGCGACACATCACCAGATCGTAGGCGTCGTCGGGGGATCGGGCCGGTCCGAGATGGTCTGGATCTGGATGCGCGAGCGCACCGCGGGTGGTGCGAGCTCTCGCATCCGCGGGTCGACGTCGACGCCGTCGGCCTCGACGGCCTGTCCAGACAGCAAACGCAACAGCGTGCCGCGGCCGCAGCCCACGTCGAGCACGCGTCGTGGAGAGAAGGCCTCCCTGATCGCCACGGCGTGTCGTCCCTCGACCGCAGGCGCGCGGCCACCGTCCTGCTCCTCGCTGTCCACGGAGACTCTCTCGTGCGGTGGGCGCTGTCGTGCGATCAGCTGTTCGAGGGCGTCCAGGTCATCGTTGTCGTTCGACACGCTCGCTTGCAGGTATTGACGCAGGCGGGCCGAGGACGAGTCGTGCATCGTGTCCACGAAAACGAGTTCAATGCCCAACTCGTCACAGACCCTCACTTGGTCGAGCGGTAGACGGCCCTCCCAGTCCTTGCCCTTGACGAAGTGCGTCGGACACAACTCGCGCAAGACGGTTTCGGTGTCGGTTCGACTCACGTGGGTGTAGGCGATGTCGGACAACGCGTCGATGACCAGCGCCCGGCTGGCACCCTCGAGCAACAGCGGGTGTTTGGTCTCGACGTAGCGATCGGGGGCAATGTTGCACAACAGTGGCCCCGATTGCTCGCGGGCCCGCCGAAAATACGCGATGTGCCCATGGTGCAGCGGGTCGAACGCGCCATCGACCATGGCTACTTGCCGCCGATGGCGTTTGAGCTCATCAAACCCAAGGATCATGTGCTCGGTCGCCGGGCGGACAGTGCCGCGTGGTCAGCCCCTTCTTCACGCGACCATGACGAGGGCGGGGCGGTAACGAGGCCCAGTAGATCGAATCGCTCGACGTCGATCGCCATGAACGATCCACGCTCCAAAGTGTCCGACACGCGATTCATCACATCCACGTGATGCGGGGCGACATATTCTGGACACGAGTACAGCGCCAGGGATGGGACGCCGTAAAACGGCGCGACGTAGGACAACCCCCCGTAATTCCCGACATACGCGCGGGCCCGGCTGATGACCTCGGTTTGCACTGTCAGGTTGTTGCGCGGCTCGAGCAGATGGTCGATGCGGTGCACCCGGCGGGTGACCTCCGGGGTGAGGTCCCAGTGGTCGTCGAGCTGAACCCCGGGGTTCAGCAACACGACATCCGTCGTCTCGGTGACCCGGGCTAGGAGTCGCGCCACGAACCTGACATTCTCCTCGGTCTCCGGGAACGAGTTGTTGAAATAGAAGCGGACTGCCACATAGTCATCCGGGAGCTTCGAGCCGATGTCGGTGACGCCCATCGAGGGCAGCCGCTTGAAGGACGTGAAACGCTCGACCAGGTTCACCGACGTGCGCATCTTGAAGTATGGATCGAACAGTCGATACATATACATCGGATGCAGAACTTCGGCGTCAGCGCGCCGCATGGATGTCTTCACGCGTTTGATCGCCTCCCGGTCGAAACCGGTCATGACCCGCGGCTTCATCTGACCGTCCGCCATGCGTTCGTCATTGACCCGTTTCAGCTGGCTCGGCGTGTAGTGGTCGAAGAGGTCGATATATCGCCCCCCGAGATGTTGGTACCACGGCGCGGTGCCACCCCGGGAGACGATGATGAGGCGATCGGGGGCGAAATCGCGATAGCGCGTGGCCCACTGCAGGAACGGTATCCAATAGAGTATTTCGAACCCGACCTCACTCACCCATGGTCCGACGATGATTGGGCGATCGCTCCGATGCAACCTGTCCACGACGCGTGGAATGGCGAGTGTCTCCTCGGCTGGCTGGTCTGCACTCATGCCCCGCACGACCCGGGGCACGACATACTTCTTGGCGAAACTCCTGGCCGGCCGCCATTGGAGAGCGACATCGAGGGCGATCGTCGCTGGTTTCGCCAGATGTCCGCGCAAGGTCAACGGGCGCACCCGGTGGTCGCGACTCCGTAGCACGCGGAGGAACGCGCTTCCGAGGTTCAGCGCCGCGGCGCCCGGGTACAAGCCCCCACGAAGGAGGTAGCGATACCACGCCGGGCCTGCCGGTTCCGGACGCGGTACCCTCCCCAACTCTTCGATACCATCGGCCAGTACCGGTGTCGCCCGCTTCGTTAGGCCCCGTGGCCGCAGGAAGGCCTCGACGAACCCTTGGAGCTTGTCGGCGTCTTGTGCTTCGGCTCCCAGGGCGTTCGAGAGATGGGTCAGGTGCTCATCCATATCGCGGGCGTTGTGGAGCAGCCCCCCACCGGCCTCCAGCAGGTAGTGAAAATGCAGCGTGCCTTCCTGGGTGCCGGCATGTTCTTCAGAGTGCACCGTGAATACCGATCGTCCGATGATGCCCGCTTCGATCATGGCGCTGGTGTTCACCCCGACCACCGCCGCGCCGTAATGGATCGAGTCGTAGAAGTCGTGTCGTGATACCGCGTCCACCGGGTCGGTCGGATCCGTGGGCCATACGACAACTCGCGGGTGTCGCCCGGCCAGCTCGGACCAGGGCTGCGCGTTCTGTGGATGCGGTCGCACGAGCACACCCATGTCCCGCAGCCGAGCATCGTCGGCGCCTCTGACGCGTTGCAGCCAGCCGTCGACGAAGACGGCTTCATCGGGCGCGATGAACCCGGACGAGCCGAGATACACCAGGAAGGGACGATCCGAGGGCAGACCAACCTTGTCGCAGAACTCGGACCTGGTCACGCTGGCCGACATGTCGAACCACTGGTCGTAGGCCGGGGCTCCGGTCACGAGGACCTTGTCGGCCGACACGCCATGCATGGTGGTCGCTTCCCGCTTCTGGGCGTCGTTCCAGACATACACGCGGTCAGGTGGGATGCGAATCACGCCTTTGTTGGTCAAGTTGTCCCAACTGTGGACGCACAGTCCCGTCGGGATGCCCATGATCCGCGCACTCGTGATGTAGTCGACCTGGTCGGACCCCAGCTCCACGAGTGGCGTGACCAGCACGACGTCGGGCTCGTGCGTGGCCAGGAGTGCATCGACCGAGGGATCCGGAGGAATGGCTCGTTCGACCCAGAGCAGCATGGTCCGTAGGAGCCGTCGTCCCGTGGTGGTGTTGACCAGGGGCCACCGGTTGATCCGCGCCACGAGACCCGCCGCCTGTTCGGCCCGCTCGCGGAGCTTGCCGGCGTCCCGATACTCCGGCTCGAGATAACGCAGGGCATCGGCCCACCGCCGCACACGGCGCGCCGGCTCCCGCCAGAAACGAGCCGGGGGGCGCTTGGCTGGCGCCGTGTAGGTGACGGTTTCGTAGTCGCCGGTCAACTCCTGGAGCAGGGGACTGTCGCCCAGCTTGTTCCGCCGCAGGAATGCCAGATGGATGTCGTGTCCCCGGTCTGCTAGCTGACGAATCGTGGAGGCGAAGTTGCGAAGTGCCCCCGAATGAGCCATCGAAAACAGAATCTTCATACGACGTTGTTCCCCGCGCACGTGCTCATTGTGCGCCCACGTTTCGCTGTGCCAGCCGGGCGCATCACGGGTTCCTCGCATGCGGAGCTTGCCTGCCCAGGAGGCCGCGGTCAAGGTCCGCGGTGTCACGCCTGGGGGTGACGGATGAGCCGACGACCATGACGTCCCCGGGCCGCGGGGGTAACAGACCGCCGGTCAGGCCCACGGTAATCTGACCCGTCAGGCGGGGCTGACCACGGAGGTCGGATTGCGGCAGACCGTACGGATTGCGGGCGGTGAGGTGGGCGCGGGATGTCCAACGTTCATCGCCGCCGAAGCTGGGATCAATCACAACGGACAACTGGACCTGGCCAAACGGTGATTGACGCCGCGAGCGAGGCCGGGTGTGACGCCGTCAAGTTTCAGAAGCGCACCCCAGAACTCTGCGTACCCCCGAACCAGCGCGGTCGGATGCGGGAAACGCCGTGGGGCTACATCACGTACCTCGAATACCGTCGGCATATGGAGCTCCGTCTCGAGGCATTTCAGGAGATCGATCGGTATTGCCGCGAGAAAGCGATCGTCTGATTCGCATCGGCGTGGGACGCGCCATCCGTCGATTTCCTAGAGACGTTCGATCCGCCAGCCGACAAGATTCCGCCTGATACCTGTCACGGGGTCGCCGAGCGTGGTCGGACGAACGGTTGGTCGAGATGTCTCATCAGCCACTCCGCGTGGCGCCAGTCATCGGGTGTGTCGATATCGCACGCATACGCAGCGTCGATCAGGAGTCCTCTGATCCGCGCGCCGCTCATCGATTCGCGACCTGCTGGAGAAATCGTTGTGGAGCGAATGGCGTCGATGTGGCCGGTCTGCCAGTACGTCGCCGGAAGTTCCTGCCGGGGTCGATTGTAGGCTCTTCACCCTCGGCTCGACCGACTGACCCATCACGTCCGCATCCTGGAACTGAACGGCGAGAGCTATCGTCTTGCGCACAGCAAGAAAGCCCGCCAAGACGCTGCCGCCCCAGCGTCCTGAGGCGTCCCCCGCACAGCCGCTCTCACCAAACTCCGCCCACCTGCCCGGGTGGTCTACTTTTGCTCCGCCCTTGACAGTGACGCGCCAGGTCGCGGGCTGAGCGACCGCATCTATCTGGACGAGCGGTCCGAGAAGAATCGCGATGCACACGCACACACGACGGAAAGAAACACCGCCCATCTGGTCCCCTTGAGTCCTTGCTCTCAGCCCGCGCGTCGAAGACCGAAACCTAACGGTATTTTGCGCCTTTATGCACCTTGTCAAGGCGATGCGCCGAGCCATGACGAGGACACCAGCATGGACGACGAGGCAAAGCCGGTTGACTCGTGTCGGCCCCCGGAGCGACATGTAACCTCCCGCGTCCTGTCGAAGAACTTGAGCACGGGTAATTTCTACCCGATGGCGAGCTTCAGTCAAGCTTGATACATGCACGTATACCAGAATCGCCAGTATTCATTGGGTTGCACAGCCCTGGCACTCCGTTTGATAGGGAAGACCGTACACGCTGGTCCTCGGTCCCTTATCTTGGAGTCAACCATGGTCACCCAACCCTCATCGTCCACGTCGCTCGGCTCTCCTCGATCCGTGTCTCCTGCCTCGGCGCTCTCATCCGGCGTTACCCATGGGCGCCGCCGGGGTGAACGTCGGCGGCAGTTCTCCGACTTTCTGGCCGCGCTTCTTTCCCGGTCGACCGCGTCGCCTAGACCGGCCGCGACCGAAGAGGCATTTCTCGTCGCCGTGCGTCGTCTCGTCCCGATACGAGGAGCCCGGATGATCGCCGGCGCGCCGGGCGAGGCGTCCCCCCATCTGAACGCGCTCCGGTTTCCGGTGCCCGTGCCAGCGCGTCCAGAGGTTTATCTGGAGGTGGAGTGCGACCCTGAGCGGGGCATCGACGACTGGGACCGCCAGCTCCTCCGGGATGCGGCGCGAGTGTTTGGGTTGGCGCTGACACCCCGTGCTCGGCCGGTCCCGAACACCCGTGCGGCGGCGGACCCGGCCGCGCCGGTGATCGGCTCCAGCGAGTGCATGCAGACGTTGCGTCAGTTGGTCGAACGTGTGGCCGTGACCGACTTCACAGTGCTGGTTGAAGGGGAGAGCGGTTCCGGCAAGGAACTTGTCGCGCGGCAAATCCACGACCTCAGCCCACGCAGCCGAGGACCGTTTGTCGCGGTGAACTGCGCCGCACTGGTCGAGAGCTTGATCGAGGCGGAACTGTTCGGGGTAGAGGACCGGATCGCGACCGGTGTCCGCGCTCGACGCGGGAAGTTCGAGGTGGCCGATCGGGGCACGCTCTTTCTCGACGAAGTGGCTGACCTCTCAGCCTCGGCGCAGGCGAAGCTGCTGCGAGCCGTGCAGGAACTCGCGGTCGAGCGGGTCGGAGGACACGAACTCCGGCCAGTGGACATCCGGTTGGTAGTCGCGACGAACCAGAGTCTGCGCGGCCTGGTGGACGCCGGCCGGTTCCGGGAGGACCTGTACTACCGGCTGGCCGGGGTTGAGCTGCGGGTCCCGCCGCTCCGTCGGCGCCGAGACGACATTCTCGAGTTGGCGGAATATTTTCTAGCGCGCCACCATCAGTTCCGACGGTTGTCGTTGTCGGACGGAGCCGCAGAGGCGCTCTTGAGTTACGACTGGCCGGGCAATGTGCGAGAACTCCAGCGTGTGATTGAGCGAGCGGTCACGCTGGCTCCAGGGAACGTCGTGAGCCTCTCCGACCTGCCGCCCGCGCTGACGCGTGAGTATGCCGAGGTGCTCTACCCGTCAGTGGCGCGCGCAGACTCGATGCGCACGTGGGGTAGTCGTTACGCCCGGCTCGTCCTCGACCGCTGCGATCAGAACAAGCGCCGCACGTGTGAAGTCTTGGGTATCAGTTACCACACGCTCCAGGCGTATCTTCGCTATCGGGAGTCGTCCGCGCCGTGACATGGCGGGCGCGTCCGCGCGCGGCGCCCGTAGCGTCACTCCACCGCCCAGCGCTGGAGAATATCCAGCATCACCACGACACCGCGTCGCACGTTTTCGACCGAGATGCGTTCGTTGTTGCCATGGACTCCGGCTAGGTCCGCCGCCGGCACGACGAACGGTTCGTAGCCATACGCCGTGATGCCCAAATCGCGGAAGAAATGACTGTCGGTGAAGCCGGTGGTCACCGAGGGGACCACCGCCAGGGCGCCCGGATAGTGCGTCCGGGTCGCCTCTTCCAGCACAAGAAACAACCCCGTCTCCGCCGACGATTGCGCGGGCGTGAAGCCCATCATGGTGTCGACCCGCATCGCGTCGCCCAGCACCTCACCGAGTTCGGCGAGGAATACATCTGGGTCCTGGTCGGGCAGGAGGCGACAGTCCAACTCGGCCCAGGCTTCGGTCGGAACGACGTTGATCTTGTCGCTGCCGCCCAGCCGCGTCATGGAGCAGGTGTTGCGCGTCAGCCCATAGTGGTCGGGGTTGTCGCGCAGGAGCTCGTCGGCGACCCCGGGCTCACCGAGGGCGGTGCCCAGGTCGGCGTACCGTTCTCGCCACTCGGGCGCCACCGAGGCGGTCAGTCCCCTGAAGTATCTGTCCACCGCGGGAATGACCCGGAAACCAAAGTCGTGATCGTCAAGCCGTCCCAGCGCGGCCAGGTGGGCGATGCCGGACGACTTGGTGTCGAGGGCTCCGCGGCCATAG
>JAPYUM010000012.1:35722-41063 GCA_029940535.1 Vicinamibacterales bacterium
CGCGGCCAGGTGGGCGATGCCGGACGACTTGGTGTCGAGGGCTCCGCGGCCATAGACGAAGCCGTCTCGGATCTCGCCCGAGAGGGGATCGGTAACCCAGTAGTTCGGGTCGGCCGGGACGACATCGATGTGGTGGAGTAGGAGCAGGCCGGGTTCATCGCCTCCGTCGAGCCGCGCCCAGATGTTGCCTCTGCCGGGTGCCGACTCGACCATCTCATAGGGAATGCCCTCTGCGTCAAAGATGGCCGCGAGGAACCTCGCCCCGGCGATCTCATTGCCCGGTGGATTGATGGTGTCGACCCGGAGGTAGGCCTGGACCCAGTCGACCGCGCGGTCCGGCAGGTCGTCCGACGCGACCTGGGCCGTGGCCGGGGTGGCGAACAGTACACCCGCGACGAACATCCTGAGTATTCGCATGCTGATTCCGTAGTTGTGGTCCATCGCTGGTCGCCTATCGCCGGGCGGCTCGGCGATGGGCGATCGTGTCCTACATCGCGATCACGGTCGGTCGTATCCCTTCGCCATACACGAACTGTGAACCCACCGCGCCGACGACGGCGGTGCGCCGATTGAGGTTGAGACCGATGCGCAGTCGCAGCAGCGGCTCGATGCCCGTGCAATGGCCGGCCATCAAGTGCTCGATCCCGATCTGGCGAAGCCGGTCGGCGGTCCAGCCGAGCGTTTCGTCGCTCGCGGAGAACAGGTGCAGCCCGCCCATGAGCGCATGGATCGGCGCGTCGGCGATTGCGCCTTGAATGTGGTCGAGCGCGTTGACGACACCTGAGTGGCCACATCCCAGCAGCACGACGTGCCCCTTGGGGGTGACGACGCTCAGTGCCTGACTGTCCGGCACGTGGTCTTCCACCCAGTTCCCGTCGAGCCGCACCTGCACGGTGCTGGGGTAGTTCCGCTCCGGGTGGGGTCTGTCTATCGGCCCCGTGACCCAGACCCCGGGCACGATCTCGGTGGGCGCATCGTGTTCGATGAACTCGACGCCGGCCTCGGTAAACGCCTCCCGCAGGGCGATCATCTGGTTCCATTCCGTGTCACCACCGCGAGCGGGAGCGCGCCGTGGAAGAAAGAAACCCTCGGCGACGTGGACACGCCGGATGGCCTCTGGATTCTTGACGCGCACGGCCTGCACGATCGGCAGCAGCCCCGTGGTGTGGTCAAAATGGAAATGACTGAGGACGACGTCCGTGACGCAAGAGAGATCAACGTCCAGCGCCTCCGCGTTTCTCAGCACGGTATCCGGGTGCCGCCCGGCATCAAACAGCACGCACTGTCCGTCCGCGGTCACGAGCGCCGACAGACCCCACTCGCCGATGGTCGCGCCGTTGGCCAGGTTGGACGAGAGAATGGTCACCGTCACGTTCTCGGCCACCCGCGTCGCCGCGCGCTCAGGGGTGCCCTGGGGGACAGCCGCGCTGGGTGGATACGTCACGAGCAGGGCGCCGACGAACAGGTACCTACCAAACCGGGTGGACATAGGCTGTCTCCATGATCCAGGGAGCGATGTGGCGACACGGCGGACGTCTACGGCCGGGCTATGGTGCCGAGCGTCTGGCTCATTCTATGCCGACACCGTCATTAACCCGGCCGATGCCGGGTCGGTATATGCGGCACTGGCGCCCAAGGCCGTCATGAAGCCTCTGTGGTTGCTCTGCATGTTCCCTTCCTCCCCACGTGGGTGGTGTCTCAGGACTCCGGCGCTCGTGCCGATTACCCCATGGATGTCCAACTACGACTTGTTGGCGAGGGCGGCGTGTGACATCGACCCGCTCGCGCCCACCGTACACCGACTCATGACCGTCGTCGGCGGCGGAAACTGGCACCTCGACGAGGTGGCAGAGAGTGTAGCCTTTGGCCCCGTGTTGACGGCGAAGCTGCTCCGCCGGGTCAATTCGGCCGCCAGCGCGAGTCGGGTGGAAATCGTCAACGTCAAGCACGCGGTCAGTTGTATCGGTATCAGCCCGCTGATGTCCGTGGTGGCGGCGGCGTGTCTACCGCGGGCGCCCCGCAGCGCGCTTCCGCGGTATGGCCTCGCCGAGGGACAGTTCTGGCAACACCTGGTCGCATCGTCGCTCGCGGCCGATGTCGTCCAGCGACGATCGACTCAGCCGCTCCCTCTCGAGACGTCTACTGCCGCGCTCCTCCATGACATCGGCAAGCTCGTGATTGGTCGTCTCGTCGACCGAGAATCTCTCGAGTGTATGGAATGTGCACGTGAGCTCGGGGAGGGTCTTGAGGTCGAGATGCCATCTTGGACACCAATCACGCGGAGATCGGCGGCCTCGTCGGACAGCATTGGCAACTGCCAGCCCGGGTGGTGAGCGGCATCACCCATCACCACACCCCCAGCCAAGGCGACGACCTCGTGTGCGACGTCGTGCATGGGGCCAACGAGATTGCGAAGCGAGTGAGCGATGACGCCGCGCCGGTCAGTCTCCCATCTGCGAGGCCTCCCTCGAGCGTCTCGGACTCAGCGACACCGATGTCGAGCAGTCATCCGAGGCCGTACGCAGTCGCCTCGGCGAAGTCCTTGCCGCGTACGCATGAAACCTAATTGTCGCGCAGGGCCCGGGTTGGTTCGATGCACGTCGCACGGCAAGCGGGAAAAAGGCACGCTATGAGTGCGACCCCGGTGAGCACGGTTGGCACCAGGGCGAAAGTCAGGACATCGGTGGGACTGACGCCGAACAGCAACGAGGCGGCGGTGCGGCTCAGCACGACGGCGCCGACCAATCCGAGACCCACCCCGACTAGCACCAGTGCCATCCCCTGCTCGACCACGAGCCGCACCACGTTGGGCCGGGTGGCTCCCAGCGCCATTCGTACCCCGATCTCATGGATCCGCTGTTGCACCCCGTTCGACCCCAGCCCAGACACCCCGACGGCCGCGAGCAGCAGGGCGACGGCTCCGAAGATGCCGAGCAGGGTCGCGCCCCCGCGCTCGCCCACGACGGCCCGGGCGAGTTGTGTCTCCAGCGTCCGCTCGGCGTAGATCGGCAAGGTCGGTTCGATCGCCTGAATGGCGCGTCGAAGGGCTGGAAGCATCGCCATGTGGTCGCCGTCGACGCGCGTCACCAGCGTCACGCGCGGGCTGTAGCTCTGTGCGATCGGGAAGTAGCTGTAGGGCAGGGGGGCCTCTCGCATGCTGCGGTACTTGCCGTCCTGCACCACGCCCACGACGCGGGTGTCGTTGCCGGTGCCGCCGCGCGCGCCGATCACACGTCCGAGCGGGTCTTGCCCAGGAGCACGGTATTGACCATGGTGAACACCGCCGTGTTGGCACCGATGCCAAGCGCCAGGGTGACCACCGCCACGGCCGCGAAGCCTGGGGTTCGGACCAGGCCCCGCACGGCGTACCGCATGTCTCCAAGCAGCGTTCTCATGGGGCCGTCTCCTGTGGGTTGGCTTGGGGCCGTTCTGCGTCGTGTGGAGGGGAACGTCCAGAGTGCCCAGGCAGACCCGAGCGCCTGTCGGCGGTACCACCGGCGCGCGTAGTCGGGGCCGTGTCGCTCGGCTCGCGGCTGGAACCCCTCTTCGATGTCGCCCCGGACTGGCTCGGCTCCGGCACCGCGTAGCAGGCGGGCCAGCAGCCAGCGTGTCAGCCACGGAGGCGCTGCCCCGTCGCGGATGGGCCGTTTTGCCCCGGTTGGACTCATCCGCCGAACACCCTCAGCTTGGCGGCCATGCCCTCGGCCATCCGGTCGATCGCCGCCCAGGCGCGTGCCAACGCGTCGGCCCCGGCCGGCTCCAGTATGTAGAGTCGCGGACGTTTGCCGCCCCGCCTGGGCGACGGTGGACCAAAGGTCGACGTCACCAGGCCCTTGCCGGTCAGGCGCTCGAACCCCGTATAGTTAGCGCCGACGCTGACCGCTCGTCCGGTGCGCTGTTCGATTTCGTCCATGACCGCCGTTCCCGACGCCTCATCACCTAGACGCAGGAGGGCGAAGAGCAGAAGCTGTTCGAACTCGCCAAGATGGTGACTCATCTGCGGTGCCGGTCCATTCATTACGGAGTAATAGCTGCAATGTAGTTTTTAACCCCGGTGCGTCAACAGAGAGTGTCCGAGGGGCCTCATGCCTTGACCGTCCCCGGGACCCATAGTACGTTTACGCGGGCTGTCGCTCCGGTCTGATTTCCGGCCACACCCTCACACGGAACACCTCACCACACGCCGACGAACACCTGTTGCCGGCCGTTCAGAGGCGGCAGGACTCACCGTCCATGACCGACGCGCCAGACACGCTGCTCAAGACCCCGTTGCACGGTCGACATGTCGCGATGGGCGCCAAGATGGTGCCGTTTGGCGGCTGGGACATGCCGGTGCAATTTTCCGGGATCACGGAAGAACATCTCGCGGTCCGCACCGCGGCCGGACTGTTTGACGTGAGTCACATGGGCGAGATCGAGGTGGCCGGGCGCGACGCGTTGGCCGCCGTGCAGCGGATCTCGTCGAACGACGCGTCACGTCTCGAGATTGGTCAAGCGCAGTACTCCGCCTTGACCACCGACGAGGGGACGTTCGTCGACGATCTGCTGGTGTATCGATTGACCAACGACCACTTCATGCTGGTGGTGAACGCGTCCTCCATCGCAAAGGACTTCGCCCACATCAGCGCCGGCATCCAGGGGATGGGCGATGCGTTCGCGGTCAACACGTCGTCGCGGTATGCGCTGATCGCGGTGCAGGGACCGCGGGCGCTGGAGATTGTGCAACCACTCACGGAGGTGGATCTCGCCGGCATCGGGTACTACCGGTTCGAGACAGGCGAAGTGGCCAGCCAGCGGTCGACCATCTCTCGCACCGGTTATACCGGCGAAGACGGATTCGAGATTTTTGTCCCCCCGGCCGGGGCCGATCGGCTGTGGCAGACGCTCGTGACGGCTGGTGCCGAGGCGGGGCTGAAACCGGCCGGACTCGGAGCCCGCGACACACTCCGTCTGGAGGCGGCCATGCGTCTGAGTGGTCAGGACATCGACGACACGACGACCGTGCTGGAGGCGGGGCTCGGCTGGATCGTCGGGTGGGACAAGCCGGACTTCATCGGTCGCGAGGCCTTGATCGCGCAGAAGGCTCGCGGCGTGACCCGCAAGCTGGTGGGGTTCGAAATGGTCGACCGCGGGATCGCGAGGCGCGGTTATCCCGTGTTCGTCGGAGGCGAGCCGGTGGGCGTCGTCAGCAGCGGGACCCGCACCCCGTTTCTCGAGAAAGCCATCGGCCTCGCGTATCTGCCGGTGGGAGCGAGCGCGCCGGGAACGGAGTGCGCCATCGAGATTCGCGGGCGGCAGGTCACCGCGCGCGTGGTGCCACTACCGTTCTACAAGAGAGGGT